>CANJQI010000015.1 GCA_947476215.1 Betaproteobacteria bacterium
CAGAACTCCAGATGACCCGACAACGTATCGTCAAAGTCGTACTTGCCGGGGGTAGTGGGCCACGACTGAACCGTCGGCGAGTTCCATCCGATCGACCACGTTCCGGCGTTTGGCGATAAAACTGGAGGTGCGATCATCCACGCAAGTTAGCCCGTAGCGGGTGATCAGTGCGTTGTAGCCAACCTGACGGTCTGTCGGTGACATTTGTAAAAGTACCTACATTAAGTGGAAAAACGCCTATATTCTGCAATGTTTGTGTAAATTTACCTAAAAATTAACTGCGCCGAGAACGTTCCAGCCAAATCGGCTATCAATGGTTCCCATTTACCTACAAATGATACACATATTGTATTTTTACCTACGTAGAATCATGATTCCGCTAAACACCCGAGTTACCAATATCTTGGAGTAGATGAGTCGCACACAGCGTCCTCAATCTACAGCGTGGCTTGCCTCCATCGCAGGGTTTTACGTTTCGCAGGAAACCGATCTGACAGGCGAATACCAAGGCGTGGCAAAAAACATTGAAGATTTCCGCTGGCACGATTTGCGCGACACCTGGGCAGGCTGGCTCGTGCAACACGGCACACCGCTAAACGTTGCGCAAGTGATGGGCGCCTGGCAGTCAGAATAGATGGTGCGGCGGTACGCGCACCTTGCGCCGGCACACTTGGCACCGCACGCGGAGATTGTTGCAAATCCCCTCGGCGGGACAGTCAGAAGACGAGAGTAAGCAAACTACTAGCTAACCTCTTGAATTTTGGTGCGCCCGGCCCGATTCGAACGGGCGACCTTCGGCTTCGGAGGCCGACACTCTATCCAGCTGAGCTACGGGCGCGTATGAGGTAACGGCAGGGGGCTAGGATAGCGGGTTTCGCCCTAAGCGTCCATTTCGGAAACGTCGATTGTGCTCAGTATCTTCAATATGTGCGGCGACTTGCGTCGATTTCCAGCCGTTTTACGGTATGCAGCGATGCCGCTATAATACGTAACTTTCCAGCGCTGACTGCAGGGATATTTCATGAGCGAAGTACACGTCGAGGCACACTCCTCCCCCATCAAGACGCCCAAGCAATTGATCATAGTCATATTGGCCTCGTTACTGGTGCCGATCACGATTATCGTGATGCTGTCGCAGCTCTTGACTACCGGGGTCAATACCAACAAGACCAACCCCGCGATGTCAGATGCCGCGGTGGCGGCGCGGCTGAAACCGGTGGGGCAGATCGAAGTCACCGACCCAAATGCCCCCGTGGTCGTGAAAACCGGCAAGCAAGTCGTGGACTCGGTGTGCGGTACATGTCACGCGAGCGGCGTGCTCAGCGCCCCGAAAACTGGCGACAAAGGGGCGTGGGGCAAACTGATTTCCCGCGGGCTTCCAAACCTGACGCAGAGCGCCATCAAGGGCATACGCAATATGCCGGCGCGCGGCGGCAATCCGGACTTGACCGACATCGAGTTAGCTCGTGCAGTCGCGTATATGGCGAATCAGGCCGGCGCCAACTTCAAGGAACCCGAGGCCGCGCCTGCCGCCGCTCCCGCGAAAAAGAAATAGCGTGCATCCAACCAATAAAAAAGGCGCAGAATGTTCTGCGCCTTTTTTATTGGCATAACGCCCTTTCTTATGTGCAAATACTCACCGCCTACGTAACCCGGGGTACGCTTCATACTCCTTACTCTTAACTCCTCACTCTTTACTCTTACCTCCTCGCTCCTCACGCCTAAACCAGAATGGCTATCTACGCGATAGGTGATATTCAGGGCTGTTACTCGCCTTTCCGGCGGCTGCTCGACCAGTGCCGCTTCGATCCCAAACGCGATCGCCTGTGGCTGGTCGGTGATCTCGTCAATCGCGGCCCGCATTCTCTCGCCGTATTGCGCTTTGTGAAGAGTCTGGGCGCGCGCGCTACCACGGTACTGGGCAATCACGATCTGCACCTCATGGTGGTAGCTGCGGGTCACACGCACTTGCGTCACGGCGATACTCTGGACGCGATATTGCGCGCGCCCGACCGTGATGAACTGCTGACGTGGCTACGCCATCGCAAGCTGATGCATGTCGAAGCAGGCTACGCGATGGTGCACGCCGGTTTGCTGCCGCAGTGGTCGATTGCGAAAGCGCTCAAGCTCGCGCGTGAAGTCGAGGAACGATTACAAAATCATGATTATGATGAGTTTTTGCGCCGCATGTACGGCAGCAAACCTACCCGCTGGCGCGATAACTTGACCGGATATGACCGTTTGCGAGTGATCACTAACTCGCTCACTAGAATGCGCTTGTGCACGGCGGACGGGAAAATGGAGTTCACCCACAAAACCGCACCTGTCGACGTGCCGCGCGGATACATGCCGTGGTTCAACGTACCGCGGCGGCGCAGTCGCGGCACACCGGTCATTTTCGGCCACTGGGCAGCGCTGGGTCTTTATACCGAAGCTAACGTATTTGCGATCGATACGGGTTGCGTGTGGGGCCGCACGTTAAGCGCGCTCAGACTTTCGGACCAGAAGCTGTTCCAGCGCCCATGCAAAGGGCGGCCACGCCTTGAAGGTTAATACCGCGTAACGCGGGATCCGCCACCACCGGATATGATGCGCACGCGGTCACCGGGGATGAATACGGTCGCGTCCGCTTCCTGCGTGATCGCAACCAAACTGCCATTTTCGAGTTTGACCGTGATTTCGACGCCGTTCGTGCGCGTACCCCCTTGCTCCGCAGCCTGCCCCGCGACGCCACCGGCCACCGACCCCAGCACAGCGCCCACCGCGGATCCACGCCCATGCCCTATCGTGCTGCCAGCGATTCCACCGACTATGGCACCGGCAGCGAGCCCTATGCCGCTGCGCGTTCCTTCGATCTGCACCGCACGCACGCTGTCGACTACCCCGCCACGCACCGTCTGCTCCTGCCCGACTCTGTCGCGGGAATAAACACTGCCCGACTGGCTGGGCGCACATCCCGATAAGACGATAACGGCAAGCCCAGCCGTGACAAATAACATCTGTTTCATATCCACCTCCGATTACCAGACGGTTGTGCCGAAGTTTTCCTTGAAGCGAACACCGATCTCTTCACGCGTGAACCTATGGTTCTGGCCACCACGGTGATTGATCTTGATCGCACCCAGCAATGCCGCCAAACGCGCCGTCAATGCCCAATCCATTCCTTGCGTCAGCCCGTACAGCAAGCCGGCGCGATACGCATCGCCGCAACCGGTTGGATCGACCACCTGCTCCGCTTTAACGCACGGAATGTCGACCCGCTTACCGTCAGCATAGACCTGCGAACCCTGCGCTCCCAATGTGACAACCAATCCACGCACAAGTTGCGCAAGTTTTTCCAATGACTGTCCGGTTTTCTCCTGCAGAAGCTGTGCTTCGTAGTCGTTAACAGTCAAATATTCCGCCATGCGCACGAAATCGATCAGTTCATCGCCATTGAACATCGGCAGGCCCTGCCCGGGATCGAATATGAAGGGTATGCCGGCGGCGTGAAATTCGCGCGCGTGCTGCAACATGCCATCCCGGCCATCGGGCGAAATAATGCCCAGCGAGACATCCTTTGCGTCGGCGACATGATTTTGATGGGAAAAATTCATCGCACCCGGATGAAACGCCGTGATCTGGTTGTCGTCGAGATCGGTGGTGATAAACGCCTGTGCGGTGAAAGAACCGCTCACCTGGCGGATGTGGCTCTGCGACAATTTCAGCGCCTGCAGGCGGTTTGCGTACGGTTGATAGTCATCGCCGACGGCGGCCATGATCAGCGCATTGCCGCCCAACATGTTCAGGTTATAAGCGATGTTACCGGCGCAGCCGCCAAATTCGCGACGCATGTCGGGAACCAGAAACGCGACGTTCAGGATGTGCAGTTTCTCGGGAAGTATCTGTTCCTTGAAGCGGCCCGGAAACACCATGATGGTGTCGTAGGCGATAGAACCGCAGATCAACGTTTGCATGGGCAAGTCTCTGAAAATAATCGGGAATTATAGCATCGGCGCAATGCGTCGCCGGAACTTTCCCAACAGGAAACCAGGCTTAACCGAGCAGCACCAGCAACCACACAACCGGCACGTTGATCAGACTGATCATGACTGCCGCGCTACCCATGTCCTTCGCACGCTTGGCGAGCACATGGTCTTCAAGCGACACGCGATCGGTGACCGCTTCGATCGCGGAATTGAGCAATTCCGTGACCGTCACCAGCAGGACACTGCCTACCATCAAGGCTTTACCAATGCCGCTCACGTGCATGGACAGCACCAGCGGTACCAGTATCAGTGCCAGCAGCACTTCCAGACGGAATGCATCTTCGTACTTGAACGCTGCCGCAAAACCATCGAGTGAATGCAAAAGTGCACGCCAGATGCGTTTCAACCGATCCTCCTACGATTGCGTGCCGGAACTCTCATCATGCGCGGGGCGGGATACACGAATCGCCCATTTGCTCGCGTGATCGTGAGTAATTGACGGTGTATCTACGCCGCCGGCTTCCACGTCAGATTCAGTTCGCGGGCGGCCTTGACGTCGTCCAGCCGGCGCACGGGTGTGGTATGCGGTGCGCTCTTAAGGACATCAGGAGAATGATGCGCCTCTGCGAGTATCTCCTTCATAGCCTGCACAAAGGCATCCAATGTCTGCCGCGATTCGGTTTCGGTCGGCTCGATCAGCAGACACTCCGGCACCAGCAGCGGGAAATAGGTCGTCGGCGCGTGGAAACCTTTGTCGAGCAGGCGCTTTGCGACATCCATCGCGGTGACACCGGTTTTGTCCTTAAGGTCCTTGAGCGTGATGATGAACTCATGACTTGCGCGACGCGCCGGGAACGCAAGCGTGTATCCGGCGCGCTTAAGCTGGATCATCAGATAATTTGCATTCAGTGTCGCGAATTCTGCAACGCGCTGCATGCCTTCGCGACCCAGTAGTTTTGCGTAGATATAGGCGCGCAACAATACGCCGGCATTGCCGGCATGCGCTGACAATCGCCCTATCGAGTGCGGCAGATCCTGCTCGTCCTGCAATCGATAGGCGTCGTCCTTTTGTACAACTACCGGCAACGGCAAATACGGCAGCAATCGCGTCGCCACGCCGACCGGACCGGCACCCGGTCCGCCACCGCCGTGCGGCGTCGAAAACGTCTTGTGCAGGTTCATGTGTATGACGTCGAAGCCCATGTCGCCGGGCTTGACCTTGCCGAGGATGGCGTTGAGATTGGCGCCGTCGTAATAGAGCAATCCTCCGGCGGCATGCACGATCTCGCGTATTTCCATGATGGCGCGTTCGAATACCCCGAGCGTTGACGGGTTGGTCAGCATCAACCCCGCGGTGTGCGGCCCCACCACGGCACGAAGCGCGGCCAGATCAACGTTGCCCTCGCTGTCAGTGTGAATTTCCCGGGCCGTGTAACCGCACATCACGGCCGATGCGGGGTTGGTACCGTGCGCGGCGTTGGGGACCAGAATTTCCGTGCGCGCGTTGTCGCCACGCGCACTGTGATAAGCACGTATCATGGCCACCCCGGCAAATTCGCCCTGCGCGCCCGCCATCGGCGCCAGGCTGACGCCCGCCATGCCGGTAACGTCCTTCAACATTTCCTGCAGTTCATACATGCACGCCAGAAAACCCTGCCCGGTGTCGCTCGGCGCACTGGGGTGGCGTGCCAAAAATTGCGGCAACATCGCGAGATAGTTGCAAGCGCGGGGGTTGTATTTCATCGTACAAGAACCGAGCGGGTAGAACTGCGTGTCGATCGAGTAGTTCTTGCGCGACAGATTGGTATAGTGCCGCACCGCATCGAGTTCCGAAACCTCCGGCAGTACCGGTCTCGACTGGCGTAAAAAGTCAGCCGGAATTGCGTCCGGATCCGGCTCGGCCGCCGCGCGAGGTGCTTGGGACAAGTTGCGCCGACCCGGCTGAGACAAATCAAAAATCAGCATGGATCGGCGCCTTCCTGCGAGTCATTTACGCCCCGAAACCTTATTTAAGCGCAGCGAGCGCCGCATCGTAGTCCGGCTCGTTTTTGATTTCCGGCACCAGTTGCGAGTAGATAACTTTGTTGCTCTCGTCGAGCACCACCACTGCACGTGCGGTAAGCCCTTTGAGCACGCCATCCGCAATGTCCACGCCGTACTTGCCGTGGAAATCACGGCCACGCATGGTCGACAGGGTGACTACATTATTGAGTCCTTCGGCTTCGCAAAAACGCTTCATGGCGAAGGGCAGATCGGCCGACACGACCAGTACCACGGTATTGGCCAGGCTGCCGGCCTTCTCATTGAATTTGCGTGTCGAAACCTGGCAGGTCGGTGTATCGAGGCTGGGTACGATGTTGAGCACCTTGCGCTTGCCTGCGTAGTCCTTCAGGCCCACGTCCTTGAGATCTTTGCCGGTGAGGCTGAACTCCGGCGCGCTGGCGCCGGTCTGGGGGAAACTGCCGGAAACGGTGACGGCGTTGCCGCCGAGTGTAACGGTAGACATCTAAGAGCTCCTGTAAGTATTTATATAGTTGAAGATTGCAACGCGCTTGATGCAGCAACGACGCATGATCCGAGGATACGCTGTAATCCATCAGCGTAACGCATGAGATCATCGTCGCACTTGGTTTCGGTCGCGCACACCAGCAGTGCGTCACCCAACTCCGGATAGTCCCGCGTCAGCGCGAAGCCGCCCAGTATGCCTTGCGCCTTGAGCGACCGCAATACGCTTTCCACGGGTTCCGTGAGCTGCACCACAAACTCGTGAAACACCGGGCCGCTGAACGCACGACTGACACCGGGCAATTTCGCCAGCGCTTGAGCCAGCCTGCACGCGTTGGCATGCGAGGCTCGCGCAACGTCGGCCAGACCGTCGGCACCAACGAGCGCCATGTATATGGTCGCCGCGGTTACCGCCAGCCCCTGATTGGTACATATATTGGAAGTCGCCTTTGAACGGCGGATGTGCTGCTCGCGCGCCTGTAGCGTCAGCGTATAACCGGGCTTGCCGTCGCGGTCCACGGTGGCCCCGACGATGCGCCCAGGCATCTGACGCACATGCGCCTTGCGGCACGCCATAAAGCCAAAATACGGACCGCCGCTTGCCAGCGGCACGCCCAGCGGTTGACCTTCGCCGACGACGATGTCGGCCCCACCCCCTGCCCATACACCCGGCGGCTGCAGCAACGCCAGTGAAACCGGGTTTACCACCGCGACCACCAACATGCCGTTTGCTTTTGCCCACGCGGTCAATTCGTCCACCGGCTCAAGAACGCCGAAGAAGTTGGGTTGCGGCACCACCAGCGCTGCGTAGTCCCCGCCTTGGTAACTCTCCAGTGCGTTGGGTATGGTATGGCCGCGCCGGGCGCAATAAGGAACGGTTACGAGCTCGATGTTCTGGTCCCTGACCAGGGCATGCACGACCTTGCGGTATGCAGGATGGATGGTTGCAGGCATCAACACCCGGCGCGATGTCTTATGCAGCCGAACCGCCATCAGCACTGCTTCGGCGAGCGCCGAGGCGCCGTCATAGAGACTGGCATTGGCGACATCCATGGCGGTAAGCGATGCCATCATGGATTGATACTCATAAAGCAGCTGCAAGGTGCCCTGGCTCGCTTCGGCCTGATAGGGCGTATACGCCGAATAAAATTCACCGCGCGTTGCAATCTGCCACACCGCCGCCGGAATATGGTGTTCGTAAGCACCCGCGCCGATAAAATTGAGCCGGCGCCCGTCGCGTTCCGCGCGTTCGTGCATCAAACGCGTAATTTCCATTTCATTCATGCCGGATGGAACGTGCTTGAGGCCGGCGCTGCGCAATGCAGGTGGAATCTCGTCAAACAGTTCGTCGATGGACGCCACGCCGATCACGGCCAGCATTGCGTCGATATCTTCTTTGGTATGGGGGATGAACGGCATTGAAATGGTGAAATCTGACAGGCAGTGCGAAATGAATACTTACGCGGAAAAACGACCGCTTTGGCAGTTCAATATCACTATCGTCAGTGTTTCTCTTGGTCCGTGATCTTCTGGTAATCGGCGGCATCCAGCAATCCCGAGAGTTCCGAGATGTCATCGGGTTTCAATCTGAAAATCCATGATGAATATGCATCGGCATTGATTTTTTCCGGCGCATCCGCAAGGTCGGCATTGACCGCGACAACCTCGCCGGATAGCGGCGCATAAATATCAGCGGCCGCCTTGACCGATTCGACGACCGCGCATTCCTCGCCCTTCTTGAGCTTGCGGCCAACCACGGGCGCTTCGACAAATACCAGATCGCCGAGCATTTCCTGAGCATGGTGAGTGATGCCCACGATGACAGTACCGTCTGCGTCCTGTTTCACCCATTCATGCGATCTGGCGTATTTGAGATGTGCTGGTGTCGTCATTGGTTAACTCCGGAAAAGCGCCGCCGCAGAGGGAGCAGGGAAAAGGAAGAAAAACTCGTTCTGAATCTTTTGTATTTTAACAAACGCCGGCTTTTATTTTGCGGGTTTCGCCTGCTCCATGCCTATATGACAGTCATGATCTTCCCGTTGCGCGCAAACGGCGGCTTGACGACGCGCGCACGCAGGGGCTTACCGCGCACTTCCACAGCGACTTCGTCACCGGGTTGAACCGCGGACGGCACGCGGGCGAGCGCAATGGAACGTTCCAGCGTGGGGCCAAATCCGCCGCTGGTGATTTCACCGTTGCCATGCGCGGTCATGACTTTCTGGTGGCTGCGCATCACGCCCTTGTCGAGCAACACCAATCCAAGCGCATGGCGCAGCGGGCGGGCATTCAGCAGTGCGGCCTTGCCGATAAAATCACGGGCGGATTTCAGATCTAGCGTCCACGCCAGACCAGTTTCGAACGGCGTTGTACTCTCATCCATATCCTGTCCATATAGATTCATGCCGGCCTCGAGTCGCAGCGTATCACGCGCACCCAGACCGGCCGCGGTCACGCCCAGTTCACGCAACTTTTGCCACAACTCCGATACCCGCGCGGCAGGCAGAGCGACTTCGAAACCGTCTTCGCCGGTATAGCCGGTACGCGCGATCATGACTTCGCCGACCTGTATCGCGTGGAAAGGCGGCAATTCTTCTGCCGCGTCATGCACGTCCGGCAACGCCTGAAAAACACGCGCACGGGCGTTTGGGCCCTGCACGGCCAGCAGTGCAAGATCACGGCGCGCAGTGAGCTTGACGTTCGCGGCGTGGTGGTCGCGCTGCTGGGTTAGCCATGCCACGTCCTTGTCGGCGGTGCCGGCATTAACAACAAGGCGATAGTGGTCGTTAGCAAAAAAATAAACGATGAGATCGTCAAGCACGCCGCCGTCGGGATTGAGCATGCACGTATAGAGCGCCTTGCCCGGCTGTTTGAGGCGATCGACGTCATTGGCGAGTACACGGGAAAGCAGGGCGTGGCTGGCGTCGCCGCTTACGTCTAGCGCCAGCATATGCGAAACATCGAACATGCCGCAGTCGCGCCGCACCCGGTGGTGTTCCTCGATCTGGGAACCATAATGCAGCGGCATGTCCCAGCCGCCGAAGTCCACCATGCGTGCGCCCATCGCCGTGTGAACGGCGTGCAGCGTCGTCTCTCTGATGGTAGTAGGCATCTATGATAGTTTAGAAGTTTAGAAGTTTAGAAATTTAGACGTTCAGGGGTTAGGCGCCGCCAGCACATCAAGGCGAAAACCCGCCGCGCCCAGTTCTCCGCTATCAATATTGAGAACGACCGTGAATTCGGCATTCGGCGGTATTCCGGCGCGCACATCCTTGCCGGCATCGAGATATTCGGACGGCAGGAAGATGCGCCGCGCCACGGTATGACCTTTAACGTTGGTCAATACCACGTCCAGTGCCGGGTAGCCGAGCGCGGCTGCGGACTCGCTGCGCAGTGTCGCCGTCACTGTCATCAAGCCCGGGTTCGCGGGTTCGGTCGCCTGCACATCGGACGCAGCGATTTTGATCTGCTGCGGTCGTTGCGGCAATGCGACCGTACAACGCAACTGTGCGCACGCCTGATTGAGATAGGGTCGTGCCTCCGGAGCATGCGCCGCGATTTCCCCGCGAAAATAATAAACGCCTTGCGCTGCCAGAGTGAGCAGCAGCACGAATGTTGCCAGCGCCCAGAGGATGACGTGTTTGCGCGGCGCAGCGCCAACCTCATCCGCCACGCGGACGGAATCCACATGAGTGCTCGCAGAGTCTATCGGCAGCGCTGACGCGACGGCGGGCTCATGCAGTGCTGCGTGCGCGGTTGATATTGTCGATGCAGTGCCGACCTCAGGTGAGTGCGCGACTGTATCCACGACGGTGGATCTTTCAGCGACGGGCGGCGGAGCAGACACCTCGGGAACAGGAGGTTCGAGTGCGATCTCAACGGCTGGCGGTATTGGTGTTGGTTCTGCCTGTATCGCGACAGGTTGAGGCGCTGGTTCCGGCGGTACCGATGTGACACTCGCCAGCATCGCGGGGGGCATGACGATGTCCCCGTCCGACCGGGGGGATGGCGCGGGTGCAAGCGCGGCAGCGTGAGGCATATCGGCAGCCTGCGCAGCCAACGTCTTGAAGCCGTCGAATACTGTCGCGCATCGGCCGCAACGCACCATGCCGTGGTGCGCCTGCAATTGTTGCGGCGTAACCCGGAATGCGGTACTGCACGACGGACATTTGGTGATCATGCTCATGATTGCTCAACCCTGCTGGCGCCTGGTGCCGCTCAACAATACCCAGCCGTCGGCGTGCTCAGGCGCGTTCATGACATACCATTCCGTATACAGTTTACTCACTTCGGCTGCCTGATGCTCAAGAATACCCGACAGTACAATTGTGCCCCCGCTGCGCGTCTTGCGCGCGAGCAACGGCGCGAGCAACAGCAGCGGATTGGCGAGTATATTTGCCACTACGATATCATTATCCGCAGCCACGTCCCGATTAGCGCTTTCGAACTCCACCGTGACATGATTCTGCATCGCATTGTGGCGCGCGGCAAGCATGGCCGCGGCATCGATATCCACGCCCGTCGCACGACCCGCCCCGAGCTTCACCGCCGCAATCGCCAATATGCCTGATCCGCAACCGTAGTCGAGGATGGTTTCACTACCGCGCACGTGTGCATCGAGCCACTCAAGACATAGGCGGGTCGTCGGATGCGTACCGGTGCCGAATGCCAAACCCGGATCTATGATCAGATTGATGGCCGCCGGGTCGGGCGCATCGTGCCAGGTTGGAACTACCCATAGCCGTGGCGATACGCGCACCGGCTGAAACTGACTCTGCGTCTGCCGCACCCAATCCTGATCCTCAACGCGTTCAATCTTATGGTTGAGCCCGGCATCGAGGCCGGCCTCGCGCAATGCGGAAGTCACTTTTGCCGCAATGTCATCGGTTTCAGGAAACAGCGCGCGCACCGTGGAAAGTTCCCAGTTCGGAACACCGGGTTCGCCAGGTTCACCAAATAGCGCATGCTCCTGCGGCGTGCCGGCGTAGGCGTCTGTTACATCGACAGACATGGCGCCTGCCTCCTGCAGAGCGTCAGACAAAACCTCTATGCTGGCGGCTTTGGCGGCGAAGGTTACGGCGAGCCAGTACATCGGAATGAGAGTGAGGAGTGAGGAGTGAGGAGTGAGGAGTGAGGAGTGAGGAAAAACGCTGCGCGCTGGAATTCGGTGGACTTGTCGGGAGAATTGTTACAGTTTTAAACGCTCAGCTTCTCGCTTTCCTCTCCTCAATCCTCGATACTTATAACTCAATCCTGCTTCCCTCATTCACCCTTGACCGACTTGGCGATTTTTTGTTCCAGGTAGTGAATGCTGGTTCCACCGCGCCGAAAAGCCGCATCCTGCATCAGTTCAGCATGCAGGGGCAAATTGGTTTTAATGCCTTCGACGACCGTTTCGGACAAGGCGATTGCCATGCGCGCAATCGCCTGTTCGCGGGTATCTCCATACGCAATCAACTTGCCTATTAGTGAGTCATAATGGGGGGGCACGAAATAATTATTATAGACGTGCGTATCAACTCTTATACCGGGGCCACCCGGCATGTGCCATGAGGTTACGCGTCCCGGCGAGGGCGTGAACTTGCGTGGATCCTCGGCGTTGATGCGGCACTCGACGGCGTGACCCTTTAGTATTACATCGCGCTGCTTGACGGGCATGCGTTCGCCGGCTGCGATGCGGATCTGCAGTTGCACGATATCGATGCCGGTGATCATCTCGGTTACCGGATGCTCGACCTGCAGGCGCGTATTCATTTCGATGAAATAGAACTCGCCCTTGTCGTATAGAAACTCAAAAGTGCCCGCGCTTTCATAACCGATTTTGCGGCACGCTTCCGCGCATCGTTCACCGATTCGAATGCGGGCACGCGGCGGCAGGTGCGGCGCCGGCGCTTCTTCTATGATTTTCTGATGACGGCGCTGCATGGAACAATCGCGGTCTCCCAGGTAGACCGCATTGCGAAACTTGTCGGCGACCACCTGAATTTCGATATGGCGCGGATTCTCGAGAAATTTTTCGAGGTAAACCATGGGATTGCCGAACGCAGCCTGGGCCTCCGCGCGTGTCATGGCAACCGCATTGAGCACTGCCGCTTCGGTGTGCACCACGCGCATGCCGCGCCCGCCGCCGCCGCCTGCGGCCTTGATGATGAGGGGGTAACCGACCGCGTGGGCAGTCTTGAGTATTTCTTCGGGAATCTCGGACAAGGCCCCTTCGCTGCCCGGCACGCACGGGATACCCGCTTTCTTCATCGCGACCTTGGCGCTTACCTTATCGCCCATCAGACGTATGGTTTCCGCCCTGGGCCCGATAAATACGAATCCGCTCTTGTCCACGCGTTCGGCGAAATCCGCGTTTTCAGATAGAAAACCGTACCCGGGATGGATCGCTTGCGCATCCGTGACCTCGGCGGCGCTGATAATCGCCGGAACGTTAAGATAGCTGAGATTGGACGCGGCGGGTCCGATGCACACGGACTCATCGGCAAGTTTCACATATTTCGCTTCGGCGTCGGCTTCTGAATGCACCGCGACCGTCTTGATACCCATCTCGCGGCACGCGCGCTGGATGCGCAGCGCAATCTCGCCCCGATTGGCGATCAGAATTTTTTCAAACATGGGTCGATTTGATCAAAGCATGCGGCGAAACTGCGGTTTCTGATATCACCCGATGACCAACAGCGCCTGGCCGTATTCGACCGGCTGGCCGTTTTCGGCGAGTATGGCTTTGACGATGCCTGTGTGGTCGGCTTCGATTTCGTTGAGCAGCTTCATCGCTTCGACGATACACACCGTGTCACCTTCGTTAACGGTTTGACCGACCTCAACGAAGGGTTTGTCCCCCGGTTTTGGAGACCGATAAAACGTACCTACCATGGGCGATTTGAGCACATGCCCTTCCGGCTGAGGTGGCGCTTCCGGCGTGGCGTTGGCCTGGACGGGTAGGCTGGCCGGCGGCTGCGCAACAACCACCGGGGCCGCGACGGGTGCGACGACCGCGCCATTGGATGCGGAGCTGCTGCGGGTGATGCGGACTTTTTCCTCACCCTCGGTAATTTCAATCTCGGCTATGCCTGATTCTTCGACCAGGTCGATCAGTTTTTTCAGTTTTCGCAGATCCATCAGGTGTCTCCTCCATTCGCCGTGGATTGCAGCGCGTATTCGAGCGCAAGCTCATACCCCTTGCCACCAAAACCACTGACAATGCCCACGGCCAGATCGGTGAAATACGACTTATGGCGAAACTTCTCCCGTGCATACACATTCGATAAATGGACTTCAACAAACGGAATGGCCACCGCGGCCAGAGCATCGCGCATGGCGATGCTGGTATGCGTATAAGCGGCCGGGTTAATGATGATGAAATCGACACCATCGCGCGCGGCCTGTTGAATGCGATTAACCAGTTCACCTTCGACGTTGCTTTGATAATGCGCAAGCACCACACCTGCCTGCAAAGCCCGTTGCACCAGCCGTTGGTTGATGCTCTCCAGCGTCGCCAAACCATAGTGCTTGGGTTCGCGACTCCCCAGCAGATTCAGATTGGGCCCATGCAGAACGAGGATGTTACGTGGCGAGGTCATATGTGAAATATGTCACACTAGCACGAAAACTGCGGCCATGTGTACGTGGGTGAACCATTTCTGCCTCAATGCGCATTTCCATACCATTCGACGAAGTTTGCCGATTTTACGGTCATCGTGCTATCTATACCAGCGATTTGCGGCAAATTTATGGATATCCGCGAACCCTATGGGTCCGGAATCTTGCGTCGACTCATGAGTGGTGGGGTCACCACAAACATCTAAACTGGACGTGGGCAGCGCACGGTGAATGGCAGCCACAGTCGTGGGTAACGCCCCCTGTAGACACATGAATTTTCGACGACGTTAGATGAAATTCCGCAACTTTAAAAGCAGATACCGAGGAGTTACAGCAGAGGTTCGAGTATTTTTTCGAGTTTTTCTGGCTTAAGGATTCCAACAATGCTCTCGGCAACCTTTCCAGAACGATCCAGGACGACGGTAAATGGCAAGACATCAAGGCGGTTACCGACCTGACGCGCGATGTCCATGGTGTAGATCCCGCCCAACAACACTGGATAGTTCATGCCGATGTCTTTTGCGTAGGGCTCGACGCGATTCTTGTGATCGATGGCGATACCGACAAATTGCACACCGCGGCCCCGATACAGGTCCTGAACTTTGATGAATCCGGGAATTTCTTCACGGCACGGCGCACACCAGGTGGCCCAGAAATTGACCACCATGACCTTGCCTCGCCATTGCGTCAAGACCTGCGGTTGGTCGTCCAGGCCGGTAAGCGAAGTCGCGAGTAGCAACTGCCCGCTCACTGCCGCATCCGGCCTTCCCGATCCGCTTTGCCACTGATAAGCGAGATAGCCGGCGGCCGCACAAGCGATCGCAAGCACGCCCGCGAAAACCGCCTTTACCGGGCCATTCACTTGAGTACCAGATCGAGCGTTGCGGCGAACTTTTCCGCATTCTGAAAACCAACCACGCGCAATCCCTTGATCTCGCCACCCTTGCGGTCGAAGAACACAATGCCGGGAGGCCCGAACAACGCATACCTTTTGAGCAGCAATTTATGCTCGTCTGTATTCGCCGTCACGTCAACCTGCAGCGTAGCCATATCATTTAACCTGCGCTGAACGGCGCGATCGCTGAAGGTATCGCGTTCCATTTCCTTGCACGTGACACACCAGTCGGCGTAAAAATCCAGCAGCACCGGTTTGCCGCCCGCGGCACGGACGGCCGCATCGAGTTGCGCCACGCTATTGACGCGCTGGAAGCGTGGCGCCTGAGCCGCGGCATTGCCGCGCAGGCCATCGAGCGGCCGCAAGACATCATGGCCACCGGATAGAGCGCCGACGATATAGATCACGCCGGCCAGCAGAGAAGCAACACCTATGCCTTTGAATACCTTGCGATATCCTGGCGCCGCCGCAGGTAACGCCACCAATGCGCCGAGGAAGATTCCACACACCATTAACAGCGCGGCCCACGTCAATAGGTGTAGCGTGGCGGATAACAGGGGAGATATCAGGAAAATGGCGACCCCCAGCAGCACCACGCCAAAAAACCGTTTCACGCTTTCCATCCATGGCCCGGACTTCGGCAAGATGGCACCGGCTGACGCGCCGACCACCAGCAGCGGCCCCCCCATACCCAACGCCATCGCGAACAATGCCGCGCCACCCAGCACGCCATCGCCCGACTGGCTGATATAGAGCAGCGCGCCAGCCAGAGGCGCGGCGACGCAAGGGCCGACAATCAATGCTGACAGCACCCCCATCACAAACACGCTCGCAAAATGGCCGCCGTGCAGTTTATTGGCCGTGACCGTGAGTCGGCTCTGCAATGCACCGGGCAACTGTAACTCATACAAACCAAACATCGACAACGCCAGTGCCACAAATATTCCCGCAAACCCTATCAATACCCATGACGTCTGCAACAAGTTGGTAAGCATGGTGCCGAGCAGACCCGCGGCAACCCCCGCCAATGCATAGGTAATCGCCATGCCGATAACATACACCGCCGATAAACCCAGGCCACGCGCGCGCGTCAGATGCTGCCCATGGGGCGCCAGGATGCCGGACAGGATAGGTATCATGGGAAACATGCAGGGCGTGAACGCCAGCAGCAGCCCAAAACCGAAAAACGTCGCTACCAGGGTCCAGAATCCGCCTTTGAACAGCTCGGCTATCAGGGAGTCTTCCGACGGCGGCACCGGTGTGCCGCCCGCCGTCAGGGCAGAGGACGCAGGCTGCGGGAGCAAAAATGGTTTATCAACGGACACGCCCGACATCTGCGCCTGGGGAATGATGTCGACGCGTTGTTCATTGGGCGGATAACACACACCGACGTCGGCGCATCCCTGGGACACGGCCGTGAGGGTAAATCGCGATTCCGGCCCGGCTGGCGGGCTGAGCGGCATAACAAATCGCATGTCGCCGCGATAGGTCTGTACCTCGCCGAAAATTTCGTCCTTCTTGACCACGCCCGGCGGCAACTGCGCCGTCTCGAACGCAAGCAGGGCCGGCACGGTACTGAATTTGAATTTGTCCCGATACATGTAATAACCGGGCGCGATCTGATAACGCACTTCAAGGTGGTCGGCATCGATCAAGCGTGCCGAAAGACGAAATGCCTTATTCGGCTCCAGCAATTCCGGTTCGTCGGCGCCGGCGGCGCCGCTGAGCAAAATCAGGAAGATAAAAATACGCAACAGCATGTGCAATGCCTACGATGGTATGGTTTCGGCGTTTACCCATTCCAAATACTTGGGCAAACCACGCTCAACAGGGACAGCAATGATTTCCGGAAGTTCGTAGGGATGCAGGGCTTTGATCGCGGCCTGAACCTCATCGTAAATCTCACCGCGAGTCTTGATCAGCAGCGGTATCTCGGTTTCCGCCTCGATCTTGCCCTTCCAGCGATAGACCGAAGTGCATTCCGCGAGGATATTAACGCACGCCGCAAGTTTGCGCTCGATCAATGCCCGCGCGATCCGCAACGCGACCTCGCGGCTGGGTGTATTGATGATTACAAGCAGAGCGGCCACTAGTTCGCTCCGCGGCGCGCATGGGCAATACCAGCCTGCACGGTCGGAAAAAGCAATTTCAGTCGCAACTCCTGCTTGATACGGCTGTTCGACAAGCGCCTCGATTCGTTCATGAAGGACAACAGATTGGACGCGACACACACGCCCGCTTCGGCGCGGGATATGCGCCGCGGACGCGGCAGACCGTACTCATCGGCGACCAAATCGAAATAGTCGCCCATCTTGATCTGGCTGTCGTCGCCGGCATTGTAGACGCGCCCCGCGCGGCCGAATCTCAATGCAGCCACCGCTATGCGTGCAAGATCGGTGGCGTGCACATGGTTGGTATAGGTATCTTCTTCAGGACACAGCGCCGGCGTTCCGGACGTGAGCCGCGCCAGCGGCAAACGCTGACTTGAATAGATACCCGGCGCACGCAGCACGCACACCCGTACCTGGTTACGGCACCCCCAGGCGCGAAGCTGGCGTTCAGCATCGACACGGCGCTGCGCGCGCGCGGTTTGCGGCCGCACCGAGCGAGTTTCCTCGACCAGCGCACCGTCGCAGTCGCCATAAACACCGCTGGTGCTGATATAGACGAGTTGCTGTGGTAGACTTTTATGCTTTGTCAGCGCTGCAATCAGGTGCGACGTTCGCGTATCGCGCGTACCGTGATTCGGCGGCGGGGCAAAATGCAAGACATCGTGTGCAATGCCGGCAAGCGTCGCCAGACTGTTGGCGTTATCGAGGTTCCCGGTAATCGGCACTATGCCGTTCACGCGCAGCAGCGGCAATCGTTCACGGCTGTGCGTCAACGCATAAACACGATATCGACCGCTCAGATAAGGCATCACACGCAACCCCACATCACCGCATCCGACGATCAATAAACGACGCATAAAAAGCGTGATTCCATAGACTCTGAATTTTATCTTAGCGCGCCTGACATGACGAAACTGGTTTCGCATCGTGTCGGACGCTGTCCAGTAGCGACTTAATACGACGGCCCGGTCCCATGCCTGCTCAAGTTACCATCAAACCCAGCAACCACGTTTTTTCAGTCAGAGATGATGAAACGATACTCGATGCCGCCCTGCGCGAAGGTTTTGTCATCTCTTACGGTTGCCGCGACGGCGCCTGCGGTACCTGCAAAGGCAAGCTGCTGCAAGGCGAAGTAGACTACGGCGAATACGAAGAGAGCGCGCTGCCGGAAGCCGACAAGCAACTCGGCCTGGCGCTTTTTTGCCAGGCACGGCCGCGCGGCGACGTGGTGATCGAATGCCGCGAGATCAGCGCCCTCAAGGACATACAGATCAGGACGCTGCCGTGCCGGGTGCAAAGCATGCAGCGCGCTGCGGCCGACATCATGAAGCTGCAACTCAAGCTGCCGGCAACGGAGCGATTGCAATATCTGGCCGGACAGTACCTCAGCATCTTGCTGAAAGACGGCACCCGCCGCGATCTGTCAATGGCCAATCCGCCGCACGACGACGAGTTTTTGCATCTTCATCTGCGCAACTACGGCGGACCGTTTTCCACGCATGTCTTTACGAAAATGAAGGAACGCGACATTCTGCGCATCGAAGGTCCGTTTGGCACCTTTTTCCTGCGTGAGAACAACGACAAGCCGATGATCCTGGTCGCCAGCGGTACCGGATTCGCCCCCATCAAGGCCATCATCGAACACGCCTTCCACACGCGCGTTACGCGGGCTATGGTGCTGTATTGGGGAGGACGCATACGCGCCGATCTGTACGCGAGTGATATCCCCGAACGCTGGGCGCGCGAGCACGGCAATTTCAAATACGTGCCGGTGCTGTCGGAACCACTGCCGGCGGACGACTGGAGCGGCCGCAGCGGTTTCGTGCATGAGGCAGTCATGCACGACATCGCCGACATGAGCGCACATCAGGTCTACGCTTGCGGTGCGCCGGTGATGGTCACGGCCGCGCGTCGAGATTTCATTTCCAAATGCGGCTTGCCGGAAGAAGAGTTCTACGCCGACTCCTTCACGCCCGCGAATCCCTAGTCACGAGGCGAAATCTCCTCGTCTAACGGCAGCACCTGCCATGAACCGAATAGCGGCAATTGAACCGCCAAGACGCCAAGAACGCCAAGAAATTCCATAGATTGAAGACGGCATGCCGCTTACCATTCAGGTTCTCCACTTTTACTTTGCAGGCCATTGTTTTGCTTGGCGAGCTTGGCGTCTTGGCGGTTAATCGGATTTTTCTAGGATGAACAGAAACTTGTTGCCTGGTGGCCGATTGCGTGCCGGCATCCTGACGACCAGCCCGGTGCTTGCTGCGCGGGATCCGGCCAGCGGCGATCTCATCGGAATGGCCGCGGATCTGGCGCGCGAGCTCGGCGCGCGCCTCGGCATGCCGGTGGATATCATTGCAAGAGACACGACGGCCGGCTTGCTTGATGCCCTACATACTGCGTCGTCCTGGGATGTGGCGTTCTTTTCGTACGATCCGGAACATGCGGGCGTCCGATTTACCGCGCCATATCTGGAATGCGAAGGCACCTGCCTCGTCAGGGCTGATTCCCCGCTACGAACCGTCGACGAGATCGACACCTCGGGCCTGCGCATTGCGGTGTCAGCCAGAAGCTCGCTGGATCTGCATTTGAGCCGTCACGTTAAATACGCTTTCCTCAATCGCATACCAGGCGCCGTCGCGGCGGCCGCGTTATTCACGCAAGGCAAAGCCGACGCCCTGGCCGGAATCAGACAGCAGCTCATCAAAGTCGCTGCAACCGTTCCAGGGTCACGTCTGCTGGACGGTCGATTCGTCGTGATCCGCCATGCGCTGGCGTCGCCCGACCGGCGAGATGCATGGGCCGCCTATCTGCGCGAATTCGTCGAGGATGCCAAGGCGTCCGGACTGATAGCGCGCCTGGTGGTCAAGAACGGTTTACAAGGCGCGCACGTCGCGCCCGCTCCAAGTATTTGATATTACGTATTATTTACACTAATGGGCACAGATTACGGCAAACGCTATTGAGTGCGTATGCCGGCGCCCTTGATCACCTTGCCCATGCTGTCCATGTCCGACCTTACGAGTGCAGCCGCCTCGTCGGGGGAACTGCCTACCGGTTCTACACCGACCTCGAAAAATTTTTCTTTCACCTCGCGCGTGCCCAGTACCCGCGCGAACTCCTGCTGCAAGCGTGAAATCAGCGTTGCTGGAGTCCCCGCCGGCGCAAACACGATATAGGTAGCACCCGATTTATAACCGGGCAGGCCGGTCGCGGCGACCGTGGGCATGCCAGGCAACAGTGGCGTCGATTGCGCGCTGGTGACTGCCAGCGCCCTCAATTTTCCGACCTTGACCAGCGACGCCACCGAAGCCGGTGTCGCGAACATCAGCTGCACCTGTCCGCCGATCAGATCGTTGAGCGCGTGGCCGCCGCCTTTATACGAGACAGCTATCATGCTGATGCCTGCCATGGCCTTGAACAATTCCGCCGCGAGATGCGGTGAAGAACCCATGGAGTTTGCGGCATAGTTAAGTTCGCCATGCCGCGCCTTCGCCAAAGCGATCAACTCCCTCACCGACTTTACCGGCAGCAAGGGATGCACAACCAACAGATTGGGTGAGCTTACGGCCAGTGTCACGGGCGCAAAGTCTCTGACCGGATCGAACGGAACGTTGTCCCGCAGAAACGGGGCAAGCCAGATCGCACTGCCATAAAAAAGCAGAGCGTAGCCATCGGGCGGCGCCTTGGCTATCGTTTGCGCCGCGATCGTGCCACCGGCACCGCCCCGGTTTTCGACCAGAATCTGCTGGCCAAGATTCCCAGCCAGGCCCTGCGCCATCAGGCGCGCCGCCAGATCAAGTCCGCCCGCGGGCTCGGCAGTGACGATACGTATCGGTTTGGCCGGAAATACCTGTGCGTACGTCATTCCCGTTTCCAGCACCGCAGGCAAACAGATCCAGGCCCAAGACAATAATATGCGGGACTTCATGACTTCTGGGAACGACGGCTGGAATGAACGTGCATGCGTTGAATTATAATCGAGCATACTTTCCACGGGAGCAGACATGCGCGGATTGCATCGAACGGCGTGGCTATCGGCGGCAACGGCCTGCGTACTGAGCACGGGCGTGGTCGACGCTCAGACTTTTCCAAACAAGCCGGTGCGCATACTCACCGGCGAGCCGGGCGCCAGCCTCGATTTTGCAGCGCGCCTGATTGCGCAAGGACTGACCACCGCATTCAAACAGCAGGTGATCGTAGAAAACAGAGGTGGGGCCAGCGGCGCAATCGCGGCGCAGACGTTGGCGAAAGCATCACCGGACGGCTATACGACGCTGATCTATGGCAGCACGGTATGGATCGCACCGCTGCTGCAAAAGATGCCGTACGATCCGCTGCGCGACTTTGCCCCGATCACGTTGGTCAATATGCAGCCCAACATCATAGTCGTGCACCCGGCGCTGGCGGCGAAATCGGTCAAGGAACTGATCGCGCTGGCTAAAGCCAAACCGGGGGAAATCAACTTTGCCACTGGCCAGGCCGGCTCCACCAATCACCTTGCGGCACTGTTGTTCAAATCCATGGCGGACATCAACATCGTGCATATTCCATACAAGGGAACCGGACAGGCACTGCCCGATTTGATTGCGGGGCGCGTGCAGCTGATGTTTCCGAATGCAGGGGCGGTGACGGACCACGTCAAGTCAGGGCGACTGCGCGCGCTGGCCGTTACGTCCGCCCAGCCGTCGGTGCTGGTTCCCGATCTGCCGACGGTGGCCGCCACCGGCCTGCCCGGTTACGAATCCATCGCCACGCAGGGCATTTTTGCACCCATCAGAACTCCCGCCGCCATCATCAACAAACTGCAGGCGGAGATTGCACGGGTAATTCATCAGCCAGATGTGCGCGACAAGTTCCTGGCAACCGGCGTGGAAGTCGTCGGCAGCTCGCCTGCCCAGTTTGCGGCCACCGTAAAGCTGGACATTACCCGGCTGGGCAAAGTGATCAGGGATGCCGGGATACGTGTCGACTAGGAATCGAGGATGCTCCATCTCTCACGACGGTCTTGCGGCCGAGCAGCGCTACCGCCAGATCCAGACTAGACCGGTAATGTCGCCGCGCCAGATCGGGTTTGTCCATGCCCTCACATAATTTTGCAAGTTCAAGGTGCGCCTGATAGGTGATTTCAACCGACAGGCTGGCTTCCAGGTAACTCTGCGCCTTGCCCCATAATTCCTGCCGCACGCACAACTTTCCCAACAACAGCAGCAACGCCGCATCGCGCGTATTGTTGTGCAACCATTTTTCGGCTCGTTCAATCTGCCGAACGGTATCCGAGCTTACGCACTGTGCATACAATGCGACCAGCTCGGCATTCCATTCAGCGTCCAGCGCCGATTCTATGATCTCACCGGCCTGACTGGCGTCATTGAGCGCCAGGTAACACTGCGCTCCGGTCATCGCAACCTCGGCCTCACGCCTGAGGCTGCCGGGTATTTTCTGCCAGCACGCATCCAGCGCAGGCTTATCGAGCGTTTTGCGCCGCAAGTTCTCGGCGTGCGCGTAGCGCCGGAGTTGATCGGCCTGATTTGCATCGAAGCCACCGCGTTTTTCGAGCTGATCAATGATGGGTAGTGTCTGTTCCCAGTTTTTCGCCTGCTGCAAGGCCTTGAGTTCCAGGCGCAATGCTTCACGGTTCTTCTCGTGCAGCGACTTCAATACGTTTAACGCTTCCTGAAACCGGCGTTGGTCGAGTAACATTTCGGCTTGCGTAATCACGCGCATCGCTGCATCGTCCGGCTCCAGATTGGCGGCACGCGCGATATAAGCGTCGCGCTGCTCATAGTGGCGCAGCTCGTGCGCGGCGCGCGCCGCAAGCACTGCGCCCAGCGCTGGTGACTCCGATGAGTCCATCACCTTCGCCGCCGCTTTCTCGGCGCGACTATAGCGCCCGCCAAAAAATTCACGCACGGCGGTCAGCAGCATGGCACGTGCTTCATCGTGCGCACGCCGCGCGCGATATTCGCGCACCTGGGCCGGCAATGCGATTGCGCCGAATAGGAAGCGCAACAACACGTAGAACAGCGCAAATGCCGCCACTGCCAGCAACAGCAGCAAATTGAGAGAAACCTCGGCTCTATAGGGCGTCCAGACAAACAGCACATAGCCCGAATTGAGTCGCAGCGCGAGTGCCAGCCCGACCGCGAGTGCGAATAGCCCCAGAATCCACAATAGCCAGCGCATAGTGCCGCTAACGGCTACGCTCGCGCGTAAGCCTATGATTACGAACAGCTTCAAGGCTCTCCGCGAGATCGGGAAGCTCGATGTTGATCTGACTGTCGTTTAACTGCTGCACCGCCGTAACCACCGCTGACACCGCCTTGTCGCGCGCATCGTAATAGCGCGTCAACCATGCACGTGTTGCTTTCAGGTCATCCTTGAAGCTCTTTTCATCGCGCGCAAGCAATGCGAGTCGCGCGCTCAGCAGGCGCAGTTTGAGGTTCTCGCGCAGGAAATAGGTCTGCGCCGGCGCCAGCAACGGCACGTCCGGACGTTCGACATTCTGGATACGCACCAGATCACGCAAATCCTGCCACACCTCGCGCGCCAAGCGTGACCAGGTGTTGGAATCGGCGCCGGATGTCTTCGCGGTGGCAGTTTCGGCGGGACGCAATTCCATCGCCAACGGCAGCGTGTCTATGGTTCCCATCAGATAGTCGAGGCGCGCGCTGATGCCGATCACATCCACATGCGGCACCAGCTTGAGTCGTTCTATGTCACGCGCCAATACCTTGCGCAATCCGGCAAGCTGCGGCCGGTCCAGGCGCGCCAGGCGCGCATCCGCAGCCTGCAACGCAATCAGCGCCGACTTGACGTTGCCGGCAAGCTGCAACTGCTGGCTCGCCACCAGCAGCGTCTGCTCGACGTCCGCCAGAAACGACTCGTCGCGCGTGCGCGACAATTCCTGATACAACGCCTCAAGCGCGATCTGCTGGTTCTGTGATTCCTGCAGCTTGGCTTCCAGCACGCCCAGTTTGACCTGCGCTTCGCGCGTCGCCTCACGCACGTGCTCGGCAACGCCGCGGCTTTCCTTGTTTTCAACATCAGCCGCGGCAAGGCGCCGTGCCAGCTCCAGCTGGAGTGCGTTGATCTGTTGCCGCCCGTCGTACCACTGCCATGCAAATACCGCCAGCACGGCTACGAGTATTGCGGCGACTGCCTGCCGGTACGGCAACGGCGTCGTATCGGCGCGCGCAAGCGGCGCGGCCGGGTTCTCGCCGGTTGCTGCTGTCGGGTGTGGAATGGGATTCTCCATAGCTTGAACTGTAATCAGTGGGGCAGACGATGTAAACAGGCTTGGTGGCCGTCAGCGGTGCAACGCATGCCATGATACCAACCCGCGCACCAATTCTTCGTCTCCTTGGCCGGTCTGCACCACCTCGGCCACGCCCAGTGCGCGTGCGGTTTGTGCGATGCGCGGATGCGGCACAAAAAAAGAGGTCTGCTTCAACGGTGTTAGCCCACTATCATCGACCAGCACAAAAAGGTTGCGCACCCCTTCACTGCTGGTGGCGATTATCGAATGTATCTCCTGACGTTCCCACGCCTGTAATAGCACATCTGCCCGGACTTTGGGCACGCGGCGTTGATAGCACTCCGCGTACTCGACCCTGGCGCCGCGCGCGCTTAAGGTATCGCCGAGCAGTTCGCGACCGCCGCGGCCGCGGAAAATCACGATACGCCGGCCTGCCACGTTGCGAATTTCGGGCATATCGAGCAATGCCTCGCTGTCGAAACGACGCGGTGCAATCACCTCCGAAATGCCGTGCTTTTCGAGTTCGCGCACACCGCCGCTGCCTATGGTTGCGAGCTTCAAATGGGCCGGTAACAGGCGTTGCTTCCTGATCAGCGTCATCGCGACGTTAGCGGCATTGGGACTGACAAAAATGGCGATGTCGAACTCGTCCAGCCTTGCGATCAACGCACTCAGCGGTCCCTGGTCCTCGATAGCCGCAATTTCGATCGTGGGAAAAAGTATCGGCGTACCGCCCGCCGCCGCGATCAATCCGACAAGATGCGCCGACTGATGCGCGGGGCGCGTCACTACGATGCCTTTGCCTGCTAACGGCTGGGTTTCTATTGTCATTTTTTAAAAGCGATTTAGCGCCAAGGCGCCCAGGCCGCCAAGAAAAAACAGGAAAAAGAAAAAAGCTTGCTAAGCGAGTATTCCATTACGATGCGAAGGCGTACTTGCCGGTAGCTTTTCAAATCTTCAGTATTGTTTTTTTTCGCTTTTCTTGGCGGCCTTGGCGCCTTGGCGGTTCAAACTTGCAGTTGCATCGCAGCAAGAATTTCCGTCGCGCCGCGCTCCCTGAGGCGCACCGCAAGCTGTGTGCCTAGCGCCTCCGGGTTGCCGGCGTCCCCCGTCAGTTCGTCACTTATCAGTTGCTTGCCGTCCGGACTGGCGACAAAGCCGCGCAACCGGATGCGGCCCGTTTCCGACTGCGCATAGGCGCCTAGCGGCAACTGGCAGCTGCCTGAAAGGGCACGGCTCAGTGCGCGCTCGGCGCGCACGCACGCCGCTGTCGCTTGGTGATTAAGCACGCCCAGCATCGCGGCCACATCGCCGCGCTGCGCGTGATATTCAATGCCGAGCGCGCCCTGCCCGGGCGCCGGCAAACATTCTTCCGGCGACAGGGTGGAGGCAATGCGATCGGCGAGGCCCAGACGCTTGAGCCCCGCGGCGGCCAGTATGATGGCGGCAAAGTCGCCGTCATCAAGCCGTTTAAGCCGGGTTTGCAGATTTCCGCGTAGCGGCTCTATGACCAGCTCTGGATAGCGCGCGCGGATCTGGCTTTCCCGGCGCAGGCTGGAGGTGCCGACGCGACTTCCGGCGGGCAACTCCGCCAAGGTGCGGTAATGTTTCGAAACGAATGCGTCGCGCGGATCTTCGCGTTCGGTAATCGCTGCAATCTCGAATCCGGGCGGCAGCACCATGGGCACGTCCTTCATCGAGTGTACCGCGATATCGGCGTTGCCGGTTTCGAGCGCCAGTTCAAGTTCCCGGACGAACAGCCCTTTACCGCCGATTTTGCTCAACGATTTATCGAGTATGCGATCGCCCTTGGTGGTCATGCCGAGGATGGAAATCCGTGTTCCCGGGTATAACTCGGCGAGTTGTTGCTGTATGTTCCGCGCCTGCCACATCGCGAGCGCGCTCTCGCGGGAAGCGATAACGATGCTTGCGAGCGGCTGAATCGAAGCGGAGCTGGTCACGTTATGTTCGCCGGGAGGTGCCGTTGAAAAACTTCTTGCAGCAATGCGGTCTGGGGTTTTTTGATTCTAGCATGCGCGGTTTGCGCGCTCACCGCGCAACAGTATCCGCCTCTCGATGTCGCCGTCGATCTCACCGCGATCGGCAGGCTTTCGGCGCAACGGGGCGCGCCCATCATGCTGGTGTTTACGCGTCCCGAATGCCCATTTTGCACACGCACCAAGAAAGAACCCCTGGAAGCCCTGCGCCTAAGCCAGAACTATGGTACGAAAGTCATCATGCGCGAGATCGTCGCCGCCGACAATCGTACCGCGCTGCGCGACTTCGACGGCAATCTCATAACCCACGGCGAGATGGGGCGCAGATATGACGTGCGTTGGGTGCCTACGGTCATCGTGGTCGATGGCAAAGGCAAAGTACTCGCCGAACCCATCATCGACCTCACGGCAACGGATTTCTATAATCTTTATCTGGAACAGGCGATAGAAGCCGACCGCCTGCAATTGCGGCAGTAGCAGCCGCTAGCTACACTGGAGACTGGCGCCTGCGCGCTTGCGCTTTACCGCATCCGCATAGGACGCCAGCTCAAAGCTGACAAACACCAGATCCTTGCCGCGATAGGCAATGACCTGTTCCGACTCGCTTTTCCACGCGTATACCGGCGCCGATTCCGCGCTCCCGGCCTCCGCACGCTGAGGCTCACCATGGCGGCGGCGCAAGTATCCGACAACCGCATCGTAATATTGCAATTCCGCGGTCAGCGAAAACTGCTGCAGCCTTCCGTGCAGGAAGTGCAGGCGGATTTCGCGCGTTTCAAACCCATCGAGCTTTTCGTCGTGTGATACACAACCGATATCCGCGAACGGATCATCACGCTTCATGCAGCCGTATCCGCGCTTGCCGAGATCCGGCTTCACGCCCTTGATCTGCGCGAGCGCGGTATTGATATCGCGAAAATCCAGCTCGCGCTCCAGGCGCCCGTAACTCGCGCCCAGAGTGATATCCAGCACGCCCATAGGCTCTTCCCCGGCGAAGGTGGTCGTTGCCGCAAAAAAGAGAAAACCGCAGACAAAACGCTTGATCACAGCAAATTCCCGAATTCGCGTACGATGTGCTGCTGGCGCCGGCTGACATCGAGTTTTTCGGAGACGGTCTTGAGCAATACCACCCAGTGCCCGTCGCCGTCCGCGTCTGTCGCCCGCTCGAAGCCGCGAACCGCCTCTTTCGCGACCAGGCAATTGCGGTGTACACGCACAAACCTTCCCATGAATTCCTGCTCAAGTTTTGCCAGCGATTCCTCAAGCAGAAATTCGCGTTCCGCGGTGCGCACCGTGATGTACTTGAGTTCCGCCTTCAGAAAAACCACGTCGGCTACCGGGATCAGATGTATGCGTCCGCGCTCATTGACCGAAAAATGGCTACGCGCACCGGGTTTGAGTTCGCGCAGCACGTCCAGGCGCAGCGGCGCGATGGTAAGCACGCGCGACAGCGCATCGAACAGCCGGGCCAGACGTATCGGCTTCAGCAGATAGTCTATCGCATGGACTTCAAACGCCTTGAGCGCATAGTCGTCGTACGCGGTGGTAAAAATGACGCATGGCGGATCCTCAAGCTTCTGCAGATGTTCGGCCACTTCGATACCGTCAATCTCCGGCATGCGGATATCAAGCAAAATGACGTCGACCGCGCATTCCGGCAGCATGTTAATGGCTTGCTTGCCGTTTTCCGCCTCGCCGGCAATTTCAATCGGCATCTTGAGCGCACAGTCCGACAGCAGATCGCGGATGCGGTTGCGCGCCGGCGCCTCATCATCGACGATCAGCACCCTCAGCGCCTGCGCGGGCGTCATGACTTGCTCCTGACGTATGGAATCACAATATGCACCTCATACGTATGGTCGGTAATGTGAGTCTTAATACTCGCCTCCACGTCAAAATGCAACGCCAGCCGTTCGCGGATATTAGCCAGCGCCATGCGGTTGCCGCTCTGATGACTGCCCGCCAGCTGGTACGGGTTGCGCAAAGACACATGCACGCGGTCGTGGTCGAGGTGTATGCGTATTTCGACTCTGCCAGGCTCGCTACGCGGCTCGATACCGTGATACACCGCGTTTTCAAGCAAAGGCTGCAGAACCATGGGAGGAATCAGGGCGTCAGGCGGCATGCCCGAGATGTCCCAGGCAATCTGCAGGCGTTCGCCCAGACGCAGCATCTCGATGTTCAGATATTGCTTGGCGAGATCGACTTCCCGGGAAATGGGCGTGAGCTTGCGATTGTCAGCCATCAGCACGCGAAACAAATCCGCGAGGTCCTCAAGGACCTGTTCGGCGCGCCGCGGATCCTGACGTATCAGACTCAATACCGCGTTGATGCTGTTGAACAGAAAGTGCGGGCGTATGCGCGCCTGCAATGCCTGCAACCGCGCTTCGGTCAGCGCCGGTGACAACGCGCGGCTGCGCAGATCGAAATAGCCCAGCGTGATCGCGGTCACGAGCAGCGTGAACACCATGCACCGCTCAACGGCGATCGCGCCGAATACACCGGCTCCGATCAGGTAAACAATTGCGGTTATCGCAAGTTCGATTGCAATCACGACTGCAATCGAATGCGAATATTTCATCCTGTGCAATAAGGGATGGGCCACCGCGAGCGCCATCAGGCTGAACAGCAGCACGGGCTGCACGATTGCAGACAATTGCGTCAGCTCACCGATCAATGCCGATACACCGTTCGTCTTGATCAGCGCGGCGACGAGACACATCCCGTCCACGATCAAAAGAGTACGCAGCAGTATTCCGAGATTGCGGAAGTCGGGCAAAGCGCCCTCATGCGCGTTTTGATTTATACTCATCGTTTGATTATGTGAGAGCGTAACCGGTGACGCAAGAGAAAACCAAAGGTGCGGCCGCTCTGTGGTCGGGACGTTTCAACGAACCCGTCACGGAGCTTGTAAAACATTACACCGCGTCCGTTACTTTTGACCAGCGGCTCGCCGAATTTGATATTGAAGGCTCTCTGGCGCATGCGCGCATGCTGCACGCGGTCGACATCCTCGGCGGCGAAGACCTTGCGTCGATTGAAAACGGACTGGCGCAGATCCGCGATGAGATCCGCAGCGGCAAATTCACGTGGTCCGTGGACCTCGAGGACGTGCATTTCAATATCGAAAGGCGACTCACCGCGCTGGTCGGCGACGCCGGCAAACGGCTGCATACGGCGCGCTCGCGCAACGACCAGGTCGCGACCGATGTGCGGCTGTATCTGCGCTCGGCGACAGACGAAATTACCGCCCTGATCAAGAATGCGCAACGCGCGCTGCTGGACCTCGCCGACCAGCACACCGAAACCATACTCCCCGGCTACACGCATATGCAAGTCGCCCAGCCGGTATCGTATGCCCATCATTTGATGGCGTATTTTGAAATGCTTGCGCGCGACGCACAGCGTCTCGGCGACTGCCGCAAGCGCGTCAACCGCCTGCCGCTCGGTGCCGCCGCACTGGCCGGCACCACGTTTCCGATCGACCGCATGATGGTCGCCAAGGCGCTGGGGTTTGACGGTGTTTGCGAAAACTCCATAGACGCGGTTTCCGACCGTGATTTTGCGATCGAGTTTTGCGCCGCCGGTGCTCTCATCATGACGCATCTGTCGCGTTTCTGCGAGGAAATCATCATCTGGATGAACCCGCGTTTTGCATTCGTGGATCTCGCCGACCGCTTCTGCACGGGTTCGTCCATCATGCCGCAGAAGAAAAACCCCGACGTGCCGGAGCTGATACGTGGCAAGACAGGCCGCGTCAACGGCAGCCTGGTTGCTCTGTTGACACTGATGAAAGGCCAACCGCTCGCTTACAACAAGGACAATCAGGAGGACAAGGAACCCTTGTTCGATACCGTGGATACGCTAAGCGCTAGTTTGCGCGTATTCGGGGATCTGCTGGGTGGAATCAAGGTCAACGTCGAGGCCATGCGCAACGCGGCGCTTGAGGGATACGCAACGGCCACCGATCTGGCCGACTACCTGGTCAAAAAAGGGGTACCGTTCCGCGAGGCACACGAAGCCGTTGCACAGACGGTGAAATTCGCTGAAGGCCGCGGCTGCGATCTCGCCGCGCTTACGCTGCCCGAGTTGCAGCAATTCTCCGCGCTCATCGAAGACGATGTGTTCGCCGCGCTTACCCTGGAAGGCGGGCTTAAGGCGCGAAGCCATATCGGCGGCACTGCACCGGCACGCGTCAAGAAAGCGATTTCCAAGGCGCGAAAGTCGCTCGTCTGAATCCGCGGTTTTGCGGCGGAGTGTCGCCACGCGATGCCGGCGGGTTACGCTACGCTAACCCGCCCTACGACATGCCCTTAGCTTGCGGAGCGATGCGTAAAGAAAATGTCGCGATATGCCGCGTAAATCGACGCAATCGCCACCGGTATCAATACCAAAAATCCAAGTCCCAGGGGAATGGCGGCGATTACGGCCAGCACCAACAACACCAGGCTGTAGAGTGTGAAAGGGATCATATTTTTGAGGCAGGCAAGAAAACTATCCTTTAATGCCTGCGCCGGTTTCAAGTTGTGAAACACCACCAACGCCGGGGCGAACCAAAGCGCCATGCCTACCGGTATGGTGAGCGTCAGCGCAATCAGCACGGCGAGCAAGACACCCAGCCCCATGGCCGCGAAGTTAAAAGCGCCGCCGTAGGCGCCGGCAAACAAGCCCGCGCCACCAACGATCAAGAATACGGGGACCAATATGGCGACCATGGCCGCCATGGACAACAAGCCGACGATGATCAGGTCGCCAGTACTTTGCTTGAATGCCGCGAATAAATGCTCAATCGTAAGTTCCTGATTATTTTCCTGCTCCCTACAACCCAGCATGAAGCCGGCGCCAAAAACCGGACTGAGCAGCATGGTTGCGACGCTGCCGAGCAGCGGCACGAGACCGACCAATGTCACGCACACGGCAAACACGACAAATAGCAGCACCCAGATTCCGGGTTGCTTTTTGAATAGTTCAAACCCCGACGCGATCCATTCCCAGCCGCGCCCGGCGTCGACCGTCCGTCCACCCGCGATGTAGCCGTCGACCACCGTGACCGCATCCGCGGCTGCGGCGGGTGGAGACTGATAGGGATTAACTTCATTCATGATAGTGTCCGTAGAAGAATCAAACACGGATGCAGCATATTCCAATGCGGGACGCCTGACAATTGCGGGCGATTCATCGCCTGGTGGCGAGATAACTTCGCAATCAGCTCCTGTAGGATGGGTTGAGGCACGAAACCCATCAGCTGCGGCCCGTTGCCATGCGGGCCAATTGATGGGTGTCGCTGCGCTCGACCCATCCTACACCGTGACTGCGTACTCAGACGAGGGGGGTGTGGAAGACGTTTGTACAAAGTTCAAAACACGCTCCAGATAACGTCGGAGTCAATGCATGCAGGTTAGAATCCCAGCATGCGCAGTGTCCCTTCCAACGCCGTCAAGTCCAGATCATCGCTGCAATACGACGTGGTTGCCCTCGAAGCCCAGCTAGTACGGCGAGTACGTGGGGACGTGAGCTTCGACAGCGGCAGCCGCGCCGCCTATGCGCACGATGCCTCGAACTACCGCCAGGTGCCCATCGGCGTCGTAGTGCCGAAAACCGTGGAGGACGTCATTGCCACGGTCGAGGTATGCCGACACCACGACGTGCCTATCTTGATGCGCGGCGGCGGTACTTCGCAGAACGGTCAGTGCGTGAACGTCGCGGTCGTGATCGACACCTCCAGATACCTGAACCGCGTGCTCGCCATCGATCACACGGCGAGAATCGCACATGCCGAACCCGGTGTCATTTGCGATGACCTGCGCAACGCGGCGGAACGGCACCAACTCACGTTTGGCCCTGATCCGGCGACGCATAGCCGCTGCACGCTGGGCGGCATGATAGGCAATAACTCGTGTGGCGCGCACTCGGTGACGGCGGGCAAGACCGTGGAAAACGTCGAGGCGCTGGAAATTCTGACCTACGACGGGCTGCGATTATGGGTGGGGCCGACACCGGATGACGAACTCGCTAGGATCATAGCCGACGGCGGCAGGCGCGGCGAAATTTATGCGCAGCTCAAGGCGCTGCGCGACCGCTATGGCGACTTGATACGATCGCGCTTTCCAAAAATTAAGCGCCGCGTGTCGGGCTACAACCTCGATCAGCTGCTCCCCGAGAACGGGTTTAATGTCGCGCGCGCGCTGGTGGGCAGCGAAGGCACTTGCGTCCTGACCTTGCAGGCGCGGACCCGGCTGGTGCAAATCCCGGCCTGCCGCGTGTTGCTGGTATTGGGCTTTGCCGACATCTACCGTGCGGGCGATGCGGTTCCCGAGATTCTGCCCTTCGGGCCTTTGGCCACCGAGGGACTGGACGAACGCATCATCGGCGGCCTGCGCGAGCGCGGATTAAGACTGGACGATATCCGGCAACTGCCCGCCGGCAACGCATGGATCATGATCGAGTTCGGTGGCGATACGGTCGATGCCGCGGCAGAGAGAGCGCGCGCGTTGATGCGTCACTACGATGGCGCACCCGGCGCGCCGAGTACGTGGCTGATCACCGATCCCGCGCAACAAAACCGCATCTGGACCATCCGTGAAACAGGATCCTCGGCGACCGCGCTGGCGCTGCATCCTGAAGTACCGGACCCCGCCGTCGGATGGGAAGATGCAGCGGTCGATCCATTGCGGCTGGGCGATTACCTGCGCGAATTTCAGACGCTGGTCGATAGTCATGGTTACAAAACGTCGCTGTTCGGCCACTTTGGCGATGGCTGTATACATGCGCGCATCAATTTTGACCTGCGCAGCCGGCCGGGAATAGATCAATGGCGGCGCTTTCTGCGCGCCGCAGCCGAACTGGTCGTCAAGTACGGCGGTTCGCTGTCCGGCGAGCATGGCGATGGCCAAGCCAAAGCCGAGTTTCTGCCCATCATGTTCGGTGATGAATTGATGCAGGCGTTTCGTGAGTTCAAACGCATCTGGGATCCGCGCGGCCGCATGAATCCCGGCAAGCTCATAGACGCGTACCGCGTCGATGAAAATCTACGCCTGGGCCCCGACTACCAGCCGCTGCAGCCGGCGACACGCATGTCGTTCATCACGCCCGAGGGCCGCGGGTTTGCACGTGCGATCGAACACTGCGTGGGCATGGGCAAATGCCGTGGCAAGGACAGCGCCACCATGTGCCCCAGCTATCGCGCCACCGGTGAAGAGCGCCATTCGACACGCGGACGCGCGCGGCTGTTGCAGGAAATGTTGCGCGGCGAAGTCATCGACAATCTGTGGCAAAGCGAAGAAGTCCATGATGCATTGGACCTGTGTTTCGCCTGCAAGGGCTGCAAGAGCGACTGCCCGACACATACCGACATGGCCAGCTACAAGGCGGAGTTTCTTTCGCATTATCATGAGCTTAGGCGCAGACCGACAGAGGCTTACAGCATGGGCATGATAGGAAACTGGGCGCGCGCCGCGGCCACCGTGCCGCGCATTGTCAACTTTCTGACCCAGACCCCCGGCTTCAGCCACGTCGCCAGAAAATTCTCGGGCATTGCACCCCGGCGCACCATTCCGAAATTCGCCACGCAATCGTTTACCGACTGGTTTCGCAACCGGGCCAAGTCATGCGACAGCGGGCGCCGCGTGTTGCTCTGGCCCGATACCTTCAACAACTATTTTCATCCTGAGACGGCTATCGCTGCCGTTGAAGTGCTGGAGGATGCCGGTTGTGACGTGGTACTGCCGTCGCGGGCGCTGTGTTGCGGCCGGCCGCTATACGATTTCGGCATGCTGGACAGAGCGAAGCAGCAGCTGCAGCAGATCATGACGCATCTTGAACCTGAAATACGCGGGGGCATACCCATCGTAGGGTTGGAACCCGCATGCGTTTCGGTATTCAAAGATGAATTACTGAATCTGTTTCCGTCCAACGAACTGGCGCGCCTGTTGAGCGCACAGACGTTCATGTTTGGTGATTTCCTCGTCAACCAGACGCAGTGGCAACCAAGCAAGCTCGCACGCAAGGTTGTCGTACATGGACACTGCCACCAGAAATCGGTGCTGGGCATGGCCGGCGACAGCCAGCTTTTAAAGTCGCTGGGCGTCGATTTCGAAGTGCTGGATTCCGGCTGCTGCGGCATGGCGGGTTCATTCGGTTTCAAGCAGCGTCATTACGACGTTTCGATCAAAGCGGGCGAGTCCGGCGGACTGCTGCCCGCCGTGCGCGCAGCAGCAGCTGACACACTGATCGTCAGCAATGGTTACAGCTGCCGCGAGCAAATCGCACAGTGCACGGACCGCCGCGCATTGCATATCGCGGAGGTCGCTCGCATGGCGATTGGTGGATAACGATTTAGGGCGTGCTCAGTATTCGAAGAAGACCGTTTCGTCTTTTCCCTGCACGACGATATTCCACTCCAGTTCGTTTGCGTCTGTCGCTACACGCCGTGCGATCAGGGTTGCGCGGCGCTCTTCCGGAACGAGCTTGAGTACCGGATCCTCCGCATTATGCGTGTCGTCGGGAAAATAAACGCGTGTGGTCAGGTGTTTTAGCAGGCCCCGCATGAATATCACGACCACCAAATGCGGCGCCTGCAGCACCCCGCCCGGCCCCGGCGTACAACCGGGCTCAATCGTGACGAGCCGATACGCGCCGCGTTCATCGGCCATCACCCGTCCAAAGCCCCTGAATTCCCGTTCCAGTGGCTTTTCCTGAAAATCCTCGGGGTGAGCGTACTTGCCGTGCGCATTCGCCTGCCAGGTCTCGATCGCGGCATGGCCGACGGGTGCGCCATCACCATCGATCACGCGCCCGTGCAGGACGACGCGCTTGCCGGATACACCTTGAACGGTAAGATCACCCGCCAGCGATGGCGCAAAACTGATCGACACAAACGGTCCCACCGTCTGGGAAGCGGTCGTGAGTTCATTCATCTTATTTCTCCATGGGCGTCGCGTCGCGGCCACGCAGCACGATGTCGAATCGATACGCAATCGCAAACTCGGGAACGGTATTTTCCCAGTCAAAACTGGAAATCAGCCGCTGGCGTGCACGCTCGTCGGCAATACACGTGTACATGGGATCAAGGGCAAGCAGCGGGTCACCCGGAAAATACATCTGTGTAACCAGCCGTTGCAGAAATCCGCACCCAAACACAGAGAAATGAATATGGGGCGGACGCCACGCATTGTGATGGTTGCGCCATGGATAGGCGCCAGGCTTGATCGTCACAAAACGGTAGCGTCCTGCGTCGTCGGTCAGAGTACGGCCGCAGCCGGTGAAATTGGGATCCAGCGGTGCGTCGTGATTGTCGTCCGCGTGCCGGTAACGACCCGCGGCGTTGGACTGCCATATTTCGACCAGTGTGTTGGCCACCGGACACCCGCCGTCATCAAGAACCCGTCCATTGACGATCATGCGCTCGCCTAACGGAGCGCTCTGATGCTGGCGTGTCAGGTCGTGATCCAGTGGAGCGATTTCATTGCGCCCGAAAACCGGACCGGTAATCTCCGAGAGGGTCTGCGGCACCAGCACCAACGGCTGGACAGGCGCACGTTTAACGGTGGATTTGTACGGTGGATAAAGATAATCAGGTTGGCTGCCCGGGGATGGTTTCCGGTAACTGTGGACGTCATGCATGGCGATTCCCAGTGAATTAGCACAGGCTGCGAAGCGACATACGCGATGGCTAGGCGGCCACCTTTTCGCGCTCTGCCACCGTCACGAGATGCGCAAGCATTGCACGCGCATTGCCGTACAGTATTTTCTCGCGCGCCTCCGCGCCGATCTGCGCGTCCGCGAGCGCCTTGGTGGTCCAGTCACAGCCGAATTCGGTGCCATCGGTACCGCACACGATGCGCTCGGCGCCGTACGCGCGCACCGCGGCTTCGATGGAATGCGGACCGAAGGAATTGCAGTCCACGTAAACTTTCGAGCGCCGGAAACGCGCCGAGGGCAATTCCTCTTTCGGCGTATCGAGCAGACACCTATGGTCCATGCGTTCGACTTCGTACGGTATGTTGCCGCCCAGATTGTGCACATGGACCATGGCGTCGGGATACGGCGCCAGATAATCCGACATGCACAATGTGACCATCGCGGAAGACAGGCTCGCCTGCATATCGAGAGTGCCGTTGCGGCGCCGGTAGTTATCGGTATCGCTCTTATGCTTCGGAAAAGCATCGCCGGGCCGGGCGCCATAGTGGATAAAGACCAGCGCGCGACGCCGGTTCGCGACCTCGAACAACGGGCGCATGGGTTCCGCATCCTTGAGCGTAATGAAGGCGTTCAACGGCAGTTGCACGCCTATGATGCCGGGCAAACCCATCGCGCGGTCAAACTCGGCGGCGGCGGCGGACATGTCCAGCAGCGGCACCGCCGCATAAGCGGCGAAGCGCCCGGGGTGCTCGACGCTAATCCTTGAAACGCTGTCATTGAACAGCCGGCACAGCGGGACAGATACCTCCGTCGGTTGCGCCTCTATCCAGCATAATTCCCCGCGCAAGGACAACACGCTGGTCGTCACGCCCTGGCGGTCCATGCGCGCAAGGTGATAGTCCGCGCAGTCGAATGCCTCGGATAGCGGTTCTTCGGCGTGGCGCGTCTTCAGCACTTCGACGCCATCCTGATTGCGCACGATGCGCGGTTCGCGGGTGCGCAACCGCAGCGCATCCGCGAGTTCGGCAGGCCGCCAGTGGGTATGCATGTCGATCATGGGGGGTCTCCTTTACGTAGCCAGCTTGCAGTTTAGCGCCTCGGCACGATCCCGTGGCGTCGATATGAAACGCTCAATCCCTTAGTCGCATTTACCTGTCAACAACAACCCCACTCGTAGCCCTCCGGAGCGGCCAGCGCGTCCTTCAGCCACGCGTAGGGCAGGTCATCGTAAACCACCTGCACGACAGGCTTGAATATCTTGAATTGATGACGCTTGTCGTCCGGCGTCCAGAACGCAACCACGGTCTCCAGCGGCGGGCAACCGGGCAGGCCGCACGCAATCTCCGACACCATGATTGCCGACCATTGCTCGAGCTTGAAACGCTCGCGGGTCCATGTCTCGACATTATCGAGCGCCCGCAAGTGGTCGGCGGAATTTTTCGAGGAACCTAGCATGACTTCAACAGACTATGAGAAGTCACGCATTGTAAGGTGGCCCCTATGCGTGCGAAACTACTAAAGATTTGAGAAACCACTGACAAGCTCGCCCGCTCTTGGCGGGCATACGTGATTACACTTGTTTTCCCTCCCTTGCGCACCTAGTGCGGGGGGGGCAGGGAGGGGGCAAGCTCCGTGCCATCAAGTCGCCCCCTCCCTGCCCTTGCACTTCGTACAAGGGAGGGTATCGAGAGTTTGGATATGATTGTCCGCCGGGAGAGGGAAAAAGTCGGAGCGCCGAGTTTGTCAGTCACTTATGCAAACAAGATGGTGATTACCTTGAGGAGATCGTCGTGGCAGAAACAGTACAAGCGGCCGTAAGAACCGGCCCGGGCAAGACCGAATACCGCGAATTTCCGATGCCGGATGTGCCGGAAGACAGCGCGCTGCTGAAAATGGAAGTCGCCGGCATCTGCGGCACCGACGTGCAGTTGTATCAACGCCCGCCGACCAAGAGCCCGGTCATCATGGGGCACGAGAACATCGGTTACATCGCCAAAGCGGGCCGCGAATTCACGCGCCGCAAGGGCTTCAAGGAAGGCGATCTGGTGTTCGTCGAACACTATGTGTCTTGCGGGCAATGCGAATGGTGCCACGCCGGACAGTACCGGTTATGTGACAACACCGACTGGCGCAATAATCCGGAAGCGATCCGCTACGGGTACACCTCGGCTGAAAAAGCGCCTCATTTGTGGGGTGGTTTTGCACAGTACGTCTACCTGCCGTGGAACTCGGTGGTGCACCATGTTCCCAAAGGCGTGACGCCGGAACTCGCGGGTCTGGTCACGCCGATGGCAAACGGCGTGGAGTGGTCGCTGTTTGACGGCGGTGTGGGATACAACTCAACCGTGCTGATCCAGGGTCCGGGACAGCAGGGGCTTTCGCAAACCGTAATATGCAGACAGGCCGGCGCTTCGCTCATCATCGTCACCGGTACGTCGAAGGATGGCGCGCGCCTTAAGGTTGCCAAGGAACTGGGTGCCGATTTCGTGATCGACGTACAACAGGAGGATCCTGTGGCGCGCATCAAGGAAATCACCGGCGGAAAAGGCGTGGACGTGGTGCTCGACTGCACCGCCGGCGGCGGCACGCTGCCGATCTTACTGGGGGTGGAAGCAATGAAGCGCAAGGGCGGAACCATGGTCATGCAGGGCGAGATGGCGGAGTTCCCCAACTTCCCCATCGGCCGCATCACCGTCAAGTTCATGACGCTCAAGAGTGCGCGTGGCCACAGTTATAAATCCTGCGAGCTCGCCCTGCAGCAAATTGCCTCCAAGCGCTTCCCGCTGGAAAAGATCACCACCCACCGCTTCGGGCTTAAAGATGTTGATCTTGCAATTCGATCGGTGGGGGGCAAGGGCGTGCCCGATGTCATTCACGCTTCATTGTACCCTTGGAACTAGCAGGGCGATGAGCCAAGACTGCCGATGACCGAACGTATCCCCGTGACCGTGCTCACGGGTTACCTCGGCGCCGGAAAAACCACGCTGCTTAACCGTATCCTCTCCGAGGATCACGGCCGGCGTTACGCGGTTATCGTCAACGAGTTCGGCGAGATCGGTATCGACAGCGACCTGATCCTGAATACCGACGAAGAGTTGTTCGAGATGAACAACGGCTGCATCTGCTGCACGGTGCGCGGCGACCTCATCCGGACTTTGCATGGGCTGCTGCAAGAGCGCGGCGGCGGCTCGAGAACATTTGATGCCATCATCGTGGAAACCACCGGGCTTGCCGATCCGGGGCCGGTGGTGCAGACATTCTTTGTCGACCTTTTTCTGCAGGCAAGGACCGCCCTCGATTCCGTGACCACCGTCGTCGATGCCAGACACATACTGCCGCGCCTCGCGGACAGCCGTGAAGCAGTCGAGCAAATCGCTTTCGCCGACCAGATAGTGCTCAACAAGACGGATCTCGTTTCCACCGTGGAATTGCGCGACATCGAATCACGCCTGAACGCACTCAATCCACTGGCGCCCATCCATCGCGCCGTGCGTGCCCAAGTGGCGCTCGACAAAGTGCTGGGGCGTGAAAGTTTCGATCTGACGCGCATCGTTGCGCTGGAGCCCGGATTTCCCGGTGCCAGTCACGGCACCATGGACCACGTGCACGATGAACATTGCGACCACTTTGCGGCAGCGGATGGACACGATCATGAGCACGATAGCGAGATCAGCAGCCTGTGCCTGACATTGGACAGGCCCGTAAGCCGGGTCGAGCTTGAACGCTGGCTCACTCAGCTCGTCGCCCGGCACGGAACGGACATACTACGTGCCAAGGGGATAGTCGATGTAGAGGGCGGGCAACGCCGGCTCGTCTTTCAGTCGGTGCACATGTTGATCGAATTCGATCTGCAACGGCCGTGGGCCGCGGATGAGGCGCGTCACAGCCGGCTCGTTTTCATCGGTAGAAATCTGGACCGCGGCGCTTTGCGCTCAGGCCTGGAGTCTTGCGCGCGGCCAAGACAGGTCCAGTGAGACGGCATTCAACGAAGTCGTTTATTATTCTGGTTCAAGAACCACCCTGACGCCAACCCACGCAGTTATCCAATGAAAATCAAAATATCGCGATTTAGTACTCTTGCAATCGGCGTTCTCCTCGGAGCGCTTTCCGTTACCACCGCAGTGGCGCAGTCATGGCCAACCAAATCGGTGCGCATCGTCGCGCCATTTGCACCGGGAGGCACCGCCGATACCCTGGGCCGCATCGTCGCGGCCAAGCTCACCGAGAGTCTGGGCCATACATTCACGGTCGAGAACCGCGCCGGCGCCGGGGGCGTGCTCGGATCGGATATCGTCGCCAAAAGTGCGCCGGATGGCTATGTTCTGGTGGTGTCCGGCGTCGCGTCGCATGCGATTGCACCAGCCCTGCCAACCGCGAAATTTCCTTTCGACCCGGTCAAGGACTTCACGCATATCGCGCTGTTTGGCGGTCCGCCCGCCGTGCTGGCAGTGCACCCTTCCATTCCCGCGCGCGACCTGAAGGCGTTTATTGCGCTCGCCCGATCGAAACCGGGCACGCTCAACTACGGCTCGCCGGGCAATGGCACGCAAGGTCACCTGGTCGCGGAGTTCTTCAAGCAAATCACCAAGGTCGATCTGACGCACATTCCATACAAAGGCGCCAGCGGTGCAGTCACCGATCTGATGGCGGGCCACATACATTCCGTGTCCACCACGTTGAGTACGGCGAGCGTCGCAATTCGTTCCGGCCGCGCGCGGGCGCTGGCCATTTCTTCAAGCGCCCGCCTGACCGACTATCCCGCGGTGCCTACGTATCGCGAACTTGGCTATCCAGAACTCGTAGCCACCATATGGTTTTCGCTGTCGGGTCCCGCGGGCATGCCACCCGACGTTGTCACCAAACTCAATACTGAAGTCCGGCGCATCCTGCAACTGCCCGACGTGCGCGAGAGACTGCGCCCCGAAGGCATAGATCCCGGCACCCTGGACCCGAAAGCATTTACGGAATTTCTCGCATCTGAAGTCAAGCGCTGGGCGCCAGTCGTCCGTACGTCGGGGGCTCAGGCGAATTAGGGCTTTTCCATAGCCCCGCGGGCATACGTGTCTAAACATCTCCAATCTCACGACTATACGCGATCGTAGGGCGGCATGCCTATGCCGCCGCTGTCACTTGTCGGCAAAGGATTGCCGACCTACTTCCTTGCTTCGTGGAGATTCCTTCGATATTTAAAGATGTGCAGATACCCATGCACCGCGTGAGTGGATTCCGTCGGTCACGCATGTTCCGCTATGCGGAACGTTGTTCTTTTTAATTGCCTGCTGACGTTTGTTGGTTCTAGAATAGCGCCTCCCCAATCTTTGATCGCGCCGGGCTTACCTTGCCGCGACAAAAAGCATTCCATGGAAAGTTCGATGCTGGGCGCAACCGGATCAGCGCTTCAGGACTGGCTGGGGCTGGTTCTGATCGTGTTCGGGCTGGGTCTGAAACATGGACTGGATCCCGATCATCTCGCCACCATAGACGGTTTGACGCGGTTCAATGCACAGGAACGGCCGCGGTTGGCGCGCTGGTCGGGATGCCTTTTTTCGCTGGGGCACGGCACGGTGGTCACGTTGGTGGCGGGCTTGGTCGCGGTGCTGACCAGCAGCTGGTCGACGCCGGCATGGCTGGAACAGGCCGGTATCTGGATTTCGATAGTGTTTCTCCTCGCCTTGGGCAGTGCGAATCTTGCCGCCCTGTTCCGCACCCCGGGAAACCGCATCGTGCAGCCTCTGGGGTTGAAGGGACGCTGGCTCGGACAGTTGACTCAGACCAGCCACCCGATGGTCATCGCATCCATAGGCGCCGCGTTTGCGCTGTCCTTCGATACCTGGAGCCAGGCCGCTTTGTTCTCGATGACCGCAACGCACATGGCGGGTTGGGGCTTTGCGGTCGTGTTGGGACTAATATTCATGACGGGCATGATGGTGTCCGACGGACTCAATGGCCTATGGGTCGCGCGCATGCTGCGCTATACCGACCGGCGAGCACTGATCGCATCGCGGGTCATGAGTTTGATGATCGCACTGCTCAGTTTTTCTGTCGCGGCGCTGGGTCTGGCAAGAGTTTTCCTGCCCGGCATCGCCGCGGCAGCTGAAAATGCCGGCGCGTTGCTGGGGTTGGGCGTGCTCGCACTACTGCTGGTGAGTTTCATGGTGGCCATACGGATGTCCAGCCGGCAAGCGGTCGCACCATGAAGACCCCGAACGGAAGTTCCATGCGCCGCAAGACGCAACCCGTCAAGGCGCGAACGCCATTATCGTCGGTGGCAAACGCGTTGCGCCTGCTCAAGGCCTTTTCCGATGCGCAGTACGAAATCGGCATCAGCGATCTTGCGAAACAACTGGGACTTGCGAAGAGTACGGTCCATCGCCTTGCCGCCACCCTCGTTAGCGAAGGCATGCTGGAACAGAACGCGCAGGACGGCAAGTACCGCCTTGGCCTCACGATGTTCGAACTGGGTGCATTGGTACGGCGCAAAATGGATGTCACCGCCGAAGCGAAGCCCTATCTGAAATCGCTGGCAGAGAAGACCGGCGAGACGCTGCACCTCGCGGTACTGGACCATCAGGCGGTGCTTTACATCAACATCATAGAGAGCCAGCGCGCGATACGCATGGGTTACAAGATCGGCACGCGCGCGCCCCTGCACTGCACGGCCGTGGGCAAGGTGCTGACTGCGTATCAGTCCGAGGACGCCATAGATGCCGCAATCGCGCACGGGTTACCGGACTGCACCGCAAATACCATCACCGACGCCGCCGATTTTCGACGTGAGCTCGACGCCGTGCGCGCGCGTGGCTATGCCATCGAAAACGAGGAAATCGAAGTGGGCTTGCGCAGCATAGCGGCGGCGGTTCGCAGTTACTCGGGACAGGTTGTGGCTGCCATCGGCATAGCCGGACCCGCGCACCGTATGACGCGCAAAGTGCTGCTTTCCTACGCCGGCGATCTGCTGGAAGCGGCAGACGCGGTTTCGCTGCGACTGGGCTATCAACCCGCGCCGCAGGCGCGCCAGCGCGCTTCGTGATTTTCTGAGATCAGCATGCCGGACTCCACGGACACGAAAAACAAGTTGAGCCATACCATGGCGGATCACGCCTACGGCGACAACTTTGCCCATACGCATGACGGCATGGAGGCGGACCACGACCACGATCACTTCGACGGCGGCGAAGGGCCGGGAGAAAACGCGCTGTGGGCGCAGGACAACGTCACGCTGACCAGCGTCGGCATCGATATCGGGTCGTCCGGCACGCAGGTGGTGTTTTCACGACTGAACTTGCGGCGCTTCGGCGAACAGCTGTCGAGCCGCTATTACGTGGTATCCCGCGAAACGCTTTATCAGTCGCCAGTCGCGCTGACGCCCTATCAAAGTGAAGAGCTCATCGACGGCGAAAAGCTGGGCGCCCTCATCGATGCGGCCTACACCGGCGCAGGTCTGCATCCGGACACCATAGACACCGGGGTCGTCATACTCACGGGTGAAGCACTCCGGCGCGAAAACGCGCAGGCCATAGCCGCGGTGATCGCGGAGCAAGGCGGCGAATTTGTCTGCGCAACCGCTGGCCACCATATGGAAGCCATGCTCGCGGCTTATGGCTCAGGCGCCGCCGGGGTGTCTCATACCCAGGGCAAACGCATACTCAATATCGACATCGGCGGCGGCACTACCAAGCTCGCATTGGTGGACGGCGGCCGCGTCATCGCGACGGCTGCGGTGCATGTCGGCGGTCGACTGCAAGTCGTGGATCATAAACAGAAAATTGTTCGCCTCGACCCTGCGGGCAAGTATCACGCCGCGCAGGCCGGATACGCATGGGATCGCGGTGACATTGCAAGTGTCAGCGAGATGGATGCGGTCGCCGAACGCATGGCGGACGCCCTGATCGCGGCGATTACCGAGCAGCCCCTGTCGCATGCGATTGAGCGCCTGTATCTGACCGAACCCATACGTGACTTCGGCAGCATAGACGGCGTGATGTTTTCCGGCGGCGTCGGCGAATACGTTTATGAGCGCGAAGCGCGTGATTTCCACGACATGGGTAAACGGCTCGGGCGTGCCATGCGTCAACGTGCCGACAGCGGCGCTTTGCCGTGGCCCATGTTGCCGGCGGGGGAATGCATGCGCGCAACCGCACTCGGCGCATCGGAATACAGCGTCCAGTTGAGCGGCAATACGACGTTCATTTCCAATCCGGGCGTGCTGCTGCCGCGCAGGAATCTGCAGGTCTTGCAACCGCCATACGCATGCACGGAAGTCATAGCACCGAACGAGCTTGCGCATACCATACGCACTCACTACGCCGCCTTCGACCGGGTCGAAGGAGAAGGCGAAGCAGCATTGGCATTTCGCTGGACCGGCGCACCTTCCTACGAACGCATACACGCTTTTGCGCAGGGCATATGCCGTGGTCTCGCCGCAACCATCGCGCACGGGCAGCCTTTATTCATCGTGCTCGACGGTGATATAGCACAGACGCTGGGCGCGATATTGCGTGAAGATATGGAACTCACCAACGAAATCCTCGTGATCGACGGCGTCACCCTGCAGGACTTCGACTACATCGATCTGGGCCGCATCCGCATGCCGTCGCAAACCGTACCGGTCACGGTCAAGTCGCTGGTGTTCAGCGAGGACCCGCGTGCGCCGCAAGGGCAGCCGCATCTGCAGCATGTTCATGAACACGATGATGATCATGGACACCATCACCACCACGACCACCCGCACGTGCATGCGCCGGCCAAAGTCCAGTACTTCAAACGCGGCAGCACCGGCACGAAATAGCGGGGGAAACAGTGCAGTCCGCAAGCAATCTCACCAACGCAACCCTAGCCAGCGCGGGCTGGTGGCGGCGGTTAGACCTGAAATGGGCCCTGATCGGCGTATCGGTGGCGTTCGTCGTCTATCTGTCCGTGATGCCGCTGATTTTCCTGCTATGGCAAAGTTTTTTCACGCCACAGACGGCGTCCCAGGCCGCGGAATTTACGTTGGGCAACTACGCCACGGCATATACCAGCAGCGACACCGCGAAACTTTTTTTCAATTCATTGCGATTCGCGACCGGGTCGGCGATCTTTGCTTTCCTGGTCGGCACTTTACTGGCATGGATGAACGAGCGCACCAATACGCCATTCAAATCGTTGTTTTTCGCGCTGGCTATCATCCCGCTGATTATTCCGAGCATCCTGTTTACGGTGTCGTGGATATTACTCGGCAGCCCCAAGATCGGCATTATCAATCTGGCGTTGCAACATGTGTTCGACACGCAGTACGTGTTCTTCAACATATACAGCATGTGGGGCATGATCTGGGTCGAAGGACTGCATTACTCGCCGATGGCATTTTTGATCATGACAGCCGCGTTCCGCTCCATGGACCCGTCGCTCGAGGAGTCAGCGATGATGAGCGGCGCCAATATTTTTCAGGTCGCATGGACTATCACGCTCAAGCTGACGTGGCCGGCGATATTCGCCACGCTGCTGATATTGTTCGTGCGCTCGATAGAATCCTTTGAAGTGCCTGCTCTGCTCGGATTGCCGGCGGGCATACAGGTATTTACCTCATCCATTTACCAGGCGATCCACAAGTATCCGAGCCAGGTGGGGCTGGCCGCGACCTACGGCGTTACCCTGTTGCTGATTACAACTGTAGGCGTCTACCTTCAGTCGCGCCTTTCTAGCCAGGGCAGCAAGTACTCGACCATGACCGGCAAGGGATTTCGTCCGCGCGCCGTGGATCTGGGCAGATGGCGCTACCTGACCGCTGCTTTTTTTATCGCCTACCTGCTGTTGATCGTCGCCCTGCCGTTCCTGGTGCTGCTGTGGTCGTCGCTGCAGAAGTTCTACAGTGTTCCATCGTGGGACGCGCTGCACAACCTGACGCTGGCCCCTTATCGCTTCATATTCAGCTATCCCACCATCGCGCGCTCGGTGTGGAACAGCGTGCTGCTGTCGCTGTCGTGCGCGACCGTGATCATGCTGGTGACTTCAGTCATCTGCTGGATCACCGTCAAGACCAAATTGCCCGGTCGCTGGCTGCTCGACAATCTGGCATCGCTGCCCATGGTGTTTCCGGGCATCGTCCTCGGCCTGGCTATCATGATTTTCTATCTGTATTTCGATATCGGGGTCTACGGCACGCTGTGGATTATCCTGATCGCCTATCTGACGCGCTTTCTGCCTTACGGCATACGTTACAACACCACCTCGATGTTGCAGATCCACAAAGAACTGGAAGAGTCCGCCGCGATGAGTGGCGCATCGTGGGGGCACACCTTCCGGCGCATAATCCTGCCGCTGTTAAAACCCGGGATGGTGGCGGGATGGATATATATCGTGATCGTTTCAATCCGCGAGCTGTCGACGTCCATTCTGCTGTACAGCCCGGGTACGGAAGTGATTTCCATCGTGATCTGGGAACTGTGGGAAAACGGCCAGTACGTGGAACTGTCGGCGCTCGGCGTGATGTTTATCCTGGCGCTGTTCTGCCTGGTCATGTTGGCGCAATTCGTCGCAAAAAAATACGGGATCAAGGAAGCCTGATTAAGGCAACCGGAGAATCAGCGATGCTCAAAGTCGAAGGATTGCACACCGAGTATGTGGACGAGCGTGGCCACTCGGTCAAAGCCGCGCACAACGTCAGCTTTGAAGTGCCCGAGGGTAAATTGTTTACGCTCCTCGGGCCCAGCGGCTGCGGCAAAACCACCACGCTGCGCTCCATCGCCGGGCTCGAAAAACCGGTATCCGGTGAAGTGTCCGTCAACGGGCGGGTTGTCTACTCCTCGGCCAAAGGCATTTTTGTCGCACCGAACAAACGCAACTTCGGCATGGTGTTTCAGTCTTACGCCATATGGCCACACATGAACGTGTTTCAGAACGCAGCGTTCCCCCTGAAAGTCGGAAGCCGAAAATTGGGCAAGGGAGAAGTGCATGAGAAAGTCATGCGCGTGCTGAAAGCCGTGGGACTCGATCATCTTGCCGACCGCGAGGCAACCAAGCTCTCCGGCGGTCAGCAGCAGCGCCTCGCGCTGGCGCGCGCGCTGGTCATGGAGCCGCAGCTGTGGCTGCTCGACGAACCCTTGTCCAATCTGGACGCCAAACTGCGCGAACGCATGCGCTTCGAACTGAAGCGGCTGCAGCGCGATCTCAATCTGACCACCGTTTTTGTCACCCATGACCAGAACGAAGCGCTCGCGCTGTCGCACGAAATCGCGGTTATGAACGAGGGGCGCATAGTCCAGATCGGCTCACCGCGCGACATATACGAGCGTCCCCACAACCGGTTCGTGGCCGATTTTGTCGGCTCGGCCAACTTCCTCGACGCCACCGTCACTGCCCGCGAGGAACAACGGGACTATTTTGTCGCGCAGACTGCGCTCGGCCCGCTCAAGTGCTACTCTGTCGATCCATTGCAGGCGGGCGACAAGGTGGTAATCTCATTGCGGCCGGAGGACGTGCATCTTTCGGCTGCCCATCCGAACATGCCCAACGTATGGGAGGCGGTGGTCGACAGCAAGATTTTTCTCGGCGATCATGTTGAATTTCAGGTCAAGATCGGCGATGTCGTGCTTTTGTCGCGCGTGCATCCGTCCTTTTTCCCGGCCGATGGGACCAGCGTTTACCTCGGCATGCAGCCTGCCAAGTGTCTGGCGATAGCAGCAAATTGAACACCGATTGATCTCGATCTACTGAAACGAAAGGACCATCATGGAAAACGAATCGCATTATCACAGCAAGAAAGACCGGATATTCGTGCGCGGCATCACGGGTTCCTACAACTTGAAGGACGAGTTGGTCCGGCTGCGCGCGCTGCCACGCGTGCGCAAGGGGCGCGAGATCAAGCTCATCGACGGTCCACAGGCTTACAGCCGCCATTACGTAGAACCCAAGGACGGCATCACCCAGACCTTTCACCTGCATCTTGAAGAGTACGGCCCGGGCGGCAAATCGCAGAAGCACGGTCATGTCAACGAAGCGGCGTTCTACATCCTGGACGGACACGGCTACGAGATCCACGACGGCATACGCTACGACTGGAAAGCAGGTGATGTCGCCATCGTGCACAACAATTGCGTGCATCAGCACTTCAATGCCGATTCCGAGAAACCAGCGCGCGCCCTGGTAATAAAGACTAAACCAATGTTTTTGTTCATGAATATGCTGTTTCAAAAAACAGTGGAGTCGCGTTCCTCCGACCCCGCGCCGGGCGGTGAGGGCTTCGAAGCACGCAATCTGGAAGACGATTTCAACCACCCCAAGTAAGCGTGTCTGAACGCGGAGAAATTTGATGGCCAAGGATGCAATCGTTTCGGAAGAGATGGCGAAGAAATTTGCCACCGAGAAGGACTCGCCGTACACCCGCTGGGTGAAGAGCGAAGGCCTGGATCTCATCAGCGCGCTCTACATACCCAATCTGCACACCGTCGAGCTAAAGCCGTGGCCGCGGCGGGAAGGACGCGGCGTGTTCATCAATCATGAAGCGTCGCGCACCACCAACGACTGCTATGTGTGCGAGATTCCGGCGGGAAAAAAACTCGC
>CANJQI010000016.1 GCA_947476215.1 Betaproteobacteria bacterium
AAGATGCCCGCCGAGACTGTTGAATCCGTAGGCCGCCAGTACTTCGCGGCTGGCACGTTCGCCTACGATGCGTTCCTGGTGACACGCCAGCAGTTCTGCGGCGCGCTCGCGGTTGGCCCCTGCGGGCCGTCGGCGGCCAGTTAGGTCGGCACTGGTACGCAAGAACTCGGCATAGTCCATGGTCGCGCTGACCACCGTCAGACACTGCAGCGCATCGCGGAATACCGGAATTCCTTCGTGCGCCAACGTCGATGGTATAAGCTCATGATTATTAATGCATTTCCCGGTCCATAGCATGGCTGCCGGCTTTTCCGTGGCGCGTATCAGATCGGCGCCCACGCGTATCTCGACCTCGGTATTGGCGGTGAATATAGGCACCATTAAATCGACCGACTCGTCATCGACAATTGCGTTCAATGCCTCGGCTATCGCGCCGGCATTGCCGGTTGCTGCAGTCGTCAAGTCCGTGGGATTACCGGGCGTGCCGAATGCAGGCAACACCTTATTCAAGCGCGCTTCGGTGTGCGTGCTGTAGCGCGGCCATTCGATACCGAGTTCGGCCCCTAGATCCGCGAACAACACGGCATGCCCGCCCGAGGCGGAAACGGCGGCGGCACGGCGGCCGCGCGGCCAGCGCCCCGTGCGCAACATCATGGCCATCAGGTTAAGTTCGTTGCAATCGTTGACGCGTATCAATCCAAACTGGCGGAACGCGGCGCTGTGCACGCTGTCGCTGCCCGTCACGGCACCGGTGTGCGACGCGGCAGCACGCTGACCTGCCTCGGTGCGGCCCAGCTTGAGTATGACGATAGGCTTTTTGCGCTGCGCCGCGTGTTGCGCCACGCTTGCAAGCTTGCTGCCATCCACTATGCTTTCGACCACCATCAGTATCACCGAGGTATGCGGATCGTTGACCATGAACTCCGCGAAATCCAACACATCCAAGTCAACCTGATTGCCGCAACTGACCTGATGACTGATGCCGAGGCCGAGTTCGTGGGCGCGCAGCATGACGTTGATCTGCCCCAGTCCGCCGCTTTGGGCGATGATGCCGACGTTGCCCGCCGGCTTGCGCGGACCGCTCAACGCCGCCGTGGTCGTCATGCAGAATCCATGCACGAAACTCACGAATCCATTGCAGTTCGGGCCCATGATGCGGATGCCGCTGCTACGTGCGAGTTCCGCGAGTTCCTGCTGCATCTCGACACCCCGTGCGGTGCCCAATTCGCCGAATCCCGAGGTATACACGGTGGCATAAGGCACGCCCAGCGCGATGCATTCCTTCAGCACACCAACCACGTGCGGCGCGGGCACCACAATCCCAACGTGGTCGGGCGTCGCCGGCAGCGCTGATATGCTGGCGTAGCAGCGCTGCCCGAACACCGACTCGTACTTGGGGTTGACCGCATATATGTTTCCGGTATAGCCAAAATCTATCATGCGCCGAAAACAGCGTCCGCCGAATTTACGCAGATCTTCCGTTGCACCTACAAATGCCGCTGCACGCGGACCAAAGAATCTATTGAGGTTCATGTTGTTTTGCCGATGGAATTGGGCCGCGCTCCGCAAACAGCCGCGGCGCATATCGCCAGCCTGTTGAAAACAGCGAGTTTATCACCGGCATCCGACACGACGGACAGCGACGCAGTATAGTGATCGAAATGAAACGTCAGCAGCGGGTTGCCGTTTTTCATTTCCAGGCGCGACTTGTCGGAACTGTTGCGCAGCATGTACCCCGCCAGCCGGCGCACGCCGTCATCGCTGGTGATGATCTCATCCTCTGACCGGCGTGCCTGCGGAAAATCCGGAAGTTCGCCCTGATAAGACATGCTGACGTCGAGATTGAACTCGACGAAGCTGACCTTGACTTCGAGCGTACCAGCGTGCCAGCAATTCTCCGCCACCGCTTCGGTCACCTGGCAGATCGCCCATGACGCGCGGTTGATAATGTCGGCGCATGCACCCCAGATGGCGCCCTGTTTGTTCATTTATTCCGATCTGCGACGTATTTCACTGCCCCTGCTCCAGACGCAGGGTGAGCGTTTTGCCCACGCCGATGCGAAACAGCAGATTAAGCGATAACGCGATAACCGTGGCTAGCACCAGCGACGAACCGATCACCGGCGCAACGAACTTGGGCGCGGTCGCCGCCAAATCCGGAAACACTTCCACCGCAATGCCCGCGACGACAGATAAGCCGATGACCAAGGTACGCCGCGCGTCGAGCAGGCGCGAGGTCATGACTTGCAGGCCGTTGATAATGATAAAGGTAACCACAAGCATCAGCGCGGATACGATGACCGGCCGCGGCATCACGGCGAGCAGCGCGGGTAACTTGGGCAAAAATTCGAGAATGATAAAAAGCCCGCCCACGGCATAGGCGACGCGACGCGCCGACATACCCGTCGCCGCCGCCAACCCGGCGGAGGGCGTCGACGTGTTCGTTCCGAACGCGCCGCACAATCCCGACAGCGTCGTCAAGATGCCGTCGGCCACAACACCGCGCATCGCCGATTTCATGTCCGGTCGCACCCAAGCCGCGTCATTCATGCGCTGGCAAATCGTGATCGTGCCTACGGCCATCATCGCCACCGCAATGCTGGCGATTGCGAACGGCAGCGCCTGCGCAATATCGAAGGTATGAGAAATTCCGCTGAAATCCGGCCATCCTATCCACGGCGCTGCCGCGACAGTAGCAAACTCACCATGGCTCATCAGTCCCGCGGTCAGCGACGCGGCATAGCCTACGCACAGTCCGATCAACGCGCACAGCATGCGTGCCGTACCCGTGCCCCATACGTTGAGCGCCACCATGGTCGCGAGCGTAACCCCCGCCACCCGCCACTCTTCGGCGGCCAGAGGCACGGCCTGCGGTCCGAATAGCGAGCGCAGTCCGGCGATGCCACCCGACATACCGATCAGGAAAATAACCAGCCCGGAAATTTCAGAATGAAAGACCGCCCGCAACCTGTGCAGCAGCGGCGCCACCATCATCTCGAGCAATCCGGCAAAGCATGTCATGCCGAACACCAGCGGCAGTCAGCCAAGTTTGGCGGCGAGCAGCGAGGGCGCAAAAAAGGTTGCGGTAAACGTGGAAGGCAACATGTATCCTGATCCAACGCCGCCGACACGCATCACTTGGGAAAACGTACCCAGCCCCAGCACCAGCATGCCGATTGCCAATAAATTGGTGATCTGCGGCAGCGGCGTGTCCGTGAGACGAAACAGCAACAACGGATAGACGAGATTGATGGCGATCAAGCCCACATGCTGTATGCCATTCAACACCACGACATGCAAGGGCGGCGTGTCGTACAGCGTGAACACCATATTGGCGGGGCTTTTCACGTCATGTCCCCCGAACGGTTGGCATGCGGAAAATCTGCATTGCGCTTCGCAATGCGCTGCTCTCGGCCATCCATCGCGCAACCATGCATGATTCGCGAGTCAGGTTTGCGCGATCTGTATCAGCGCAACGTCGAGTTAATACCGGTACCCCAGCCTCAACCCAATTTCGGTGGTCTTGTTCTTCGGCTCGAACGCGGTTCCGACTATAAAATTGGTTCCGCCAATGGCAACGATCAGCGGCGCCGGATCAGAGCGTGTCGTATTCCAGTACTGCAGCCACGGACCGAACATCCAGCGACCTTTCTCGTAAACCATGCTGGCTCTGATACCGTAGCCATTGCGTTGGTCGTTGGTGACATCAGCAAACGCCGGATTGAAATCACTCAAAGTGGACGTCTGCCTGCCCTTGACGAGGTAATCGAACTCTATCGTCGTCGCCAGCCGGGCACTGGCATCGAGACTGACGCGATGAACCAACCCTACCGGCAGATAGGTATATTAACTGCTGCGGGTATAACCGATTGCGCCGGTGCTGGTGTTACCGCGAATATCGTTGTATAGATAACGAAAGCCTATCCCCGTAAACGGCGCCAGCACATAGCTCCCGAATTCGAAATCCCTGCCGAACAACCCGCGCAATTCGACATACCAATCGGGGTTTCCGTTCTTGGTGCCCGAACCGGTATAGCCGGTCTTGCCATACACGTACTTGCTTTCCAAGCGGACAAACCAGTCAACCTTGGGAGCCGTTACCGCAGCGAGGTCTATGCCACCTTTGTGGCCCTCCAGTTTGACCCCCAAGCTGGGCTCTTCGTAACGGTAATGGGAAAGTGTCGCACCGAGTTCGGTTCCGGCCTGAGTCTTCAGGCCCAATGACTGGGCGTATACCGGCATTGGGGCCACGAACAACAGAAAAATGAACTGCACCGATAATATTAATTTATGCAGCCTCATCGTTTAGTTTCCTTTTATTCCGAAGCCAGCCGGCCGCGAAGTTTATCGAGGCCATAGAACGCCTGAACCTGTGCAACGCGCTTCGGATTGGGCGCGTTGTGACCCCATCCGGCGCGGCTTTGCATCATGCCGGACGTGCGGCGCAGGTCCACCATCATTTCGGCGGTCTTGAATGTCAGAGTGAGTCCATCTATGACGGTCGCACCGGCGATGCTAGAAACACCGGCATCCGCCAGCAGGAGATTAAGCGGCATTTCTCCCGGAACGATGACATTGGCGCCCAGTTCCTTGACCATGCGCTCGCCGGTTGCGACGACCTGCGCCACCACTTCCGCGGTGCGCTTCTTGTCGCCGTGGGCGTTGACGACATCGTGGAACGACACGCCGGCGAGCATGACGCCCGAGAACGCCTCGCCGATTCCCATGTTGCGCACATAGTCAGGCCAAAAACCTTCGCGTACGGAGTTGAAAAACAGGATTCCAAACCGCTTACCGTACAATGCAGCGAGGCGAAACGCCGTGTCTCCATAGCCTACGACCGGAATATCCACGAGCGTCCGAATTTCATGCATCATCGGGCTCGCGATGGTCGCCAGCGCAAAGGCGTCGTAACCCTGTGCCTGCGCATCCAGCCCGGCGGCGACCCACTGGTTACCATGCACATAGTTCAGATAACTGGAGCCCAGATCCTCTTTCGGATAATCGGTATCCATGGTGCCATGCGCGAGCCCATGCAGGACGACTTCGGTATCGGGCCGCAGCACCTCTCCCAGGCGCCTGCGGACTGCCTCTACATAATGCGGAACGTCACGCAATACCGCCATACTCTGGTGCCAGATACGCATACCCACTGTTTTTTCCCCTTGAATTGAGTTAATCGTTGCGCAAACCGAGATCCTGAATCAATTTTCCCAGTGTGGTCATGTCGGACTTTACCAAGGCGGCCAGATGCGCGGCGGAACTACCGACCACGTCCACGCCGCCATTGAGGTACTTTTGCCGAATTTCGGGCTGGCTTAGTATCCGGACGATGTCCTGATTCAGACGGTTTACAATTGCCGCGGGCGTCCTGGCTGGTGCAAATACACCGTTGCTGACGTCAATTTCGAATCCGGGCAACCCCGATTCTGTCGCGGTCGGCACGCCCGGAACCTGTGGGGTCGGCTTAGCGCTCAATACCACCAAAGCTCTGAGTCGGCCCGATTTCACATGAGGCATCGCCGATGCTGCAACCGGAAAAGCCAATTGCACTTGCCCGCCTATCAAATCGTTGACTGCCTGACCCACGCCTTTGTACGGCACGCGAACGATGTTGACCCGTGCCATGGATTTGAACAACTCGGCGCCCAGATGATTGGAGGTGCCGACGGGTCCGGAACCGTAGTTGAGCTCGCCGGGACGCGCTCGCGCCAGCGCTATCATCTCCTTCAATGACTTAACCGGCAGCGAAGGATGCACGGCTAGTATATTGGGGGAACTGACCGCCAACGTGACCGGCACGAAATCCTTGATCGGATCCCACGGCAAATTGCTCTGAAAAAACGGCAGCAACCAGAACGAACTGCCGGTGATGAGCAGGGTGTAACCGTCGGGTGGAGACTTGCCCACGACATCGCCCAGTATCGCGCCGCTGATGCGATTGTCGACGATGACCTGCTGTCCGATGGCCGCCGTAAGCCCCTGTGCCAGCAGGCGTGACGCAAAGTCACCGGTGCTGCCAGGTCCGCCGGTCACCAAACGTACGGGTTTACTCGGAAAATCCTGGCACGAGGCAGGCGTTGTGCCGAGCACACTGCACGCACCCAGCGTCATCACTGCCGCAATACCGTATCCGCGCATATTTCCTTTCCGCATACCGCACCAACGCGATCGCAGCGCCATCTATAGTGGCTGCCACTTACGTAGTGTAGCGTACGCGATCCTGGGTCTCATGGCACACGGAACGGATAAGCTTGTTTCAAGCAACCGCTGTTGGTACCATCGTCGCTTTCCGCCATGACGGAAATCGGCGAAATCTCCGCGTGCGCGCCTATGCGCGGCCCGGAAAAAGAGGTCCAAGAGGAGAGCAGATTTGAAAGCAGTGCAAATCGATCAGTACGGCGGTACCGAAGTTCTGCAATATCGTGATGTACCGGACCCCGTCGTCGTCGCCGGCGAAATTCTGGTCGATATACACGCGACCAGTCTCAATTTCGGCGACATCAAGGTGCGTAAAGGCCTGCGGCCGGCTTACGTAAACCTGACCGGCTTTCCGCATACGCTGGGCCGCGATTTTTCCGGCGTGGTCCGCACCGTCGGTTCAGGCGTCAAGGAATTCCGTCCGGGGGACAACGTATTCGGCGTACTGGATTCGCTGCAGGAAGGCGCTTATGCGGAGATGATAGCCATCAACAGCGCTCTAGTCGCCCGCAAACCTGACGCGTTGTCCCATGCGGAAGCGGTGTCGGTGGCGCTGACAGGCCTGTCGGCATTGCACTCACTGGAAGATGCGGCAAAACTCAAAGCGGGTGAAACCATACTGATACACGGCGGCTCGGGCGGCATAGGCACGTTTTCCGTTCAGTACGCGAAGCATGTCGGCGCACGCGTGTATACCACCGCGAGCGCCCGCAATCACGATTACGTGCGCGGCCTGGGCGCTGATGTCGCCATCGATTACGCGACCGAGGATTTCGTGCAACTCGTACCCACGTGCGACGTCGTATTCGACATGATAGGCGGCGACGTGCAACGCCGCTCGATCGATGTGCTGCGCCCCGGCGGACGCATCGTCATCATTGCACCCAGCACCAAGGACGCTGACGGCGTGCGCGACGACGTGACCGTCCTACGCCCCATCGTCAGCCGCGACCGCGCGCATCTTGAGCGCATCGCGAGTCTGGTAATGAGCGGCGCCGTGCACGCGCCGGAAATCACGCGCATGCCGCTGTCGGCAGTACGCAGCGCGCATGAACTCGCCGAAAGCCGCCAGGTTAAAGGCAAGATAGTGCTTGAAATTCGTTGATTTAATTGATATTTTCATCACAACAGAACATGGCCAATCTGCCACGCACACTAGCCACACTGATATTATTGATCATCGGGTGCAACGCCTCGGTCGCGGCCGAATCCAGCCTCGCCTACCCGGCGCGGTCGATACGCTTCGTGGTCACCTATCCGCCCGGTGGCGGCACGGATCTCGTTGCGCGCCAGGTCGGCCAGAAACTGGCGGAGAGCTGGGGTCAGCCGGTCATCATCGATAACCGCCCGGGCGGCGGTGGTGTCATAGGCGCCGAAATTGTCGCCAACGCACCCGCCGATGGATATACGTATTTATTCGGCACATCCGCCGCGCTGGTGACTCAGCCATTACTGGTCGGAAAGGTTCCCTATGACCCGCTCATCGCGTACGCACCGGTAAGTCTGCTGACGGTGGACGTACAGGTGTTATATATCAATGGCGCACTGCCTGTGAACACGCTCAAGGAACTGATCACCTATGCCAGGGCAAAACCGGGTGCGCTGAGCTATGCATCCGCGGGTCTGGGCGCGCCCAATCATCTGAACATGGAGCAGCTTAAGCACGTCGCCGGCATTAACATAGTGCACGTGCCCTATCAGGGATCGGGGCCGTCGGTGATCGATTTGCTGGCTGGTCGCGTGCAGCTCATCTGGAGTTCCGCTGTAGCATTGGTCCCACATGCCAAAAGCGGGAAATTGAAAGCGCTGGCGGTAGGCGGGTCGCACCGCATGCCAGCGCTGCCCGAGGTGCCCACCATAGCGGAAGCGGGGCTGCCCAATTACGAGCCCAACATGCCGTGGTTTAGTATCTTCGTCCCGGCAAAGACTCCCAAGCCGATAATCGACAAAATCAATGCGCAGGTCGTGCGCACGCTGAACGATCCTGAAACCGTGAAAAAACTCGCGGGCTACGGCTACGCCGCTCACAGCAGCTCGCCGGAAGAGCTCGGCAACCATTTGCGCAAGGAATACCAGCGCATGAAAGCACTGATCGGCGCCATCAAACTCAACGCATCGAACGTTCAATGAAAATCGCGATACTGGACGACTATCACTATGCTTTTCGCGGCGTATCCGGCTACTCGCGCATGCAGGATCACGACGTCGTGGCCTTTCGCGACAGCATCAAGAATCCCGGCGCTCTGGCGGTGCGGCTGAAGGATTTCGACGTCGTAGTGCTTACGCAACAGCGCACGTCGCTAAGGCGCGTGGTTCTGGAAAAGCTGCCCGGACTTCGCCTCATCGTGCAGAGCGGCGGCCACCGTGATCATCTCGACGTCGCGGCTTGCACGCAGTTGGGAATCGCCATCGCGGGCGGCGCTCCCGGACAGTCTTACTCTACGGCGGAACTGACGTGGGGCTTGATTATTGCCAGCATGCGCCACATTCCGCATGAGGCACGTCAACTACAGCAAGGCGTGTGGCAGTCCACCGCCGGTTCGGAAATGCGCGGCAAGACGCTGGGCATCTACGGCCTCGGCAAAATCGGCAGCAAGGTTGCCCACGTCGGCCAGGCATTTGATATGAAAGTCATGTGCTGGGGTCGCGCGGAGGGACGAGCCAGGGCGCGCGCTGCCGGCTACCACGTGCCGGCCAGCCGTGAGGCGTTTTTCGAGAGCGCGGACGTACTCAGCCTGCACATCCATTACTACCCGGAAACGCGTGGCATCGTCACCGCCGATGATCTTGCGCGCATGAAACCCAGCGCGCATCTGATCAATACCGGACGTGCCGGATTGATAGCCGCAGGTGCGTTGGTGGAAGCGCTGCGCAAAGGTCGCCCTGGTTATGCCGCGGTAGATGTCTATGAAGACGAACCGGTGGTCGGAGGCGATCACCCGTTGCTCAAACTGCCCAATGCGCTATGCACGCCGCACCTGGGATACGCAGTGAGTGAGAGCTACGAGCGGTTTTACAACACCGCCATCGACCACATACTTGCGTTTGCCGCAGGCATTCCGGTGAATATTATTAATCCGGAAGCGCTCGGTCAACATAACGACGCCAAACGATAATCCCAAGCAGCGCAGATTGGGTCGAGCGTAGCGACACCCATCAACATAATCATACGGCAGGCGATGGGTTTCGTCCCGCCACCCATCGTAATGTTCGTTAGTGCAGAAATTCCCGCGGGTCGGTGATCACACCGCGTATCGCCGACGCAGCGACGGTTGCCGGCGACCCCATATAGATACGCGCGCTCGGATCGCCCATGCGCCCCTTGAAGTTACGCGTCGTTGCGGTAATGCACGTCTCATTCGGGCCCAGCAGACCCATATGCCCGCCGCCGCAGGCACCGCACGTGGCCGGCGTTACCACCGCGCCGGCATCGACCAGCTTGGAGATAATACCGAGACGCGCCGCTTCGCGGTAAATGTTCTGCGATCCGGGTGTTACGATAAAACGCACGCCGGACGCAACCTGATGCCCTTCCAGTACCTGCGCAACCAGGGTCAGATCCTCCAGCGTGCCATTTGCACACGATCCGACAAACGCCTGATCGATCAGCGTGCCAGCGGCCTCGGCGACCGGGCGTGAATTCTCGATCACGCTGTCCGGCAAGGCAACCAGCGGATCGAGCGATGACAGATCGACTTTGCGGATCTCCTTGTATTTCGCATCCTTGTCGGGATACGCGGCCTCGAACGATGCCGGATTGCGTTTGCGCACCCACTCAAGCATGACATCGTCGGGTTCGAAGGTCGCGAACTCGGCGGACAATTCCGCCGACATCGTAGTCAGCGTTTTACGCGCACTGATGCTGAGGCCAGCCATGCCCGATCCGCCGTATTCGACATTCAACGTCGCGTGATCGCCGTACTTGCCCGATATCTGCAGGAATGCGTCCTTCATCGTCACCGCGGTCGGCAGCTTGCCTTCGAGCTCGTAACGTATCGTTTCGCCGATACGGAACCAGGTCTGGCCCTTGATCGCGGCGTAGACGACATCGGGCCCGCCTACACCGCGCGCGACGCAGTTGAAAACGCCCGCGCTGCAAGTGTGCGAGTCGCTGCATAGCAGTATCGTCCCGGGCAGCGCATAGCCGTGATCCGCCACCAGCTGATGGCATATGCCTTGGTTAGCACCCGAGTCGTGGAAGCGTTTGATGCCGAATTTCTTGACGAAGTTACGCCCGGTCACATGCGCGGCAGCGCTCTGTTGCGTGGCCGCCGGCACTCTATGATCGAACACCACAATGATGCGCTCGGGATGCTCTATCTTGTTGATCTCCTGCCAGATGCTGGGCATGAAATTGTTATCGAACAAGACCACGGTATCGACATCTACCGTGACCAGATCGCCGGCCGTCGCGCTTTTCAGCCCAGCCTTGTGCGCCAGAATTTTTTCAGCAATGGTCATGCCCATTATAGTCTCCTAGCCCCCGTTGTAGCGCCGCTCGAGATCGTCGAGGAACGCCATGCCGGTCAAGTCATTGATTTCATCGAACGATGCCGCCAAATCCGGACGATCGACGACCTGATTGCGTTCGACCACCTGCTGCTTGAATACGGCGAGCGCATTCTGCATGCCTTTGAGTGCCGCGGAGGTCAACAGACGCGGATAGGATATCTGCGCCACGCCCATGTCCTGCAAATCCCGGGGAGCGATCAATGGCGTGGTCTTGCGTGAACGTATGCCCAGCCCCATATTGACCGACAGCGGTTTGGGTACGCTCTTCGCGACTTTCATAATGTCTTCGCGCGTTGCCAATGCGTCGGCAAACAGGCAGTCCGCGCCGGCTTCGGCGTACATGTTCAACCGGCGTATTGCTTCTTCCAGTCCCAAAGGCGTGGCGGCATCGGTGCGTGCCTTGATGACAAATCCCGAATCCTGACGCGCGTCGACCGCAGCCTTGATCTTCTGCACCATTTCCTCGGCTGGTATCACGGCCTTGCCAGCCATGTGTCCGCAACGCTTGGGCCACACCTGGTCCTCTATCATGATCGCGGCCATGCCCGCCTTCTCAAAACCGCGCACGACGAAGTAGACGTTGAGTGCATTGCCATAGCCCGTGTCGGCATCGGCCTGCAACAAGAGATCCGTGCAATCGGCAAGCCGCCGCGCGTTGTTCAGGTTTTCCTCGAACCCCAAAATACCGCGATCCGCCCAGCCTAAACGCGACTCCGAAGTGCCGGCACCGGATATGGTGGCGGTCTTGAATCCGGCCTTTTCTATCAGTCGCGCGCTGAAACCGTCGAACACGCCCGGCGTGATTACGATCTCGGGAGCATTGATCAATGCCTTGAGCTGGGCGCCTTTGCTTGCCATGAATTTTCTCCTCGGAAAGCGCGCCGAACGGCACGCATGTGACATAGGTGTACGGGCCGTATTATTGCATAAATATCGTGAACCAAGATTCGCGGTGAACGTAGGTTAGAATCACAACACATTTCGCGCGGCAGGAGTAGTTCATGGATGCATACCGAAAGATTTCCGCACGGCTCCCGCAGTTGATATTGGTATCGAACGTTGTTATCTGTATCGCGCCCGCCGGTGCCGCGGACGAAGCCGCGCAGTTTCCGAATCGGCCGGTGCGCATGATAGTGCCCAGCACGCCAGGCGGCAGCGTCGACACGTTGGCACGCGCCGTCAGTGCGCACCTGTCCGAACGATGGACGCAGCAAGTGGTCGTCGATAACCGTTCCGGCGCCGGCGGCATCATAGCCGCCGAACTGGTCGCGCATGCGGCACCCGATGGCTATACGCTCATCATGGCGACCGTGGCGTCAATGGCCACCAATGTCAGCCTCAAACGCAATCTGCCTTATAGCCCGGCCGGGGATTTTGCACCGATCGCGCAGGTTGCCGCGCAACAACTGGTGCTCATCGTTCATCCCGGCGCTGCCGTAAAAACCGTTGCGGAGCTCATACAACTCGCCAAGGCGAAACCTGTGCAACTGACTTTCGCATCGGCCGGCAGTGGCACCGGTGGGCACCGGTCGGGCGAGTTGTTCAAATTGTTGACCGGCACCGACATGAGCCATGTCCCTTATGATGAAACTCAACCGTGAAATCGTCGCCATGCTCAATGTGCCCGAAGTCAAAGAGCGACTGATGAACGACGGTGCGGAACCAGTCGGCAATACGCCCGAGCAATTCGGTGATTTCATAAAATCCGATATTGCAAAGTGGGGCAAGGTGTTCAAGACAGCGGGGATCAAACCTGAGTGAGCTAGGCGAACTTGGAGTCACACCCAAACTCCTAGTCACGCGATAAACGTAGCCCGTAAGAAGCGTAGCGCATTACGGGGTAACCGCCCCCGCGCATTTCATTCCATCCGCGTTACGAAAGCCGGTGTCCGAGTAAGAAACTGGGATGCGTCGACTCTTCATCGTGAGCGACCCGATGATCAACAGCTTACGCCGTCCCTAGGGCACCGCATTCGTGACATTTCGCACGAAAATTTCACACCGTCGCTCTTTATCCGCTTGAAGCACCTGGATTTGCTGACTGGCCCGAATTTTGCGTATAAATCGCCGTCACTGACACTGCCTTCCGCTGCTTGCAACGGTCGGCTATGTCTTAGAGCAGAAACTCAACGGAGACCAAGATGCTTGAAGTTGATTTTAACGAGCCCAATCCCCGCCTTAAGCGTTCTATCATGGACACTTGTGCCGCCTTCGGTCCTGTGCGTTCGGTAAAAGTACACCGACAACAATCTCCATTTGCCGTCATTGAAATGACCGACCCTGCGCAAACCATTGAACTCGCAGGGAAATTCGGGGGCTCAACGTTTGGCACGTCAGCGTTAATACACCTCACGCCCAAGTCCAGCTAACGCCCAGGGCTCAGCCCGTTCACTTCTTCAGGCACGTCAGAACGCGCTCACCGGGTATCGCAGATCGCGGCCCGGGATGGTGTGTTTGTACACGGTTCGACTTGAGCGTAAGGCCCCGCGCGCAACGGCTACCACGCTACCGAACCGCCATCGACCGGTATCACGGAACCCGTCATGAAGTTTGAAGCATCGGACGCAAGCAGCACCACGATGCCTTTCAGATCGTCGGGGCCACCCGTTCGACCCATAGGAATTTCGGCGAGAATTTTATCGCCATTCCTGTCGAACGCTTTCTGCAGCAGCGGTGTCACGAAGAAACCCGGGCAAATGACGTTGACCTGGATGTTGTGGTGCGCCCATTTGATGGCAAGGTCGCGGGTGAAATTCACGATCGCTCCCTTGCTTGCGCCGTAAGAGATCGAGTCGTAAACCTTGGGGCTGCGTCCGACTAGGCCTCCCACCGAGGAAATATTGATGATCTTGCCGTGCCTGGCCTTGATCATTTCGCGACCCATGATCTGCGCACAAATAAACGGTGCGGTGATATTGAGATCGAAGACCTGCTGCCAGCGTTCCAGCGGCGTGTCCTCTGCCGGCGCGACCCATGCACGGCCAGCGTTGTTGACCAGCACATCGACACGCCCGAATTTGGCGAGTATCGCGTTTTTCATCGCCTCGACCTGATCCTGCTTGGTCACATCGCACGCAATCGCCAGCGCCTGAACGCCGAGCTTCTCAAGTCCGTGCGCTGCCTGCTCGCAATTTTCGAGCTTGCGCGAACAGATCACCAGATTCGAGCCCGCCTCCGCAAGCCCGGTCGCCATCTGCAATCCTAGCGCGGTCGCGCCGCCGGTGACCACGCTGACACGGCCGGACAGGTCGAACAACTGCTTCACCGTGGCCATCGATAACTCCCCTTGCCCTCACTCTTTACTCTTCACCGCTCTTTGAGCAATTGTGCTGCGATGATATTACGCTGTATCTCCGATGTACCTTCATAAATGCGCGTGACGCGAGCGTCACGATAAACGCCTTCTATCCCGGTTTCACGCATATAGCCCATGCCGCCGTGTATCTGCAGCGCCGCATCGGCAACCTGGGCCAGCGATTCCGTCGCATGCAGTTTGGCCATGGCCGCCTCCGACGTTCCGCGTTCTCCGCGCATCAACGTGTCGATGGCGCGTTCGACCAGCAAGCGCGCCGCATCGCGGCGCACCGCCATGTCGGCCAGCATCCATTGCAGCCCCTGATACGCGGCCAGCGCATGACCGCCCTGGGTGCGCATTTTCATATGGCAGACACTTTGTTCGATAAGTTTGTCCATCATGCCGACGCAGCGAGCCGCCAGCGTAACCCGTCCCTGGGTCAACGTCTTCAGGGCTTGTACGTAACCCATGCCCTCGGAACCCAGCAGGTTCTCAGCGGGCACCTCGCAGTCTTCAAAGGCCACCGGCGATGAAGAGCATCCGCGCATGCCCATCTTGAGTTCGCTTTTCCCCACCGCAATTCCCTTGTAGCCACGCTCGACGACAAAGGCGGAGATACCCTTGATGCCTTTGGATTTGTCGGTGACCGCCATTACGGTGAACACCTGCGCGATGGGCGCATTGGTAATGAAGATTTTTTCGCCGTTCAGTATCCAGCGGTCGCCGTTTCTGACGGCGCTGGTACGCAGTGCCGCAGGATCCGAACCCGCATGCGGCTCAGTGAGCGCAAAACACCCCACCCACTCACCGCTGGCCATGCGCGGCAGGTACTTTTGTTTCAGCCGCTCGCTGCCCAACGCAACAATCCCCGTGGTGCTGATACCGGTGTGATTGCCGATCAACGCCGCAAAACCGTAGTGGGTTCTGCCCATTTCTTCTTCGATTGCGCATTTGCCGGCCAGATCAAGGCCGATGCCGCCGTACTGGTCGGGGATAGTGAGGCCGAACAAGCCGATATCGCGCGCCCGCGCAAGAAGTTCGGCGGGCATCTCGTCGTGTTCTTCGATCCAGCGCGTGCGCGTCTCGACTTCATTCAGTATGAAGCGTCGCACTTCGTCGCGCAAGCTTTGCACTTCGGACGTGAGCTGCATGATAGTCCCTGCATGAAGGCTAGAATTGCACCGGACTTGCCGCGAACCAACATCGACCAGGTCAGTTGTAGGCGGCCTACAACGCGCATTTTCGTGCAGCGTCAGTCCCCATATTCGTCGTGTAATTATACGCCGGCCTTGGTGGCCGCAGATCGCGGTGTTATCATCCGCAATCAACCCGGGACTCATCATGAATACCGCCACCGCATCAGCCGCGCCGACATCGTTCAGGGAAGTATGGCTGATCTGCGCCGGCCACACGCTCACGCACTGGTACGTCGCGACTTTTTATCTTCTGCTGCCCCTGATCGGCAAGGAACTGGGACTATCCTACACCGAGATCGGCCTCATTATTACCATACAGCACGTTGCGGGCGCGATTTCAAATGTGCCGACCGGCATATTTGTCGATACCGTGGGACGCAAAGGATATCTGCTCGCGGCCGCGCTGTTTTGGATCGGTCTGCCATACGCGCTGATGAGCGTGGCGCACAGTTTCTGGATGTTGCTGGTGTGCGTCACGCTGGTGGGTATCGGTAACAACATGTGGCACCCCGCCGCCATTCCTACTCTCGCGCACCGCTATCCCGACCGCAAAGGCCTGGTCCTGTCCATACACGGCATGGGCGGAAATCTGGGCGAAGCGCTGGCGCCGTTGGCGATCGGTGCGCTGCTGGCCTGGTTCAGTTGGCGCACCGTGGTCATAGCGAACGTCGTGCCGGGCATCCTGATGGCCGTATTTATCATGGTCATGCTGGGCGCGCTGACGATGAGCCATGACGACGATGGGATAAACGCCGCCGGCAAGAAACGCGGCTCGCGGGAATTTCTACAGGGTTTTGTCAGTCTGCTCAAGAACAAGGCCTTGATATTGATCGCTTCGAGTTCGGCGGTACGCAGCATGACGCAAACCGGCTTGCTGACATTTCTACCCGTTTACCTTGCGTACGAGTTGGGTTATTCGCCGCTGGCGGTGGGCATTTGCCTTACGCTACTGCAGGTGACGGGCTTTGTCGCGGCGCCCATCGCGGGTCACCTGTCGGACAAACTGGGCCGCAAGTCCGTGATAACGGGCAGCATGACGTTGACGGCTTTAACCATCGTTGGCATGGCGCTTGCCGGAAAAAGCATAGTCTTCATCATATTCATTGCGCTGATCGGTTTCTTTCTCTACGCCACGCGCGCCGTCATACAGGCATGGGCCGTCGAGTCGACACCCAAGCACCTGGCAGGCAGCGGCGTGGGGCTGCTCTTCGGCACGCAAGCGATAGGTAGCAGCATCTCGCCCGTGATATTCGGCATGATTGCCGACAACTACGGTATCCATGCAGGATTTTATTTCCTGGCCAGTACCGTCGTAGTGTCGAATCTGCTCGTCTATCTGGTACCCGCCTCCCCAGTCGCGCAAGACAAACCCGCCGCGGTTTGACACGGTTACGCACCACTATCCGTAACGAGGACACCACAATGCGTATGGAAGTTCATGTTCACGGCACCGCATTCCTGTGTAAGGGCGTGCATTTGACGCAGGTCGAGGACGCGCTGCGCCCATGGCTCGATTATCTTGAAATCGATGCGCTGGAAAAAGTCCAGAGCCTGGAACGCGAAGAACCGGGCATACGCCTCGACCCCAAGGAGCAGGCACTGGATATCTGCTGGACCGGCGAAGTGGGGCGTAGTTTTCAGCACCGCCTCAAGGAAGCATTTGAATCTCTCGGCCCGCTCACGGAATATGCGTCCGAGATCACCGTCACGTACTATGAAGATACCGGCAAGGAAGAATTCCAGCAGATTTTCATAGGGCCGAGTGCCGAAGCCATACATGAAATTCAGCGCCAGTGTGTTGAAGAAGATCTGAGCGGTCTGCTGGCGCCGCATTTCGACAAAGTCCGCATCGAAAAAGTGACCACACTCGTCAATCAGTTGTTCGACGAGGTGTGGAAGAGTCGGGTCACCGACGAAAAACAGGTCACCGCCACCCCGCAAGCGCAGCCGCATCCGCGCAACCGGCATCTGCATTAAAATAGAAATAATCGCACGCGACGGACTCGCCGTGCGCATGCCCGTTTGCGGGTAGCGGCGCATGACCGACGGGTTACTTCTCGATGCAAGCACATGGATGACATTGTTAGACAGGCGATGGCGAAATGGCCGAACGTCCCAGCGGTCTACGGCTGGCTGTCCCTGGATCGGCGCGGCAGGTGGCTGATCAAGGGGGAACGTATAACAAACCCTGTCATCGTTGATTTCATCGGCCGCAATTATCTGCACGACGAACAGGGTTGCTGGTATTTCCAGAATGGGCCACAGCGGGTATACCTTGCGCTCGACTACACGCCGTTTGTCTATCACGTCGAGGGCGCGTCAGATGCGAATGCGCCGTTATGTATTGCCGCGCACAACGCCATGCCCGTCGCTACGGTCAATGGCGCATGGATCGATGAGGACGGCAGTTTGCTGCTCCATACCGAACACGGCATAGGCATGATGGATGATCGTGATCTAGACCGGCTGCTGGCGCATTTCACCGATGCACAGGGTAAAGCGCTCGGCGAAGACGCAATCGAAGTTGCGCTGGAACGCCTGCAGGCCGGTGACAGCACCGACCTGCATTTTAGGTACTGCGGAAAACTCGTGCCAGCGACGGCGGCCAGGACGCGCGCGGTGCCCACGCAATTCGGCTACGTACAACAACCGGAACAACCCGAAGGGCAGGAGAAGTGCTGACAAGGCCATTTGCCACGTTACCGCAACTCGGGTAACGTCACACGGTCCGCAACCTTACTCATCCATCGGCGCCATGACCACCTCTGATACGCTGCTTGCCAACAGCCTTAAAGCCTGGAAGTTCCTTTATAAACGCGGCTTCATAGAAGGCTTCGGCCATCTCAGCGTGCGCCTGCCCGATCCGGAACTGTTCCTGCTCACCCGGCATTCCATGGGCCCGCGTGGCAATCCGGAAGACATGCTGACGGTCGACATGAAGGGCCGCAAGGTCGCCGGCAAGGGCGAGCTGCCTGGTGAATATCCAATACACCTTGAGATACTCAGAGCGCGGCCTGACGTCAATTGCGTCGTCCACTATCACGGCATGTACTCGACCTCGTTCACGACCAGCGAACATACACTCAAACCCATACATCTGATGGGCACCCTGTTTCACAGCGGCATTCCGGTTTATCCAGACCCGCGGCTCGTGCATGACGTGCAGCGTGGCGCGGAAGTGGCTAGAGTGCTCGGCCCGCACCGCGCGGTACTGTTGCGCGCGCATGGCGCGGCTATCACGGGAGCCAATCTCGAGGAAACGGTCGGCGGAACATTTTTGTTCGAACAGAACGCGCAGCGAGCGTGCATCAGTGCCGGACTCGGCAAGCCGGTATGGCTGGATGAACAAACCATAGCTGCGTGCGCCGCCGAACTGTACCCGTATCGCCGCGTATGGGCCATGGTTGAAAGCGACGCTGAGGAATAGCGATTGCGGGCCTTTACGTCTCAATCATGACGATGGCAATCAATGACAGGAGTTCATGCATGAAATCCCCTTGTGCTTACGTGGTATCAACCACGGCTATTCTGGCAATTGCGGTCGCGTTGCCAACAACCGTGAACGCGCAGAGCTATCCCACCAAGCCAATCCGCATAGTCCTGCCATACTTGGGCGGCACGGACTTCATAGGACGCTGGATCGCAGCCAAACTGACGCCAGCCCTGGGACAACAGGTCGTTGTCGATCCGCGGCCTGGCGCCGGCGGCAATATAGGACATGAGCTTGTTGCCAAGTCGCCCCCCGATGGTTATACGCTAATGCTGGGTGCGCCGCCGATGGTCGTCAATCCGCTGCTGTACGCAAAAGCCGGGTACGACCCCATGCGTGACTTTGTGCCCATTGCCGTTATCGCGTCCATACCCAATATGCTGGCGGTACACCCGTCGGTGCCCGCAAGAACCGTGCGTGAACTGATACAACTCGCCCGCGGCAATCCGGGCAAACTTACCTTCGGTTCAGGCGGACCCGGCTCCACCAGCCATCTCGCGGGCGAACTTTTCAAATCGCTCAGCAAGACCAACATCCTGCTCGTACCCTACAAAGGGGCAAGCTTTGCTCTGGTCGGCGCCATGAGCGGTGAGATAGACTTGGTTATCCCCGCGGCTTCGGCTATCGAACCCTACGTCAAGGACAAGCGCATGCGTGCTTTAGCGGTACTCGACACCAAGCGCGTCAATTCCATGCGCGACGTACCAACGTCGGCCGAAGCCGGCATGGCGCAATTCCTGATTGTGAACTGGTACATAGTCGCTGCTCCGGCAGGCACACCGCGCGCAATCGTCGAGCGGCTTAACAGCGAACTCTCGAAAATCATGCAGTCAGCTGAAACGCGTCAGCACATCGTCGGCATAGGCGGCGACGCGATGTCCACTTCGCCCGAACAGACCGCCACCTTCCTGCGCGACGAATATGAACGGTGGGGCAAGATAGTCCGCGAGGCCAATATCAAGGCCGAATAGCACCCCCCAAAACCCAGCATCAGCGGTCACGCCGGGCAGTAAAGCTTTCTTCGATCTGGTCGTGGAAATAGCTGCCGGGAGAGGGCGAATTCATCAAGCGGCGGTGTATTTCCTCTGAGACCCCGGAGTATTGAGTTATTCCCCCATTGCTGAATTCGATTTCCAGATTTCGATTGCGGGCATCGTATCCGACGGATCGAATATTGCTGGCGTTAACGCGTTTGCGGTCCATGGTGATGGGTGATACGTGATTAGGGATTTGGGGGGAACGCTCGCCTTCACTTAAGTGCCTCGCGCGCGATGCTGTCGAGCAGCCGTCCGACATCACGCAATGCCTTCATCGACTGTGCGGATCCCGACGGCAAAGGCTTGCGGTATGAAACGTAAACTTTTTCCGGCTGAGCCGGCAGCGTGTATATAGCTATTGCATAGGGGCAATACACTATATTGTGAGGGTTCGCTTCCATGGTTGACCGTGATGCCGACGCGCTGCAGAATTCGAGCAATTCGGCGTTGCCATAAATGTGGCGGTCGCGACCGATATCCTTGCCGGTTCGCTGCAGCATGTTGCCTATATGGGCCGTGTAGTTGAGTACCAGGCCATGGTTTCCGATCGCAAGCACGACACGCTCGCGAATATCCTCAAACTCGCCTTTTATCGACTGGACCGTGACGCTAGGCGCGGGCGCGGGCGCGGGCGCGGGCGTGGCCGCGATCACGGGCCACGACAAACAGGCAAATGCCATTGCAAACATGACGAACAGCATTTTGAGTTTCACGACCGGACTCCTTGAGCGAACGACCGCTACGCGAGTTACACGGACATCGGGAACGGCCAGCGATCAGGTATGGCCATGGAACGCTGTGCCCCCAGCGCTGCATGGCCCTTTCGACGTCCGGTTCTTGCCGGACTTTTGTTCAGATGGGCCGCTTCAGATCCGCCAGACCCGGCCGCAATATTCTTGGCGTTACCGGCCCTCTTGCCGGCGGGCTTCCTGTTTTTAGCCATCGATCAATTCCCGATACTGCTCACGGAGCAGCGTCGCGACCACCCCCGAGCTAGTGCAATGCGGACAGAGCCTTGCTCGCCAGATCCCGATAGAGGACCTCGGGGTCGAGTTTGATACCGCCCTCCCAGCTCACGGTATTCTCAATCGGGTCAACTTCGACCCGGTTGAAAGTGTCTATGTCGCACAACATGCGGAAACACTTGGTGTGCACGAGGTCTCCGAGGTAGACGCAGCCTTCCAGGCCGTCATTAAAACGCAGCCACAACGTGTAGTTGTCCTCGGCCCTGCACTCGGTAATGGTATGCATGCGTCGTCGATTCCTCGGATATCGCTTCGCGAGCAGGCTCAATCCCAACTGAGCGCGCCCCCTGTTTGATATTCAATAACGCGCGTCTCGAAGAAATTGCGTTCCTTCTTCAAATCTATCATTTCCGACATCCAGGGAAACGGATTGCTGGCGCCTTCGAACATCTGGTCGAGTCCTATCTGCTGGCAACGCCGATTCGCGATAAAACGCAGATACTCCTTGAACATCGGCGCATTCAAACCCAACACGCCGCGCGGCATCGTATCCTCCGCGTAGCGGTATTCAAGATCGACCGCCTTGCGCATGATTTCATGAATTTCCTGCCGGAATGCCAGTGTCCACAGATGCGGGTTTTCCATCTTGATCTGGTTGATGAGGTCTATGCCGAAATTGCAATGGCTAGACTCGTCGCGCAGTATGTACTGATACTGCTCGGCCGCGCCCGTCATCTTGTTCTGGCGGCCAAGCGCCAATATTTGCGTAAATCCGACGTAAAAGAACAGCCCTTCCATGACACAAGCAAACACGATCAGGCTCTTCAGGAGATCCTGATCGTTCTGCTGGGTGCCGGTCTTGAAGGTGGGGTTGGTCAGCGTGTCGATAAACGGAATCAGGAACTCGTCTTTTTCGCGTATCGATGAAACTTCATGGTAAGCGTTGAATACTTCGCCTTCATCCAGCCCCAGACTTTCGACGATGTATTGATATGCATGGGTGTGTATGGCCTCCTCGAATGCCTGGCGCAGCAGGTACTGACGGCATTCAGGCGCGGTAATGTGCCGATACGTGCCGAGAACGATGTTGTTCGCGGCCAGCGAATCGGCGGTGACGAAGAATCCGAGGTTACGCTTGACCAGGCGCCGCTCGTCTTCGGTCAAGCCGTTCGGGTCCTTCCACAATGCGATGTCGCGGCTCATCTGTATTTCCTGCGGCATCCAGTGATTGGCGCACGCCGATAGATACTTCTCCCACGCCCATTTGTATTTGAAAGGCACCAGCTGATTGACGTCGGTTTGTCCGTTGATGATGCGCTTGTCGGCTATGTTGACACGGCGCATTTTCTCCGCCGGGTTGGCCAGCGCCGCAGCCGCGTCACTCGCACGCACATGGGACTGCGCAAGGGTACCGCTCACCGGTTGCAGTCCTGCCATACCGACGCCATGCGGTGCGCTCTCTTCAAATTGCAACATGGGAATGCTCCTTTATTGATGTTGTAGGTGGACAACGACGCATGGTCCAACAGTCCTTTACAGGTTTTATAGGTGGTCCGCCGTACCAATTGTTCCGTGTAATTACGTGCAAACCGGTCATGCGACCAGCCTTTTTTACTGACACGACTCGCATTCCGGATTATCGATGGAACAAAACCGCGCATCGGTCGCCGGCACCGCGGCGGCGGCCATGCCGCCATCCGTCGGCACTGCGTTCAACGCACCGGTCTTGACGGTCGATTTTTCCACGTGAGTCGCGCCCAGCGTACGCAGATAGTACGTGGTCTTTAACCCGCGCAGCCATGCCAGCTTGTACGTTTCGTCGAGCTTCTTGCCCGATGCTCCCGCCATGTAGATGTTGAGAGATTGCGACATGTCTATCCATTTCTGGCGCCGTGCCGCGCACTCGACCAGCCACTTCGGTTCAATCTCGAACGCGGTGGCGTAAAGCGCGCGAATATCCGGCGGAATGCGGTCTATCTTGGACAGCGTTCCGTCGAAATACTTGAGATCGGCGATCATGACCTCATCCCAGAGGTTGAGTCTTTTCAGGTCCCGGACCAGGTATTCGTTGGTAACTGTGAATTCCCCTGACAGGTTCGATTTCACATACAAATTCTGATAGGTGGGCTCTATGCACTGTGACAGCCCCGTGATGTTGGCGATCGTGGCGGTGGGCGCGATGGCTATGCAATTCGAATTACGCATGCCCACCTGCTTGATGCGCGCGCGCAACGCGTCCCAGTCTAGCGTGGAGCTAAGGTCGGCCTCCACATAACCGCCTCGCTCGTCAGCCAGCAATTTAAGCGAATCGTGCGGCAGGATGCCCCTGTCCCACAGCGAACCCTTGAATGTTGAATAGGGTCCGCGCTCATCGGCTATGTCAGCCGATGCGGAATACGCGGTGTAGGCAATCGCCTCCATGGAAAGATCGGAAAACTCGATCGCAGCCTGTGAGCCATACGGAATACGCAACATATGCAGGCAGTCCTGGAAACCCATGATGCCCAGGCCGACCGGACGATGCTTGAAATTCGAATTGCGCGCTTTATTGACCGAGTAATAATTGAGGTCGATTACGTTATCGAGCATGCGCATCGCGGTTCCCACCGTGCGCTTGAGTTTCTCGATGTCAAGCTTGCCGTTGGCAACATCAAGATGCGCCGTCATATTAACCGAGGCCAGATTGCAGACTGCGATCTCGTCTTCATTAGTGCTCAGCGTAATCTCGGTGCACAGGTTGGAACTGTGCACGATCCCGACATGGTTCTGCGGCGAACGGATATTGCATGGGTCCTTGAAGGTGATCCACGGATGTCCCGTTTCGAACAACATGGTCAACATCTTGCGCCACAGCTGGGCTGCCGGAATTTTCTTGTAAAGCTTCAAGTCGCCCTGGGCGGCTTTCTGTTCGTAACCCAGATACGCCTGCTCGAACGCCTTGCCGAACTTGTCGTGCAGGTCTATGACGTCCGATGGCGAAAACAGCGTCCACTCACCGTTTTCCATCACGCGCTTCATAAACAGGTCCGGAATCCAGTTGGCGGTGTTCATATCGTGAGTACGGCGGCGGTCATCGCCGGTGTTCTTCCGCAACTCCAGGAATTCCTCGATGTCGAGATGCCATGTCTCCAGATACGAACACACGGCGCCTTTTCTCTTTCCGCCCTGGTTAACCGCGACCGCGGTATCGTTGACGACTTTAAGAAACGGCACCACGCCCTGCGATTTCCCATTGGTACCCTTGATATAGGCGCCTAACGCCCGCACCGGCGTCCAGTCATTACCTATGCCACCCGCATATTTCTGCAGCATGGCATTTTCCTTGATGGCTTCGTAGATACCATCCAGATCATCCGCCACGGTTGTCAGAAAACAACTTGCAAGTTGTGAGCGCCGCGTCGCCGAGTTGAACAGCGTCGGCGTGGAACTCATAAGATCGAAAGATGAAAGCACGTTATAGAACTCGATCGCACGCGCTTCACGCTGATCTTCCGGTTCGTTCAGCGCAAGCCCCATCGCCACGCGCATGAAAAAGGTCTGCGGCAATTCGATGCGCCGGCCCTGTATGTGCAGAAAGTAACGATCATAGAGAATTTGCAGCCCGAGATATCCAAACTTGAAATCGCGCTTCGCATCCAGCGCCTTGCCCAGGCTCTTTAGGTCATAGGCGGCAATGCGTTCATCCAGCAGCTCGGCCTCCACGCCCATCATGATGAGTTTGGGGAACTCTTCCGCGTAACGTGTCTTCATTTCCGATTGCGTGAGTTCTTCCCCTATCGTCTCCAGGCGCACGGTGTTCAACAGCAGCCGCGCAGTGACATAACTGTACGCGGGATCCTTTTCTATCAGTGAGCGCGAGGACAGTATCAGCGATTTGCGCACCTCGTCGACGGGCACACCCTCGTACAGGTCCTTCAGGGTCGCCTGCAGGATAATGCCGGGGTCGACCGCGCTGCCCAGCCCTTCGCACGATTCCTGCACCAGCACGGTGAGACGCGCCATGTCGAGAGGGCGAGTCTTGCCGTTCTCCGTAACGTTGATCGTCGGCTGCGCAACAGTCTCCGCCACCTGCGCTTCGCGCTGCCGCGCGCGCTCCTGCGTACGCTGCTCGCGATACAACACGTAGGCACGCGCAATTTCGTGTTCGCCGGAGCGCATCAGCGCCAGTTCAACCTGATCCTGTATGTCTTCGATATGAAATGTGCCGCCGTTAGGCTGTCTGCGCACCAGCGCCCCGACGACCCCCTCGGTAAGCTTGGTCACCAGTTCCCGCACCCGCGCTGATGCGGCACCTTGGCCTCCATTTACGGCAATGTAGGCCTTGGTCATGGCAATTGAAATCTTGGACGGCTCGAAGCCGGCAACCGCACCGTTACGGCGAATAATCTTGTAATCGCCATAGGGGGATGACGCGGTCTGGCCTTCAGTATTAAGGGACACGTTCATTGCGGGCGCTGCGACGGGGACGTTGGTGGAAATTTGCATGGATGGGCTCTCCTTAACCGTTCATTTAATTGTGTTTTTTCTGAAAAAAGGAGCCCCACCGGCGGCTCCCCATAACCACTATATATTGTGTTCTTTGTATAAGTTTGAACTAATTCTAGTAGCTAGATTTGGCGAGCGCAATAGATTTATGAATCTTTTTTGAGGTCCTAGTATTCACTTTCAAAACAGCGTGAACTACATTGTTGCGGCAGGGAAAGTTTTGCTTAAAGATTACGCAGCGCGGGCGGGGAACGGGCGCACAGCACAGCCTTCGAAATCGTCTTTGTGCGCCGCAACAAGTGGCCGCCACGAACAGAGTTACTCGATGCCAGGCAGCGTTGGAGACACCCTATGGCACCAGTGGTAAGTGCCCGAAACTCGCCGTCGCGGATAGCTTTTGCGCGCCGCACAGAAACGAACATCCGAGGCCCCTGTTTCAGAGGCGCGTCAACAGCTTCCGATACCGCAACCAGTCAAAACATGGCCCGGGATCGATCTTGCGACCCGGCGCGATATCGGCGTGCCCGACGATGTCCGATATTGGGTACCGCGCCTCCAGCGCCCGCGTCAGCAAGGCGAGCTGTTGGTATTGCCGGCCCTCGAATGGCACATCGTCGGCGCCTTCCAGTTCCACGCCGACGGAGAAATCATTGCAGCGATGCCTGTCGCGCCAGACGGAAGCGCCCGCGTGCCATGCGCGCCTGGCGCAGGATACGAACTGAATAATCGATCCGTCGCGTCGGATCAGAAAATGCGCTGACACCCTAAGACCCGCTATGTCCCGATAATAGGGGTGGGCGTCGGGGTTCAACTCGTTGGTAAAGAGATCAACAATACCCGCGCCGCCAAATTCGCCCGGCGGCAGGCTGATGTTATGAATAACCACGAGATCCACACCACTGCCTTCGGGACGATCGTCGCAATTTGGTGACGGCACAAAGCATGCCCCGCACAGAATTCCGTCCGAATCAATTTTCATTGGTAGTGCGACAGGCGGAAAGTGAATAGCACGGCATAAAGCTTGCGCGGTGACCCGTCCGTTGGGACGTCAATTGATACCCAGCCGCTCCATGCGATAGCGCATTGCGCGAAACGTGATGCCGAGAAGCTTCGCCGCCGCCGTGCGATTGTAGCGGGTCTGTTCCAGTGCCTTAAGTATGGCCATTTTCTCGACGTGATCAAGGTGCTCCTGCAGCGGCAAACCGGACAATTCGCCCGCCGCGACGGCATCGTCACACACCGCAGCCTCGCTCAGCTGTAGGTCCTCAACGTCAATTTCGTCACCCGCGCACAACGCCTGCGCACGCTCAAGAATATTTTCCAGTTCACGCACGTTGCCAGGAAACTGATAATCCTGCAATGCGGCGACCGCGCGTTCGGAAATGCCGTGAACCTTCGCTGTGTCGTGCCCGGTCGCGCTTCTGCCCAGTATCTCGCGCGCCAGGGCCGGAATATCGGCGCGCATGTCACGCAACGCCGGCATCTTGAGTTCGATCACGTTGAGGCGGTAGTACAGATCCTGCCGAAACTTGCCATCCTTTACCGCATCCGCGAGGTTATGGTGAGTTGCACTGATGACACGAACATCGGTATTTTCCTCGCTGGTCGATCCCACCTTGCGCACTCTTTTTTCCTGTATCGCGCGCAACAGCTTGACCTGCATCAGCATTGGAAGATCCGCCACCTCGTCCAAAAACAGGGTACCGCCGTTGGCGGCCTGGAAGAATCCGTTCTTGTCCTGTTCGGCGCCGGTAAACGCACCCTTCCGGTATCCGAAGAATTCACTTTCCATCAAGTTTTCGGGAATCGCGCCACAGTTGACGGGCACAAACGGCGCGCCGTTGCGCGGACCTTTCATATGCATGAGCCGCGCCGCGAGTTCCTTGCCGCTACCCGACTCCCCGCTGATATGTATCGGAGCCTGGCTGCGCGCCAGTTTGTCTATCATGCGGCGGGCCTGCTGCATGACCGGCGAATTGCCGAGCAGCAACGGCATGCCGCCGTTTCCGCCATTCTTTTCATCGGACCTGGTGGCCTGACCGCTGCGAGGAAGTTTGAGCGCCGATAGCACCATCGCACGCAGCTGATTCAGCGATACGGGTTTGGCAAGATAGTCAAACGCACCGGCCTTGAGCGCGGCCACCGCGTTCTCGGCACTGCCATATGCGGTGATGACCGCCACCGGCGTATTCGCGTAATGACTGCTTACGTGTTCGAGCAACTGCAGGCCGTCTCCGTCCGGCAATCGCATATCCGTCAGACACAGGTCGTAGCTGCACTTCTGCATCAGCTGCGTGGCTTCAAACTCGTTGCCGGCGCAATCCGTGTCCAGCCCCATACGCTGCAGCGTCAGGCTCAGCAGTTCGCGGATGTCAGCTTCGTCGTCGACGATCAGGACCCTGCTATTCGACATTACTCGTCCCCGCCTTCATGGCACATGATCGTAAACTGGGCTCCGGCGGGCGTTTCGATGTACTCGAGGGTCGCATCGTTTGCCACGCACATTTCACGCGCCAGATACAACCCCAAGCCGGTGCCACTGCCAGCCGTCGTAAAAAACGGTTCGAACAACTGATTGCGTAGTGCCGCCGGCACCCCCGGGCCATCGTCTACAACGTCCAATTTTACAGCATTCCGGCTGCCGACCATGTCGACCGCGATGCGTATGCTGGCCTGATCGCGACGGCATTGTCGCAGTGCGTTTCGACAAAGATTCCACATCACCTGAGTCAGATGGCTGTGATCGAACGACAACTGCGGATCCGCCGACAGTTCGATTGCAAAAATCGATTCCGGAACTCTTTCGATCTGACAGAACTGCGCAGCAAACGTGCGCAGAAAACTCCCGGCCTCGAACGATTCACGGTGCGCGCGTTCGCCCCGATTGAGCTTCAGGACGTCGTTCACGACCCGGTCCAATCTCTTAACGTTGTCATGAATGATCGCCAGCAGACGTGACACGGCACTGCTCACGACCGGCTCTTCCTGCAGCAACTCCGTGGCATGGTTAATCGCGGACAGGGGATTGCGTATTTCATGTGCAATGTTCGCCGCGAGCCGGCCCAACGCAGCAAGCTTCATCTGCCGCGCCTGCGCCTGCACGCGTGACAGGTCTTCGAGAAAAATAACCGCGCCGACATTGCGTCGGCGGCCCACCAGCACAAAGCGCGCACTGACTTGCTCGCTGAGCACCATGACGCTCATGGGTTCAAATCCCGTCGGCAATACACGCCATTCATCAAAGCGGCGAGCCAACGGCGGCGAGTAATCCCGCAGGTTCAGTTCACGGTTGTTCGGCATGACGCCGAGCATTTTCTCGACGCGCGCGTTGTACTGCCGGATGATTCCGTTTCCGTCGACAACCAGCACACCGTCCTGCATGTCACGTATCACCAGCTGGTTCACGTCCGCCATATTGGCGAGATCGACTTCGCGTTGCGCGGCAATTTGCTCGGTTGCGACCAGATAGTCGGCAAGCCTGTGGGCAACCCACGCGGTGGTGAAATAACCTATGCTGAGCAAACCGGCCTGCACGTACTGCGTGGTAGGCCCAAAGTGGAACAAAACCTGGACAGTCTGCTCAAGCAGCACCGCGATACTGGCGAGCGCCGCATAAAACAATGTCAGTCGCCCGCGACTGATAAGTCCGGCCGCGGCGAGCCCGGACAACAGCAGCAGTCCCAGTCCGCTCGAAATTCCGCCACTGGCAAACATCAGCACGACGATGATCAGAATATCGGCACTGACCTGTATGCCGAGTTGGAGATGAAAATGGTGCCGCCACGCGATCGCCAGAAAACACAGCCCGCTGAGGGTCACGTACGCCGCGCTGACGTAGACGAACAGGTTAAGGTCGGCCGACCCAAAGGCCAGACGGTCCCCGAAAATCTGGGTGACTCCGAACAGCAACAGCGCAACGACTATTCGGTAGCCATTGAAAAAAAACAACGAACGCCAGTATGAATCAGGCGGTTCGATGTTCTGTTCGGGTGACTTCAGGTCAATACGCAGCAGTCGCTGTAACAGGGACATTCAGTAAAACCGGATGAACAATCAACGGTCTCGGTGCATATGATCGTCGCTGCAGTAGATCCTGCCGTTGTCCGCCAGGCCTTCACTGCGCGGCAAGTGCACACCGCAATGCGCACAACGCACCATATCCTCGGGAACCGCCGCCGGCGGCTTTTCGCGTCGGATCGATCGCAAATATTTCCTCAGGATCCACCAGGCCAGAAATATGACCGCTACAATCAAGACTAGCCTAGACAAGGGTTAACCTCGCTGAGTAACATCAAACGATTCAATTATTTAATAGAATCAGGGCATTTCAGTCTGGACCAAAGATTCCGCGCTCGCCGCCCTTTTGCGGCGCGGCACGTGGCGCTATTATGGCGCGTCGAGGCGCGGTTTTGCGAGTTTTATGCAAGCAGGCAAAGGAAGTATCATGAAAAGTATTCGTTATTCCCCAAGCGTCGCGTTGGCTGTGCTGATCGTATCGACAGCCTGCACGGCATCCGCGCAGGACTATCCGACCAGGACCATACGCATACTCACCGCTGCCGCGGGCGGCGGAGTCGATTTCGCGGCACGACTGATCGCACAAGGGCTTACGACAAGTTTTGGGCAACCGGTGGTGGTGGAAAACCGCGGTGGTTCCGCTCTCGTGGCCGCGGATCCGGTACTTAAGGCCGCGCCCGATGGCTATACTTTAATCTTTTATGGCAGTGGCTTATGGCTCACGCCTTTCATGCGCGACAAGTCACCGTACGATCCAGTCCGGGATTTTGCGCCCATCTCACTGACCAACCGGTCGCCCAACGTTCTGGTCGTTCACCCGGCGCTGCCGGTCAAGTCGGTCAAGGACCTGATCGCATTGGCAAAAGCGCGCCCAGGTGCGCTTAATTTCGCATCGAGCGGCTTGGGCGCATCGTCCCACCTGGGTGGAGAACTATTTAAGTCCATGGCGGACATCGACCTGGTGCACGTGCCATACAAAGCCAACGCTGCCGCATTGATCGATTTATTGTCGGGACAAATTCAACTGATGTTCTCCACGACGACAGCTGCCGTGACGCATATGCAGTCGGGCCGACTAAGAGCATTGGCAGTGACTAGCGCGATGCAATCCGCACTGGTTCCCGGCGTTCCCACAGTCGCCGCCACCGGTCTGCCCGGATATGAAGCAGCATCCATCAACGCTCTATTCGCGCCCGCAAAGGTACCAGCGGCCGCCATCAGCCGCCTGCATCAGGAGACGGTGCGCATCGTCAACATGCCGGAAGCGAAGGAGCGGCTATTTAACGCCGGCCTGGAATCGGTAGGCAGCACACCCGAGCAACTCGCCGCCACCGTAAAGTCCGAAATGAGCCGTTTGGGTAAAATTATCAAGGATGCCGGTATACGCGCCGAGTAGCCGGCGGCGTCGACATCACCCGTGAATTCAGAACGGAACCACATGACAGTAAAGACGGGAAAAGTGCGATGGTCGTATGTATGGATAGCTTTAGCGACGTTTCCGTTAGTCGGTAATGCGCAGAACTTCCCGGCCAAATCGATACGCGTGGTCGTTCCGCTTGCCGCTGGCGGCGTAGGAGACGTGTTCGCACGGGTCGTAGCGCAAAAACTTTCGGAAAATTTCGGGCAAGCCGTGGTCATAGACAACCGGCCCGGCGCCAACAATATAGTCGGGACCGAGGCCGTCGCAAAATCGCCGCCTGACGGGTATACGTTGCTGCTGGCCGGCACCACATTGACGATCAATCCCAGTCTCTACCCGAACCTGAGTTACGATCCGATCCGGGACTTTGCGCCACTCACGCTGGTCGCGACCACGCCGTTGATACTGGTCGTGCATCCGTCGCTGCCGGCGAAATCAGCCAAGGAACTTATTGCCCTCGCCAGAGCCCGGCCCGGCCAACTCTTTTACGGATCCGCCGGCAACGGCAGCACCTTGCATCTTGCCGGAGAAATGTTGAATACCATGGCTGGTGTAAAACTCGTGCATGTGCCGTACAAAGGCGTTACCGGCGCGCTCAGCGACTTGCTGGCGGGACAGATCTCGATCATGTTTCCCGGGGCGCCGATTGCCCTGCCCCAAGCCCAGGCCGGCAGACTGCGTGCGCTTGCAACCAGCGGAGCAAAGCGCACCGCCGCCGCGCCACAAATTCCGACACTGTCGGAAGCTGGAGTGGCCGGTTACGAAGGTTCCGTCTGGTACGGCATGCTGGCACCTGCGGGAACGCCATTAGCCGTCGTCAACCGTCTGCACTCCGAATTGATCAAAATCGTGCAATCCGCCGAAATCAGGGACCGCTGGGCAGCACTCGGCGCCGATCCTACTTACAACAACACGCCCGAGGAATACGCTGCGTATATCAAGTCCAGCCTGTTACGCTGGGGCAAGGTGGTACGGGACTCGGGCGCCAAAGCGGATTGACGAATGTGCTGAAGACACGTAGGGGCTGCAGCTTGGCAATGTCGTTACGAATGCCCTGCCGTCGCCAAATCCGGCTGCAAAGTAGCCAAGATCCACTTTGTTAGGCACTCTCTCAGTACGCGATCTCCAGAGCGCTTACCAGCGTTGCGACGTTGTCCATGGTCTCGATCGCCTTTAACTTGCGATCCAGTTCCATCGTTGTCGCGCTGTCCAGTCGCATACCCACGAGCTCCCGAAACTTTTGCTCGATCTCGGGTTGTGTCATCAGCGGATAATTCACCTCCTGCTGAAACACGCCGCCCCCCGTGGTGCGCACCGTCATGTTGGCCTGCAGACGGTGCGCTCTTGCGGTCGGACCTTCACGCGGAACTATCCTGACTCGCGCCCTTTTCTGGAAGTCCAGGAAGCGCTGGTCCTTGCAATAGCTCAGATCATGGGCGTGCTTGAATGTGAACTCACCGTAGCATGCAGCCAGCGACAACACCGTCTCCGTATGAATCGACGGATGGTGGTCGGTCAACCCCACCGAGCGTCCGCGCGCACCCGTGACCTCGATCTCCACAACATCCGATCCGGAAAAGTTATGCCGTTTCATCAACTGGAAATACGCATACAGCGGCGCGAGGTTAGGCCCGCCAGTCGAATAACGTTTGTAAAGAAGGTCCTTCATCAAATACTTGCTGCCGAGATCCGTCACGACGTCGTGTCCCGCCTCCCGATTTCCCACGAAGGCATGGAAAAAGCCGTTTTCGGTCGTCAGTATCTCGCGCGGCGCATGAAAATCGTGCCGCGCCAGCATCGCGGATTCGACTCCCGCCCGGGCCGTCCGCCCGGAATATGCCAGCGCCTTAGTCTGGTGCAGATCTTCGTGGTGCAGACTCATCAGGGGTGCGCATCCCATGGCCGCCGCACCCAGCGCATGCTCCATCCTGTCCGCATCCAGGCCCAGCAGCAGTCCGGCCGTGACTGCGGCACCCAATGATGCACCGGCGCTGTAATAAAACTCGGGGCGCGCTTCGTCGTGTGCGTTAAAGGTCGACTGCATGCGCGCCGCAATCTCGGCACCGAGCACAAACGCGCGCACGAACGCCGTGCCGGACGCGTTCACGTACTGACCCACCGTCAGCACCGTCGGCACCATGGTCGCGGCAAAGTGACCGGCACCGTGCACGGACGTGGGATCGACTTCGTCAGCATGCCCGATGGAGCCGTTGGCCAAAATCGCGTTTAACAAAGGCGCGCGTAACGGGTGTCCTACCACCGTGCATTCTCCGGCACCGCCCAGTTTACGCACCATATCGACGATGGGCCTGCATGACTCCAGCGTGGATCCGGCTATCATGGCACCGACTTCATCGTACAGCACCCTGAGGGCCTCGGACCGCACGTCCGCAGGTATGTCTTCGTAACGCGTGGCGCATGCCCATTCGCAAATTCGAACCGTAGGTCCCTTGTTTTGCATCTTGCCTTGCTCCCTCATGGATGGCCTAGCGAATAGGCAAGCAACGATGCGGAATGCGGGATCGTTGTCATTCGCGAACGCGTGCCAGAAAATACACTAGAACTGGATATCGAGTTCTTTTCGAACCGGGGTCTTTCCACCGCTCGTGGGCTTCTTGTCTGCCTCGGCAATCTGTTTCAGGAACAGTTCGCGCATCCATACAGCGCCTTCCCGTCCCGCCCTTACCCCTTGTGCCTCGGTTGCACTCATAGCCGCGATGAGAGATTCAAACTGGCTGTGCAACTGCTGCTGCATCCGCTTGCGTGCGGTCGGCGGTAGCGCACGTACTAGAGCCAACATCACCGCGATGATGCCGGCGACCTGCCCCATCAAGGTTGCCTCGTCGCGTTCGCTGTTCATAATACTTCGCTCCTATTTGTTCGGACCAAAGTGATCAGACCACATTCAATCAGCCAAGTTGCACCGAGCATATGCAAGCGCAAGCGCAAGCGCGATCCTCGTTTTATCCTACGGATGATAGGTTGAACCGATACTCATCCGGATGTTGCAAACGGGGCCACGCCGCGTCGGCCCTGGCGGCACTGACAACGACCAAGTCGTTCCATAACTCTTTGATTTTAATGGTCGGGGTGAGAGGGTTCGAACCTCCGACTCCTGCGTCCCGAACGCAGTACTCTACCAGGCTGAGCTACACCCCGAATCCGAAAATGACACACCTGCGTAACACCCGATTCGCGAACGCGCCGACAATAGTTTCATTCCCGCAAAACTTGCTACCACGGCGAATCGTCGGTGATGAATTGTAACATTGACGCCGATCGCAGTCATTATCCAATTGACCCACCTTGCGGTTGCACGATCAAATTTGTGCGCGCCGCGCACGATCTGGCACACAGCGAGTTTTTGGGTGCGTCAGTGATCCCGGCTTACCGCGAAATCCGCCAATTTCATCAAGTACTCTCGATATTGAGTATCGGACAAACCGGACAGGGCCTGTTTCGCACTAAGGACTTCTGTTTCAGCCTGACGCCGCGTGTAGTCGAGCGCACCGGTGCGACTGATCGCCGAAAGCACCTCGCCAAGCTCATCCAAACCGCCCTCTTTGATCGCTTTTCGAATCAACGCGGCTTCATCGTTGCTGCCCTGCTTGATTGCAAAAATCAGGGGCAGCGTAGCCTTACCTTCGGATAGGTCATCGCCCACATTCTTCCCCATCGTCATGTGGTCACCGGAGTAATCGAGTACGTCGTCTATGAGCTGAAAAGCGGTCCCCAGGTGCATGCCGTAGGTTGCCATAGCCGCTTCCTGATCGCTGGTTGCACCGCCCAGTATCGCACCCAAGCGCGTCGCCGCCTCGAACAGCTTGGCGGTCTTATAGCGAATAACCTGCAGGTAGCTGCGCTCGTCTATGTCGGGATTCTGGCAATTCATTAGCTGCAACACTTCGCCTTCGGCGATCATGTTGGTGGCTTCCGCCAGCACCTTCATCACACGCATATTGTCGACTTCGACCATCATCTGAAAGGCGCGAGAGTAAACAAAGTCACCGACGAGCACGCTCGCGGCATTGCCGAAAAGGGCGTTTGCGGTAGGTTTGCCGCGTCGCAGTGCCGACGTATCAACCACGTCATCGTGCAACAGCGTGGCGGTATGGACAAACTCGACAACGGCCGCCAACTGGTAATGATCCCTGCCGTGATAGCTGAACGCGCCCGCCGACAACAACACCAACAGCGGACGCAGGCGCTTACCACCGCTGCCGATGATATATTCGGCAACCTGGCTCACCAGCGCCACATTCGAATCAAGCCGGGCTCGTATGACCTCATCCACGGCCCGCATGTCGGGGGCCAGTAGGTCGCGAATATGGGCAATAAACATATGATCCGGTCGAAATGGCGGGAGATCGCGCCCGAGCCCGGCCGCATCACGCGCGGGCCGCAGCCACCTTCAATGGCGCGGGCGGCAAGTCACTCATTTTACTATGCTTTGACTCAAAAATCGCTGTTGGGTATAATGCGCGGCTTTCCGTATTCAGCGGCAGCTTAACGTCAAAGGTCAAAATCATGTATGCGGTCATTAAAACCGGTGGCAAGCAGTACCGTGTGTGTTCCGGGGAGAAGCTGAGAATTGAACAAATTGCTGCCGACGTCGGCAGCGAGATTGTGCTCGACCAAGTATTGATGGTCGCCGATGGTGAGAATGTTACGCTGGGCACGCCGACGCTTTCCGGGGCATCAGTTAAGGCTAAAATCGTATCCCACGGCCGGGGCGACAAGGTGCACATTTTCAAGATGCGCCGCCGCAAGCACTACCGCAAATCGCAGGGACACCGTCAAAACTATACCGAGATCGAAATTCTCGGTATCGCGGCATAGGAGATACAACCATGGCACACAAAAAAGCAGGCGGCAGTTCGCGCAACGGGCGCGATTCCAACTCAAAGCGGCTTGGCGTAAAAGCATATGGTGGTGAGTTGATCTCGGCGGGCAGCATCATCGTGCGCCAACGCGGCACACAAATGCATCCCGGCGTAAACGTCGGCATAGGCAAAGACCATACGCTGTTTGCAACCATCACCGGCAAGGTCGAATTTGCGATCAAAGGAGCTGAAAGAAAAAGAACCGTCAACGTGATTGCCGCATAATAGAGTTAACTCTATGGTTCCGAAAAGCCCTGCCAGCGCGCAGGGCTTTTTTGTTTTTTGCCGACCGACCGTTAATCCGCTTCCAAGACTTAACTTGATTCAGAATTGAAAACCGGCCATGAAGTTTATCGACGAAACCATCATTGAATTACACGCCGGAAAAGGCGGGGACGGATCGGCATCGTTTCGACGCGAGAAGTTCGTGCCGCGAGGAGGCCCGGATGGGGGGGACGGCGGCCGTGGCGGCAGCATAATCGCCGTCGCCGATCGCAATATCAATACCCTGATAGATTACCGGTTTGAACGCATACACCGCGCCAAACACGGCGAACCCGGGCGCGGCGCCGACTGCAATGGCAAATCCGCCGAAGATATTGTGCTTCGAGTACCGGTCGGCACGGTGGTGAGCGATTTCGACAGCAGCGAAATCATCGTGGATCTCGCCACGCATGAGCAGCAGGCAACCCTCGCTCAGGGCGGCGAAGGCGGCAAAGGCAATCTCAACTTCAAATCCAGCACCAATCGTGCACCGCGCCAGTTTACGCGCGGCATGCCGGGTGAATCACGCAAACTCAAGCTCGAACTCAAGGTGCTGGCCGATGTCGGCCTGCTGGGCATGCCGAATGCTGGCAAGTCCACTTTCATACGCGCGGTATCCGCGGCAAAACCCAAGGTGGCTGACTACCCGTTCACCACTTTGCATCCCAACTTGGGTGTGGTGCGGGTTGATGACAACCGCAGCTTTGTGATCGCCGATATTCCGGGCCTTATCGAAGGTGCCGCCGAGGGCGCTGGATTAGGACATCAATTCCTGCGCCACCTCGCCCGCACGCGTTTATTGTTACACTTGGTCGATATCGCGCCATTTGACCCCGCCACCGACCCTGTCGCGGAAGCTCGTGCCATCGTACGCGAACTCGAAAAGTATGATCCGGCACTGTTCGCGAAACCACGCTGGCTCGTGTTGAACAAGGCGGATCTGCTGCTTTCCGAGGACCGCAAGACGCGACTGCAGCAATTTGCCGCAGACTTTGGCTGGCACGAAAAAAGCTTTATTATTTCCGCTCTGAATGGCGAAGGCTGCAAAGAACTCAAGTACGCCATCATGGAATACCTGGACAAAAACAGGCACGGCGACGGCCAAGCACGGGACCAATCTCAATGACCCTAGCCACACCAGACTTTGCGCCCATTCTTCGCCCTTTGAGAAGTATGGCGACGTACCGATCGCAACTGGAGTTCGGTTATGTCGGCTGAACTCCATCAGGCCAAACGGCTCGTCATCAAAGTGGGCAGCAGCCTGGTGACAAATCAGGGTAAGGGACTTGATCTTGCCGCGCTTGCACGATGGGCCGGCCAAATCGCGGAACTGCGCCGGATGGGACGGGAGATGTTGCTGGTTTCAAGCGGTGCGATTGCAGAAGGCATGCAACGACTCGGATGGAAGCGGCGCCCCAGTGCCCTACACGAACTGCAGGCGGCCGCGGCGGTGGGGCAAATGGGCCTGGTGCAGGCTTACGAATCGTGTTTTCAAAAACATGAACTGCTGACTTCACAGATACTACTGACACATGAAGACATGGCGAGCCGCAAACGCTATCTTAACGCGCGGTCCACGCTACGCACCCTTCTGAATCTGGGCGCGATCCCCATCATCAATGAAAACGATACGGTGGCCACGGACGAAATCCGATTGGGCGACAACGATACGCTGGCAGCATTGGTAACCAACCTGGTTGAAGCGGATGCGCTGATCATACTCACGGACCAGGCCGGGCTCTATTCCGCGGATCCGCGCAAGAATACCGACGCAACACTGATAGCCGATGCTCAAGCAGGAGATCCGCGACTTGAGCAAATGGCAGGAGGCGCCGGCACGCACGTCGGGATAGGCGGCATGATAACCAAGGTTCTAGCGGCCAAGCGCGCGGCACGTAGCGGCGCGCACACCGCCATTGCCTCGGGGCATGAACCTGATGTGCTGGTGCGCCTCGCGGGCGGCGAGAGCATAGGGACCCTGCTCAGGGCCACTACCCATACCTTGGCGGCGCGCAAACAATGGCTGGCCGATCACTTACAAGTGCGGGGAACGCTGACGCTGGACGAAGGCGCGGTATTGGCGCTGCGCATGCAATGCAAGAGCCTGTTGCCCATAGGCGTAGTCAATGCGACGGGTGAATTCGAGCGCGGCGAAGTAGTGGACTGCTGCGACCAGGGCGGCGCCACCATCGCGCGTGGTCTGGTTAATTACAGCGCCGCCGAAACGCGCAGCATACTCAAGACCCCGTCTAGCGACATCGAGGCCAAGCTGGGCTACATAGACGAACCCGAGTTGATCAACCGGGACAATCTGGTGCTACTGTAATCAAGGGAGCGACAGCTAATCTGCGCTGACATAAGGCGCCGGACCACCTTTGCGTAACAGATTGACGGCGTCCTTAACCGACTTGACCGGGGTTCTCTCGTTGGGACAAAAATAATCCGTATACAACGCCAGGCGCGGGCGATTACTCTCTTCCCTATCGATCCTGCGCCATTCGCTGGCGCGCGCATCGGACCAGGATCGATCGGATCGCCCAAACGCGTAATACCTGTGCTCACGGGTCATGCAACGCATCCCTTCGTATGAGACGTTTTGCGCCCCGCCCGGACTTTTCACCACCACGGTAAAGCGAACCACCTCGTCGCTCCCTATCGAGATTGACTGCGCATCGATGTAGTAGAGATTTGCAGTGCTGATTCCAGGGTTGTATGCGACAAGGTTGGCAGGCTCCGGAAAAGGCGGGCGTTTGATATCCGTTTCGGCCCATGGCTTTTCTTCGCCATCATTTCTGGGCGACCATGGAAATATCTGTGCCTGACAGTGCCACGTAATTAACGCGCACGACGCAAACAGCAGGCGCAAGAGCGTATTACGCCACATATTCACACCATGTAGATCGCGCAACTGCATGGTAACGGGCTAAGCTTCCAAATCCCGCACCAAGGACTGCGTGATCACGGCAGGCACCACAATTTCAGCCGTGTACACCGAATGATCGATACCCATCTTGAGATCGGAGCCGTCAATCAACGCCTGTTTCATTGCGGATGAAATTTCGAATCTGAGGAAATGAACGGACGAGGTCTTTTCTTCATTTTCTCGATCCAGATCCTCGTCGGCGATTGCATAAACGCGGTCGTTTCCGGCAATCTGGACCCACACCCGGTCCTCGACGCCCTTGAGCCGCGCCAGCATCGCGTGACGCTCGCGCTCATCGGGGTATTCGATAAGCATGGTGGCCTTCCAGTTATTGCCGTCGGGTATCAGAGGATTGTAGGCCTCGAGTTCGCCGAGTATGCCGGCCTCCTCGAATATCCGCTCGACACGCAGCATTTCCTGGACCTGATATCGAACAGTTAATTCGTCTTCAAATATCAAGGTCACGTTTTCGCCGAGGTGCGCGGTACGTTGTTTCTTGTGCGCAATCACTTGGGTGCGAAACTCCTTGCGTGCTTTGGCGTAGGACTCCAGCGTCATCAGGCTGTTTGCGGAAATTTTCGGCATGATCAGTTCAGGTTGGTCGCGCGCACGTTCCACACGAAGGTTGCAAGGAATTCAAGCACTACAAGCCGTAAGCAATACGCATCAGGGAAATCGGATGCTCTTTTACGGCGCGGGTATCGCCCATGCCCTGCTGTATGTGGCGGCCGCCTATGGGACAGTCCGAACTGATGTAGTCCGGGTCCGTGGCCGCCATCTGTTTGAACACCGGACGGCCTATCTTCATCGACTGATCGAAATACTCGCTCTTTACGCCCCAGGTCCCGTCATGCCCCGAACAACGTTCAACGGTATTTACTTCGGTTCCAGGAACAAGTTGTAACAGATCGCGTGTCTTCTGGCCGACGTTTTGCACCCGGGAATGGCAGGGTATGTGATAAGACACCTTACCCAGGGGATTTTTGAAATCGGTCTTCATCAACCCATCCTTGTTCCGCAACACCAGATACTCAAACGGATCGTACATGGCCGTCTTCACTGCCTGCACGTCGGCATCATCAGGGAACATCAGCGGCAGTTCCTGTTTGAACATCAGGGTACACGACGGTATGGCCGTGAGTATCGCGTAACCTGCGCGCGCCAGTTTGGCAAGCGGCGGAATGTTGATCGCTTTAAGCCTTGCGACCGCATCCAGATCGCCGAGTTCAAGTTTGGGCATGCCACAGCACGCTTCCTTCTCGACGACGACAACAGGCACCTCATTGTGATCCAGCACTCGCAGCAGGTCGTGTCCGATGCCGGGTTCGTTATAGTTGATATAACACGTTGAAAACAGGGCTACTTTGCCGGGCGTCTTGGCGCCATCCCGGACCGCATGCGATGCATTGGGCCGTGCCGTGGAACGAAAGGTCGCGCTGTCGTAATCGGGCAAAACGCGATCCTTGTGCACGCCCAGCACCTTGTCCATCACGCCGCGAGCCAATGCGGACTTGTTGGCGGCATTCACAAACTTGACAACGACGGGAATGGTTGCCAGCTTGCCCATGGCGTCGGTCGACGACAGCAGTTTATCGCGCAATCCAGTCCCGCCCTGCTTGAACTTGACCGCCTTGGCGCGCAACATCAAGTGCGGAAAATCAACGTTCCAGGCGTGCGGTGGCACATAAGGGCACTTGGTCATGTAACAAACGTCGCACAGATAACAGCGATCGACGACTTCCTGGTAATTTTTTTTGTCGACACCGTCAAGTTCGCCGGTCTTGCTCTCGTCTATCAGATCAAACAGGCGTGGAAATGCCGTGCATAAACTGACACAACGCCGGCACCCGTGACAGATATCGAATACCCGGTGCATTTCATCATGAAGTTTTGCCTCGTTGTAGAATTCCGGCGTTTCCCAGGCGAGCGCATGCCGGGTCGGCGCTTCGAGACTACCTTCACGTGAAGTCATGATCAGAATTCCGGAAACTGAATAAAAAAGGCGAAAGACCCTTCAGCCTTTCGCCTTCGAACTTTTGCTGCTTCGCTCCTAGTCGCTCAATGCATCCAGCGATTTCTGGAAACGATTGGCATGCGAGCGCTCGGCTTTTGCCAACGTCTCGAACCAATCGGCGATTTCCTCGAATCCTTCGGTGCGCGCGGCTTTTGCCATTCCCGGATACATGTCGGTGTACTCATGCGTTTCACCGGCAATCGCGGCTTTCAGATTGTCGCGAGACTTGCCTATCGGCAGGCCCGTCGCTGGATCGCCGACCAACTCTAGATACTCAAGATGACCATGCGCGTGGCCGGTTTCGCCCTCGGCTGTCGAACGAAATACGGCAGCCACGTCGTTTTGGCCTTCGACATCAGCTTTCGCTGCGAAATACAGATATCGACGATTCGCCTGTGATTCTCCAGCAAATGCAGCTTTCAGATTACCTTCGGTTTTTGACCCCTTGAGTTGCATATTTCTCTCCTATTTTCAGGCACTTGGAAAAACAAGTCCGGAACTGCGAAAAACCAGTCTTAGGCACTTGCAAGCCAGACCGGGACAAATATTAGACTAAGTCTAATTAGTGAACTTAGTATAAGGCGAAGATTTCCCGATGTCAATTCTATACGTCAACGATCAGACATCAGCGTGCAATCGCTACATGGTCCCGCTTTTCCGACCGCTGGCGATGCAGGTACTTGGCGAGTTCATTTAAGGCCTGCTGATAGACGTCGCGCTTGAATTCGATGACAGACTCCAGCGGCACCCAGTAATCGTGCCAACGCCATGCGTCAAACTCCGGTTTGCTTGATGCGCGCAAATGCACGTCGCAATCGCGACCCACCAACCGCAACAGATACCAGATTTGTTTCTGTCCCCTGTAGTTGCCGCGCCAGTCGCGGCGTATCCATTGGTCAGGCACTTCGTAACGCAGCCAATCCCGTGTTCGCCCCAGAATACGCACGTGCCGCTCATCTAGGCCCACTTCTTCCTGCAGTTCCCGATACATTGCGCGCTCGGGCGTCTCGCCAGACTTTATGCCGCCCTGCGGAAACTGCCAGGAGTGTTCCCGGACACGTTTACCCCAGAAAACTTCGTTCTTGGAATTGCAGATGATGATGCCAACATTGGGGCGATATCCGTCACGGTCTATCATGTGAATCACCCTAGCCTTAATCCAGTAAACCAGATTCTTTCACAATCCAGACAAGATTGAAAGACGTGGCTTCTAAATCGGCAGTCCGTCCTGGTCGTCTGGATTCATGGCCGCAAGATCACGCACAAAATCCGTAAATTTCAGACCCATCGTGTCGGTAAGGCCTAGTGCACGATGCTGCAAATCGTTCCAACGCGGCATGCCGGGGCTGCGTTTGAATGCAAGCGCCACGACATTTCCCGGCTTACCAGCAGGCAAGCATGCGACACGCCGGTTGAACGCCTGCGCGATGCGCTCAACACACCCCTTAAAGTTGCGGTCTCCACCCCACAGGTTGACCACCAGAACGCCCGAGTCGCTTAATGCCCGGGCACAACTTCTGTAAAAAACACCTGTAGACAGCGCTTCTACCTGGGCTTGCGCATCATAGCCGTCCAATATGATCACGTCCGACTTTGATCGAGCCGTTTCCAGATAGGTTACCCCGTCGCCGACGACAACCTGTAGCCGCTCGTCATCCGGCGGAAGGTAAAAAAACTGACGAGCTATCGCTACTACACGCGGGTTAATCTCAACCGCTACCGTCTGCGCATTGGGTAATCGATGGTAGACAAACTTCGCCAGCGAACCACCACCCAGGCCTACCATCAGCACCTTGCGTGGGTCGGGGTTAAAAAGGAGAAACGCCATCATGCTGCGTGTATACACAATCTCAAGGTCATTGGGATGGGCGATCCGCATCGCGCTCTGTATAGTATCGCTGCCTATGTGCAATGAGCGCACGCCGAATTTTTCGCTGATGTAAACGGACTCGTTATCCTCCTCGGCTTTGCGAATTCGCCAGTTCTTCAACAAGTTCATGCGTGAGAGTTTCTTCGGAAAAGTGCAATGGTTGGGTAGAATAAGGGCTTTTACGGATTTCGGATAGCCATGCGCGTATCACAGTTCTTCATATCCACGCTGAAAGAGGCGCCTTCGGAAGCCGAGATCATCAGCCACCAGTTGATGCTGCGCGCCGGACTCATCCGCAGGCTTGCGGGCGGCATATACACGTTTATGCCCCTGGGGCTGCGGATACTTCGAAAAGTGGAGGCCATAGTACGCGATGAAATGAATCGCGCCGGTGCCGTTGAATTGTCGATGCCGGTAGTCCAGCCCGCAGAATTATGGCAGGAGTCGGGACGCTGGCAGGCTTATGGTCCGGAGCTGTTGCGCTTCCAGGACAGGCATGAACGCGACTTTGTAATCCAGCCTACTTCGGAAGAAACGATCACCGATATTGCAAGAAACGAATTAAGGAGTTACCGCCAGTTACCTGTGAATTTTTACCAGATTCAGACCAAATTCCGCGACGAAAGGCGTCCGCGTTTTGGAATAATGCGCGGTCGCGAATTCGTCATGAAAGACGCATACTCATTCCATGCCACGCTTGAAGACCTGACGCGCGAATACGGCAATATGTTCGATGCGTACTCGCGTATCTTTACGCGTCTTGGACTCAAGTATCGCGCGGTGGCGGCGGATACCGGATCGATAGGCGGAACCGGTTCGCACGAATTCCATGTACTGGCCGACTCCGGCGAAGATGCCATTGCGTTCTGCCGCGGCTCCGATTACGCGGCCAACGTTGAACTGGCGGAGGCAGTGGCGCCACCGGCGCCCCGCGCACTGCCTACAGTCGAGAAGAACAAGGTCGAGACGCCGGGAACGACCAACTGTCCGGATGTGGCGGCTTTCCTGAACATACCATTGACCCATATGGTCAAAGCGGTCGCCCTCACAAGAGAGACTGCGGCTGAAGACACAGACGGTAAGTTTGTATTGGTCCTGTTGCGTGGTGACCATGATCTCAATGAGGTCAAGACGCAAAAAAGGATAGGCCCATTTCGGTTTGCGACGGATACCGAGATTCAAGGCGCGCTACGCTGTCGCGCCGGCTATATCGGGCCGGTCGGTGTGAACGCGGCAGTAGCCGTCTACGTCGATCGAACGGTCGCGCAAATGAGTGACTTCGTGTGCGGCGCGAATGAAGCCGGCTATCACCTGACAGGCGTGAACTGGGGGCGCGACCTTAAAGACGCCCCCGAAAATGTCTTCGACTTTCGTAACGTCGCCGCCAGCGACGTCAGTCCCGATGGCAAGGGCACGTTGGAGTTGTGCCGTGGCATCGAGGTAGGCCACATATTCCAGTTGCGTACCAAGTATTCGGAAAAAATGAAATGCACGTTTCTCGACGACGGTGGCAAACAACGTTTTATGGAAATGGGCTGTTACGGCATAGGCGTCACACGCATCGTCGCGGCAGCCATAGAACAAAACCACGACCAGCGCGGCATCATCTGGCCGCAACCAATTGCGCCGTTCGAACTTGCCATCGTGCCGATAGGCTATCGTAAGAGCGCACTTGTGCGCGAGACAGCCGAGAAACTGCATGGCGAACTTTCAGCGGCTGGCATAGACGTGCTGCTTGATGACCGTGACGAACGTCCTGGTGTCATGTTCGCGGACATGGAATTGATTGGCGTCCCGCACCGTGTCGTGATCGGCGAACGCGGCCTGAAACAGGATGTAAGACAGGTTGAATATCAAGGACGTCGCGACGCGAACGCACAGTCGATAGTGCTTGCCGACGCCGTGGGCGAAATAAAATCCCGGGTATGCGCAGGCTGATCGTCCTTTTGATTGCAGCGCTTGCGCCACTCGCGATCGCGGGCAATCAGAAATACGAACCGCTGGCCGCGAGCGTGCAAAGCCAGATGCAGTCCTCGATTAGTGATCGGGCAACGCCATTTCTCGCCTTCGAAAGCTCGGAAGAAGCCCGTGCGTGGCTGGATGCCATGTCAAAGAAACTCGAACGTCGCATGCCAGACACGCGCGAACGCGAGGAGTTTCTGGTTACGGCGCATTATGAAGCCAAGCGGGCCGGCCTGGATCCGCAATTGGTCCTGGGCCTGATTCAAGTCGAGAGCGCCTTTCGCAAGTACGCGGTGTCCAGCGCAGGGGCACGCGGTTTCATGCAGGTGATGCCATTCTGGGTCAAGCAAATCGGAACACCCGGGCAGAATCTGTTTCACTTGCGCGTAAATCTGCGCTACGGTTGCACGATACTGAGACACTATCTCGACATTGAGCGTGGCGATTACTACCGCGCGCTCGGACGCTATAACGGCAGCTTGGGCAAAGCCGAATACCCGAACATGGTGGTTCGCGCGTGGAACAGCAACTGGAAGTTTCCGCAACCGTCCGCCGCCAATGCCGCGCAGGACAAGCGTCCACGCAGTTAGCGTATCGCCTTCATCGCCCCAAACTAGTGACAGTCGTTACGCGCCCTCATGAAAGAAATTCTGATTCTCTACTATAGCCGCGACGGATCCGTTGAACAAATGGCGCGTCTGGTGGCACGCGGCATAGAACAAGTCCCGGGTGCGGTTGCGCGCATACGCACGGTACCGCCAGTGTCCGCCGTATGCGAAGCCGTCGAAAATCAAATCCCTGATATCGGCGCGCCTTATGTTGATCACAGGGACCTCGAGGAATGCGCCGGGCTGGCGCTCGGATCACCAACGCGATTTGGCAACATGGCGGCGCCACTCAAGTATTTTCTGGATTCGACTTCGGGTCCGTGGCTCAGTGGCGTGCTTGCGGGAAAACCCGCGGCGATGTTCACATCCACGGGGACCGCCCACGGCGGACAGGAAACGACCCTGGTTTCCATGATGCTGCCGCTGTTGCACCATGGCATGCTGATTGTAGGGCTACCCTACACAGAACCCGAGTTGACGTCCACGACCAGTGGCGGCACGCCCTATGGTGCGAGCCACTGTGCAGGTGCCAGCGGTGACCGCCCCATCTCCGCGGAAGAAAAAACGCTGTGCATGACCCTCGGCCGGCGTCTCGCCACCATCGCAATGAAACTATGAACAAGGCACAATGAGAGCGATCGCTGTATCGTACTATTGCAGCATAGCCAGCCTGATTGCATTGGTGATACTCGGACTCGCGTGGGAACTGTCGCTTGCTCCGGTACGCCCGGGTGGCTCTATGCTGGCGCTCAAGGTCCTGCCGCTGCTGTTGCCTCTGTCCGGGCTACTGCGCGGCAAGGTCTATACCTACCAATGGGCTGGCATGCTGGTACTGGCCTACCTCGCCGAAGGGGCAATGCGCGCGTATTCGGACAGTGGCATGTCGGCACGATTGTCACTGATCGAAATGCTGCTGGCTTTGGTATTTTTTTGCGCGAGCATCGCCTATGTTCGCGCCGCCAGGCGACAGAAGTGACCACGGGCTCCTGACTGCCTGACAGCGCTGACACAGATTAAACCTGGGGATTCAGCCGTTCCAGTTTGGAATGGAGCTTGTTGAGCGCATTAATGTATGCCTTCGCCGATGCCATCACGATGTCGGTGTCCGATCCTTGACCATTGACGATGCGACCATCCTTCGACAAACGCACGGTCACTTCACCTTGAGAATCGGTGCCGCTGGTAATATTGTTGACGGAGTACAGCAATAACTCCGCACCGCTGCAGACCATGCTTTCGATCGCCTTGAAGGATGCGTCGACCGGGCCGCCGCCCTGAGCGCGCGCCTTCTTTTCCGTGCCGGCGTCGCTCACAACCAGTTCCGCAAAGGGTAGTTCACCCGTTTCGGAGTGCGCCGTCAATGACACAAGATGGTACCGTTCGTTTTCGACTTGGGCCAGGTTCTCCTCGGTAATCAATGCCTGCAGATCTTCGTCGAAGATTTCACGTTTTTTGTCGGCCAGATCCTTGAAACGCTTGAATGCGGCGTTGAGCGCCTCCTCGGTAGGCAGCACTATGCCGAGCTCCTGCAAGCGCGACTTGAAAGCATTGCGACCCGAGAGTTTTCCCAGTGTCAGTCGATTATTGCTCCAGCCAACGGACTCGGCGCTCATGATTTCGTAGGTTTCTCTATGCTTGAGCACACCATCCTGATGTATCCCTGACTCATGCGCGAACGCGTTGGCGCCCACTATGGCCTTGTTGGGCTGCACCGGATAGCCGGTAATGCCGGAAACCAGTCGCGAAGCGGGTAATATCTGCGTGGCGTCTATACCGGTATCGCAAATAAATACATCCTGGCGCGTGCGCACTGCCATGACTACTTCTTCAAGTGATGCATTTCCCGCGCGCTCGCCCAAACCGTTAATCGTGCATTCGACCTGACGCGCACCATTCAGCACTGCCGACAACGAATTGGCGACCGCAAGCCCCAGGTCATTATGGCAATGTACCGACCACACCGCCTTGTCCGAGTTCGGTATGCGCTCGCGCAGCTTGCGTATCAATCCGCCGAAGTATTCTGGCAACGTATACCCGACGGTGTCCGGCACATTGATGGTCGTCGCTCCAGCCCTGATAACTTGTTCGATTATCCGGCACAGAAAATCAAGGTCCGAGCGACCCGCATCTTCCGGCGAGAACTCGATATTGTCCGTGTAGTCGCGCGCCCATCCCACCGCCCGCACCGCCTGGTCTACGACCTGCGATGGCTCCATGCGCAGTTTCTTTTCCATGTGTATGGGACTGGTTGCAATAAACGTATGCACGCGCGGCGATCTGGCGCCGCGGACCGCCTCGCCGCACCGCCGCACGTCTTTTTCATTGGCACGTGCGAGTCCGCATATAGTGCTGTCCTTGATGACACCGGCAACCGCTTTCACGGCCTCGAAGTCGCCGTCACTGGCGGCGGGAAATCCGGCCTCGATGACATCGACGTGCATACGTTCGAGCTGACGCGCGATACGCAATTTCTCGTCTTTGGTCATGGAAGCGCCGGGACTCTGCTCGCCGTCACGCATCGTAGTGTCAAATATGATCAACTTTTCCTTACTCATGGCTGTCTCCAATCATCTCGTTTTGCGGCATGCCGAACGTGTTCATACGTACGCATTAAAATATCTATTCCGGATCAGGTTCGACCCGGCCGAAACAAACAAAAAACAATGGAATAAGTAGGGTATTTAGCGCGCAACGCGCAGCAACAGGCCCGCCAGCAGAATGCCGGCGAAGGAGAACATCTGTTGGGCCTGAAGCAAAGTAGACATGGCTAGAAATATAAAGGGTTTCGCGGCAACTGGCAAGTCCCAGCATCTTCCAATGGCATATAAGGCTGAAACCTAGTTCGTGTTTCTAACGGCATATGAGGCTAAACTGAGGATTTTGGATCGATCATCCACCCATGGTGATCGATATGAACGAAACAAAGCTCAAGACACTTGAGCAAATCCGGGAATTCTTGACGGGCACCACCGACGTCGTTTTTTCTATTCCAACCGATGAA
>CANJQI010000017.1 GCA_947476215.1 Betaproteobacteria bacterium
GATCGCCAAACTTCTAGAAAAACTACGCCTCGAATTTACCCGATCAGGTCCTCGCCAAACCAACCACAACGCGCTCGCCGAATGCAAAAACGGCGCTGTCATCCGCAAAGTCCTGGGCTACAGCCATATCCCACAAAAATACGCCACCGAGATCAACCGCTGCTATGCCGAAGTGTTCAATCCCTATCTGAACTTCCATCGGCCCTGCTACTTCGCCGTTGATAAAATCGATTCCAAGGGAAAAATCCGCAAAACCTATCCACACGATCAAATCATGACACCATGGGATCGATTCAAATTCATTCCCCATTTCGGGGCATATCTTAAACTCGGTATAACTTCCGATGCCCTCGAACAATATGCCAACGACTTGAGCGATAATGAGGCTGCAAAGAAAGTCCACCTAGCAAGAAAACAGTTGTTCCATTTCATCAACCGGCGATCCAAATCCGCCGCTTGATCCGAAACGTTTCAGCCTTATCTTACGATTGGAAAATACTGTTAAGGCACAAGTCTCGCAAGCCCGCCGCTTTGATTTCCAATGCGGCGTTGGCAACAATGGGACCTGCCTGATAGGTTTTTGCGGGCACGGTCACAGGCCCGGCGACTACACGTTAACTTCGGATACTACGCGTATCCAGTCGTGCGATCATCACTTCCGCTGCGAAGGTTCCACGACACAGCCCCACCTTGTGCTAAATTCCCTGCGTGCCTTATAACGCACACTCGACCTGCCCGCGGTTTCGTGCGGCAAGACCCACAAGGATGGATTCCATGCACAACACCGGAATTAATAATTCCACTGCGGCGTTTGCGCCACACCCGCGGGAGGGCCGCGATGAATAAACGCCTGGGTTTCCTGATGTTAGGCACACTGACCGCGGCCCCAGTCTGGACGCAGGACTACCCCAGCAAGTCCATGCGCATCATCACCGGAACAGCCGGCGGCATTACCGACCTGATGTCACGTCTGATTGCGCAGAACCTTGCCGCCAGCGTCGGGCAAACGGTACTCGTCGACAATCGTGGCGGAGGCGGAATTATCTCCGGACCGCTACTCGCCAAGTCGCCGCCCGATGGACACACCATCATGCTCTACAGCAGCACCATATGGCTCACGCCGCTGATGCGCGATAACGCGCCTTATGAAGCGCTTCGGGATTTCGCCACGCTCACGATGGCCGCAGAGTCCCCGAACGTACTGGTGGCACATCCGTCAGTTCCGGCAAAGTCCGTAAAAGAACTGATCGCGCTGGCCAAAGCCCGGCCGGGCATACTCAATTACGCATCGACCGGCGGCGGCGCCGGGCCGCATCTAGGCGCGGAACTCTTTAAATCCCTGGCGCGCGTCAACATACAGCGCATCAATTACAAAGGCACCGCGCCGGCCCTGACTGACGTGATGTCCGGCCAAGTGCAAATCATGTTCAGTCCTCCGGTGGCGGCGATGCCGCAGGTAAAGATCGGCAAGCTGAAAGCCCTCGGCGTCACCAGCGTAAAACCATCGGCACTGGTGACCGGGTTGCCCACGGTTGCAGCCGGCCTGCCGGGATATGAAGTGGTTTCCAAGTACGGCATGTTCGCGCCTGCGAAAACCCCTGCAACCATCATCGCGCGATTAAATCAGGAACTCGTGCGTATACTGAAGCAACCGGAAATGACGGCAAGATTGCTGGACGCAGGCGCGGAAGCCATCGCCAACTCGCCATCCGAAGCGACCGCAATGATACAGGCCGAACTGATCAAGATTGGCAAGGTCATCAAGGAAGCCGGCATCCGCGAGGACTGATCGGCACCGCGCAACGGCGGCATGTCATACGCGACAGTATCGCTTTTGCGTTGCTTTCGTGGCAAATAAGCGTGTTGTAGCCGCGTCGTATTCCGGTATCCAGTGAGTTCATGCCGATCGTATTTATATTCACGTTAACCATACTCAACGGCATCGCTGTGCAGGCAGCCCGCGTCGTCCTGCCGCTGTACGCGCTCAAGCTCGATGCAAACGCGCTTACCATCGGCTTACTCGGCGGCAAATTTTGTGGGGCCGCTGATTGCAGGGTTCACCATCGACCATTCCGGATATGCGATGGCGTGCCTCTACATCGCCATCTTTTCTATGGCGCCCAGCCTCATGCTGCTGGTGCGCGGTAGTGGCCTTCCCGAAGGCGAAAGAAATGAAACACCCGCGACGGGCGGCATCGAAACGTTGTTGGCGGAACCCGGCATCAAGAAAGTACTCGCCGCGAGTGGACTACTGCTAACCGGTCAGGACCTGTACCGCGTCTACATGCCGGTATACGGACATGACATCGGATTGTCTGCAACGGATATCGGCATCATCCTGGCGGCTTTCCCTGCAGCGTCGTTCTTCGTCAGGCTGATACTCCAGTATCTGATTTCCATCTTTAAGGAAGACCGTTTGCTTGCCGTTGCTTTTTATGTGACGGCGGTATGTTTGCTGCTGATGCCGTTATTTACCACCACATTGATGCTGTCGGTGGTGTCGTTCATCTTGGGACTCGGCATGGTGGGCTGCAGCCAGCCCATCATCACCATGCTCATGTTCAGCAATTCTCCCAAGGGCCGCTCGGGAGAAGCCATGGGGCTGCGCATGACCGTCGTTCATTTCACGCGACTGCTAGGTCCGGTCGTGTTTGGCGCCATAGGCTCGGCATTCGGGCTATTGCACATGTTCTGGTTCAATGCCCTGATGATGAGCGCCGGTGGTTGGCTGAGCCGTCCGGAAACCGCGAACCGTGCAGGCTCGGACCGTTGATGACCAGTGCAGCACGCCGTCACTTCACGGATAAACTGCGAAACATAACATCCACGCTGCCTTCCGTGGCCTGCGGGTAGGCGCCAGCCTTGAAGTAGTTGTGAAATTTCCAGTACGCAGTAGTGCGCTCCAACTTCTGCTCGCCGTTGACCAGTATTTGCAAACGACCCGCGTTCACGGTGACTTGCAGTTTTGCATAGTCTGAAGCAAGTCCTTTTTTCAGCATCACGGTATCGTTCCTGTCCCCTTCACTGGCACCCTTGACTATCGCGACAAGATCACCGTTGTTGACTGCTATCCTCAGCAAGGGTGGAGCGTTTTTTCCATCGCGCGTTATGCTATGAACCTGCACGACGGTAACTTTATCGGGCCGCCGCCGGGATTCCACGCGCACCTCCGCCGACAATGTGTGATTGCCTGCGTTGTCCCAGTTCGGAAGGTGCCGCAGTTCCGAACGCACCAAATGTGCATTGGCAGTTGTGCCCGCCTCAGCCGCATTCAGGTGAAAGACCATTGCACGATTTCCATCAAGGTAAAAATAGTCGGATGCATGGCTGGCAAGATTCCGGACCTCTCTGGGGCCGAAGATCTGCAGTTTCCAATCTCGAAGTTCAAACGCGGACGATGGCGCCATTTCCGCGCCACTGACACGTGCAGCGCACAGCACGCCGAGCATCATGGTAATGACCAAGGTTGTTCTCATTGCAGCGCACACGATTGCGCCTTCAGTTCAATGCGGCTATTCCGCGCGTATGCCCTTGTCCCTGATTAATTTTCCTATTTTTGCCATATCGGATGCCATGATGGCCGTGAGTTGCTCCGCCGTGCTGCCGACGACCTCCCATCCTGCAACAAGCAGCTTCTCCTTGACCTCGGTTCCGCCCAGTACTCGTACAGCCTCAAGATTGAGGCGGCTCAAAATAGCGCCGGAAGTTTTCGCCGGTGCGAACATGGCCAGATTTGCGCTCGATTCGTAACCCGGCAGTCCGGTACCCGCCACCGTCGGCAATCCGGGCAGCAACACCGACGGCTTCAAGGTCGTCACGGCAAGTGCACGCATGCGGCCGGAGTTGATGTGCGCCATGGCGCCGCCGGGTGAGGTAAACATTAACTGCAACTGACCGCGTATCAGATCATTGAGAGCAATGCTGGTGCCCTTGTAGGAAATGGTAACGATATCAACACCAGCCATGGCCTTGAAAAGTTCGGTGGCGAGATGACTGGTGGAACCCGGCCCCGTGGTACCGTAGTTGAGCATCCCCGGCTTGGATCTCGCGAGTGTAATCAGATCCTTGACCGACTTGACCGGCAATGAAGGATGTACCACGAGAATATTGGGCGCGTTGACAGCCAGTGTAATCGGCAAAAAATCCTTTACCGGATCATAGGGCACGTTGCTGCGCAGGAACGGCAATATCCATACCGTTCCGCTGTAGATAAGCAGGGTATAGCCGTCAGGCGCAGCCCTGGCCACGGTCTGCGCCGCAATCATGCCGGCAGCACCGCCGCGATTGTCGACGATCACCGGCTGACCCAGGCCGCCCGCCATGCCCTGTGCAATGAGACGCGCGGCGACATCGCCGCCACCGCCCGCTTCGGCGGCGACTAGACGCACCGGTTTGGCCGGATATTCCTGGCCGTGACTGAAGGTCACCGCCAGGAAAAAAACCGATGCCGCCAAGTAGCGCGCCGCAGTCGCCATATGATGTCCGCCGCTATTGGAGGCGCACGACATGCTGCTGCATCGGCCGTTGCTCACTCGGCCTTGATCCCGGCGCTCCTCACGACCTCCGCCCATTTCTGAATTTCCGCGGTGATGAACGCGGTGAACTCCTCGGGCCGGTTACCGGCCGGATCCGAACCCTCGCGGCGCATGGTGTCCTGCATGTCCGGCGCTTCAATACTTTGCACGATGGCGCGATTGAGTTGCGCAATGATTTCCCTGGAGACACCGGCCGGCGCCAGTATGCCTTGCCACGACCCTGCCTCATAGCCGGGCACGCCCGCTTCCGCGATCGTCACCAGCTCCGGCATGACGGAACTGCGCTTGGTGGTTGCCATGCCGAGTGCGCGCAGTCGTCCTGACTTGACATGCGCCAGTACCGAAGACAGCGACGCGAACTGCAGGTCGACTTCGCCGCCGAGCAACCCGACCACCGCCGGCCCGGTACCCTTGTACGGAACGTGGACCATGTTGACACCGGCGATCACCTTGAAACGTTCGCCCGCCAGGTGGCTCGCCTGACCGGCGCCGGCAGACGCGTAATTGAGTTTACCTGGGTGCGTTTTTAGCAATGAAATCAACTCTTTAACAGACTTCACCGGCACCGAAGGATGGACCACCAGCACGCTCGGCGTGCGCGTGACCATGCTGATGGTGGAAAAGTCCTTGATCGAATCGTAAGGCAGCTTGCGGTACAGACTGGGATTGACCACATGGCTGCTGGACGCGACCAGCAGCGTGTAACCGTCGGGTGCTGCCTTGGCCACGAATTCGCTGCCGGGAATTCCGCCTACGCCCGGTCGATTTTCCACGACGACCGACTGACCTATGATACCTATAAGCGCTTTTGCCAACACACGCCCGGTAAGGTCCACGCCACCGCCGGGACTGGTAGGTACGATCAGCCGGATCGGCTTTACCGGATAAGGTTGCTCCGCCGCTAACGTCAAAGCCGGCACCAACATCATGAGCACGCCGCATTTCAGACTGACTTTCGTCATATTAATCTCCGCGCGGGGTTGCACCGCCATGATCCGTGCCATCATACCTCGGCATGTGAATACATCGCTTTTCCCGCGACAGGCATATGCGCCATCAATATGTTCCCCGCCTTCGAGTCCGTGATGAACAATGTTTTGCGATCTTCACCGCCATAAGCCATATTGGTGGTCATTTCGCCGCCGCAGGATTTAATTTCATACACTGGCACGCCGTATTTGCTGAATCCCCACACCGTGCCCAGGCCCGGATGCGCAACCAGCACGTTGCCGCGCTCATCCAGGGCCATGCCGTCAGGTCCGGGGCTGAATAACTGCACGAACAGCCCCACTCTGTTGACCGCGCCATCGTTATCGATGGGCAGGCGCCAGATCGCATTGGCACGCGTCAACGCGACGAACAGCGCATTCTCGCGCACGTTCAGCACCAGGCCATTGGGACTCGCCGCGTTATCGATCAGGCACTGCAGTTTTCCGGCAGCGGTATACCGATAAACACGCCCGGTCGGGTCGGTCAAACCGGTATTTCCCTGATCGGTGAAATACATGTCGCCGTTTTTCGCGAATATTATGTCATTGACGCCCTTGAAGCGTTCCTTGGTCGGCCCTTCTATGAAGGTAGTCACCGAGCCCGACTTGGGATCCAGCAGCATGATGCCGTTTTTGTGATCCGCCAGAAAAATCCGTCCATCCTTGTGTATTTTGAGGCCGTTCGGTTCGCCGTCGTAATCCGCGATCACATCCCACTCGCCCTTGGTCGAAATGCGGAATACCCGGCCGCACGGAATATCGACGAAATAGAGATTTCCCTCGCGGTCAAACGATGGGCCTTCAAGAAAACATTTTTTTCCGTTCCTGGTGCTGGTTCGGTAGCGCTCCGGCACGGTCGCAAAAATTTCGGTCTGTATGACTTTCGGTGGTGGGCCAAAATACATGTCGGTTTCTCCAATTAGATGGCGCCCTGCGTGCGCAATTCCTCGATTTCGCTGGCTGAGTATCCCGCGCCTGCCAGCACCGCATCGGTGTCCTGACCGAGTCGCGGCGGCGGCGTCGCCACATCCGGTTGTCCGCTCGCGAGGTGAAAGCCGACGCGTGGAACCGACAGATCACGGCCTATTCCGTCGACGTTTTTGAAGCGCTTGATCAGCTTGCGGCTCTCGATCTGTGGATGCGCGAGTATCTCAGGAATGGTGAATATGCGACCGGCGGGTACGCCGGCCTCATCGAACAAACGTTCCCATTCAGTGGCGCTTTTGGCCTGCAGTGCCTGTTCAAGCACAGCTCGCATTTGCTCGCGGTTCTTGATGCGGATATTGCGTTCCTCGAATCGTGGATCTGTCTTCAGTTCCGGCATCCCGATGACCTCGCACAGACGCTCGAAGTGCTTGTCTTCGTTATTGACGATGTTCAACAACCCATCTCCGGTCCGATAAGTGCCCGAAGGACTTGCGGTGGGATTTTCATTGCCTCTGGGTACGGGGATCTGATTGGCGTTGAAATAGTTCGACACCGTCCAGGATGCCATGGACGCGAGCGAAGAGTCGAGCATGGACACGTCTATCATTTCGCCGGTGCCGCTCTTTTCCCGGCGGTATAGCGCGGCGCACACGGCAAATGCCGCGGTGATCGCCGCGGTCGTATCGCATACCACGTAGCCGGCACGCATGGGCGCGGTCTCGGGATTTCCCGTTAAGCTCATCAGTCCGCAAAAACCCTGAATAATCTGATCGTAGGTCGGCCTTTGCGACAACGGGCCGCTCTGACCGAAGCCGGACACCGCGCAATAAATCAGAGTCTGGTTAATTTTCTTGAGCGAGTCGTAGTCGAAACCGAGCTTTTTCATGGTGCCGGGGCGGAAGTTTTCCAGCACCACATCGGCATTCTTGATCAAACGCAGAAATACCTCCTTGCCGCGCTTGTTTTTCAAGTTGAGTGTGAGCGATTTCTTGCCGGCGTTGGCGGCGCAGTAGGATGCGCCCATGCCCATTTTTCCAAGCTTGGGATCGCCACCCATCTTTCTCGCCAGATCACCCACGCCCGGCACTTCGATCTTGATGACCTCGGCGCCCAGCATGGCCATCTGATACGATGCCAGCGGTCCCGCGAGCACGTTGGTGAGGTCTATGACGCGCACTCCGTCCAGGGGTAATGACATTCGTCTTGCCTTTCGCGAACGTTGTATGTGATGGATTTATCGGACCTGTTGCGGAACTACCAGTCGAGACGATAGCGCTTGAGCTTGTCCTCGCTGATTTTGACGCCTATGCCCGGACCGCTGGGCACTTCCATTTTCCCCGCCTTGATTTCAATAGGCGTTTCAAGCAGATCGTCTTCCTGGCGCAGAAACGCCGTCAGATCGGCGGGAAACGGAATATTGCGGAACGCGGCCGCGAAGTGCGCGCTCGCCAGCGCACCGACGCCGGACACGCCCTGCGAGCCCACCCAGCAGGGTATGCCGTAGGCCTCCGCCAGATGCAGGATGCGCGTCGAATCATACATGCCGGTGCGGGTCGTCTTGATGCCGACAACACCAATGGCGCCTTCCTGCAATTCGCGCCGCACATCGAACAGCGTGAATACGCTGTCGTCGGCGAGCATGGGCACCGTGATGGCATCTGCGACCTTCTTGCGATACGTGCCCAACGCAATCGATACCGGCTCTTCGGCCATCGCCAGCCCGTATTCCGCCATCCGATTGATAGTACGGATGGCAACGGCCGGCGTATACAACTGGTTCGCGTCGATGAAAATGAAGCCATCCTTGCCCAACGCATCGCGCAACAGCCGCACATGCTCAACGTCCGCCTCGGGATCGGCGCCGGCCTTGATTTTGTACGCCATCATGCCGGTCGCATCGTGTATTTTCATGGCTTCTTCGACGAATGCCTTTTCCGCCGACAGACTCAATAAATAACTGAGCTGGATCGGACGTGGCTTTCCGCCGAGGAACGTGGCGAGGCTCACACCGCATGCCTGTGCCGCCACATCGTAGAGCGCTATGTCCAACGCGCCTTTGGCCGCCGGATTCCATGGAATAGCCGTGAATGCCGCCTGATAACCCTCGCGGTCCAGCGGATCCCTGCCGACCAGCATGGGTGCCAGCACGTCGCGTATGATGTGTGTGATCGAGCGCTGCGTTTCACCGTAAACGTTTAGGGCCGATACCGCTTCGGCGGTACCTACCAGACCCGAGTCCGCAAAGATGCGCACCAGAACGTGATCCTGAAACTGACGGTTACCGTGCGCGCCCCAACGAGACGCAACTTTAAGCGGGATGCGAAATGGAATCGCCTCGACTTTGTCTATGCGCAACTTTTTGCTCCTGTCGATTTGTCACTGGCCCGTCGCAACGCGCAGCGGACTGCCATCGGATGGCATGACGGTTTCCCCGATTTTATTACATCGCAGGATCAAGACGCGTAACCCGGGTTACTGAGTCTTGATGCCGGCGCTCCTGATAATCTGCCCCATGCGCAACATTTCAGACTTTATCGTCGCCGCGAACTCCTCGGGCGCGCTGGCGACAACTTCGACACCACCGCCGAAAAGTTTTTCCCTTACCTCGGTTTTCTTCAGCACGCCCACCGCCTCTTGATTGAGCCTGCGGATGATCGCTGCAGGCGTACGGGCCGGCGCGAACAAACCCTGCAGCGTTCCCGACTGGTAGTCGGGCAAACCCGAAGCCGCGACGGTAGGAAGGCCGGGGAACAATTCGCTGGGCTGCGGGCTGGTAACCGCAATCCCACGCACACGACCGGACTTGATATGCGCCGCCACGCTGCCGGCAGTGCCGAACATCAACTGTACCTGCCCGCTAATCAGATCGTTCACCGCAGGCGCACCGCCTTTGTACGGTATATGGACGATATCGACGCCGGCCATGGCCTTGAACAATTCCGCCGCCAGATGCGCCGTCGATCCCGAACCGACGGATGCGTAATTAAGCACGCCGGGGCGAACCCTCGCCAATGCGATAAGCTCACCGACGGAGGCCGCCGCCACGGACGGATGAACAGCAAGTACGTTAGGTGCTCTGATCGCGATGGTAATCGGCGAAAAATCCTTGACCGGGTCATAGTTCACGTCGTTGCGCAGAAATGGCGCCAGCCAGACAGAGCTCCCGTAAAAGAGCAGCGTATAGCCATCGGCCGGCGCCCGCGCCACGGTTTCCATGAGTACCAGCACCGCCCTGCTATCCACCACCACCTGTTTGCCCAAGGCGGTGGTCAGCCCCTGCGCCAACACCCGTGCCGCGAAATCGCTGCCGCCGCCCGGCTCACCGGTGACAACGCGTATGGGTTTGTTCGGATAATCCTGGCCGCACACGGGCAATGCATCACCGGTCGCCACCACTGCGATCAACCAAACACAACTTGAAAGTCGACGCATGGGGCTACTCGGCCTTGATCCCGGCTTCCTTGATCAGTTTCGCCCACCGCGCAGCTTCGAATTTCAGGTAGTCGCCGAGCGCTTCGGGTGTGCCCGTCAACGGCACCACGCCGAGCGCCAGCAGCTTTTCGCGCACGTCGGGTTGCTGCAGCATGCGGTTGATCTCGGCGTTGATCGTGTTGACGACGGGGCGCGGCGTGCGCGCCGGAGCAAACATGTTGTACCACGCGATGACCTCGAATCCCGGCAGGCCCGATTCCGCAACCGTCGGAATTTCCGGCGCCACTTCGACGCGTTTGGAACTGCTCACTGCCAGCCCGCGCAGCCTGCCGGCGCGAACGGAGGAAAGCGTACCGGTAATTACGTTGAATATGACGTTCACCTCACCGGCAATCACGGAATTGACTGCAGGACTGCCGCCTTTGAAGGCGATATGCAGCATGTCGATTTTGGCGTGCGATTTGAACATTTCTCCCATGAGGTGCGATGATGTTCCGGCACCGGATGAAGCAAACGTGAGCTTTCCGGGCTGCGCTTTGGCCATGTTGATGAGGTCCGCTGCCGACTTGACTGGAAGCGCAGTGTTTACCGCGACCAGATAAGGCATCTGCGCCAAAAGCGCAACCGGCGCCAGGTCCTTGACCGGGTCAAACGACAGTTTATAAAGCGCCCCGTTGATGGCGATCCCGCCCGATGTCACCAGCAAGGTATAGCCGTCAGGCGCGGCGCGCACCACGGTTTCTATGCCTATGGTGGAACCGCCGCCCGGGCGATTGTCGATGATCGCCGGCTGCCCCCACGCATCGGTAAACTTCTGCGCGATCACGCGCCCCAGCAGGTCATTGGAACCGCCCGGCGTGAACGGGACTATCAGGCGTATGGGTTTGACCGGATATCCGGGCGCCTGAGTCGCGCCTGCCGGCCACGCGGGGCCCGCCACTGACATCATGAAGAACAACAACAATAGTTTTTGCATAGAGCCTCCCGGCATGGATCTGCCCGCTACTGTGGCGACAGGGACAGGTTGATGGTCTCGGACATTATCGGGCGATCCCCGTACCGCGTGCAAGGAAAGTATCGCCTCCCGTTCCCTAGTCGCGCGTATTTTGCTATTCTCGGACGCTACGCAATGTCCGATACGTGTATGCATTCCCGGGGCGCGCGGACAATGCATCATTCCAGATCCATGTGGCCGGCGCGGACAATAGTCCGCGAACATGTTGAACAGCCGGTCCACGATGACACATAGCGTAGATCAGGAGAAACAGCTGTGGCCATATTGCCAGAAGCCGCGAAAGCCTATATCGGCGTTCAAGCGGAAGACGAAATCGCGTGCGATCCGGTGGAGCGCGGGCAGGTCAGGCGTCACGCCCAGGCCATCGGTGACGAGGATCCGATGTATTGGCAAGCCTGCGCAGGCAATGCGCGCTACGGCGGACCGGTCGCGCAACCGTTCTTCCCGATACACATGTTCCGTCGTACCTACGGCACACCCGATCCGGTCGAGGAAAACGCCGCTGATCTCGACTACGACGGCGCCCTGAAAGTCAGGGGCGGACTACCCGAGATCGAGCCGCTGTCGCACATGTCGGTGATGAACGGCGGTTCCGAAGTCGAATTCTTTCGCCTGGCACGGCATGGCGAAACCGTCAAACTGCGCGCGCGCTATGTCGATATCGTGGAAAAACAAACCAGCAAGGGTCCCATCATCCTGGTCATCAGCGAGACCGACTACCTGACAGGAGACGACGAGTTGCTGCTGCGCCAACGGCACACCCGCATCCGGAGGCCGGTGAAATGATAGATCCGAAGAAGTCGCTGTGTTTTGAAGACGTCGACGTCGGCGTGGAGATACCCAGGCTGAAAAAGGGTCCGATGACGACTGCTCACCTGATGCGCTGGTCGGCCACCATGGAAAACTGGCACAAGATACACTACGACGCGCCCTTTGCGATCAACCATGACAAACTGCCCGGCGTGCTGGTTAACGGATCGTTCAAGCAGCAGTATCTGGTGCAGTTGCTGAAGGACTGGGCTGGGCTGTCGGGCTGGATCTGGAAGCTCAGCTACCAGTTCCGCGCCATGAACCTGGTCGGCGAGACGCTGACCGTTTGGGGGAATGTTACCGGCAAGCGTGCAGCGCCGGATTTCGGCCTGGTCGACCTGGACATCGGCATCGTCAACGATCTGAACAAGGAATCCACGCCTGGCAAAGCGACTGTGGCGCTGCCTTTTCGAGCCGGCAAACCCTTACCCTATCCGTTTGTTGCGCCGAAGCTTTCACCCTGATAACCATGCGCGGCACGGCCACAACTTGTTGGCCGGGTAATCCGGCCGCGTCAACCAGAAACTTTTAAGGAGTGCACTGTGGAAGAACTACATCCGAATCAACTTTACCAACTGCCGCCGGAAGTCGAGGAATTCCGCAGTCTCGCGAGAAAAGTATGTCGCGAGGAGCTCATGCCTCTGGAGCGCGAATACCTTCCACATTCGGGTCACGCGCTGGGGTTGAAGGAATCCATCAAGATCAAGAACGTATTCGGCAAGGACATCGCGGCGCGCCTGGAAAAGGTCTCGCGCGACACCGGCCTGTGGTACTGCATGGTGCCCGAGCAGTATGGCGGCCTCGGCATCTCGCTGCTGGCGCGTGCGGTCATCCTCGAAGAGCTCAACTACTGCGCCGTGCCGCTGCCCGTCGCCCACGTCGCCAACATCCTGTACGAGTGCAAGGATGAGCAAGTCGAAAAATACCTCAAACCCGTCATCGAAGGCACCAAGAACACCAGCTTCGGCCAGACCGAGCCCGGTGCGGGCTCCGACCCGGGCGGCATGATGAGCACGCGGGCGGTGAGGGATGGCGACGACTGGGTGATCAACGGCACCAAAATGTGGATCTCAATGGCCCATCAGTCGGACTTCATCATGCTGCAGGCCGTTACCGATCCTGAAAAACGCCAGCGCGGCGGCATCACCATGTTCCTGGTGGACCGCGACGCCCCCGGCCTGCACATCGATCCCAAGGGCCTGCGCACCTGGCACGGTGGCGCGCAGTACATCGTCAATTTCGACAACTGCCGCGTACCCAATGCCAACGTGCTGGGCGAAGTGGGTAAGGGCTTCGGTCTCGGCCAGCAGTGGCTCACCATACACGACCGCCTGTTGCGCGGCCCACTCGCGTTGGGCAAGATGATACGCGCGCTCGACATGTGCGTGGAATGGTCCAAGCAGCGCGTGACTTTCGGTAAACCCATTTCCGAACGCCAGGCGATCCAGTGGAAACTGGTGGACATGTACGTGCAGATCAACGCGCTGCGCGCCATGATCTATGAAAATTGCGCCAAAGCCGACAATGGCCAGGACGTGCGCACCGAGGCTTCGCTGGTGAAACTGACATCGGCGAATTGGGGTGAGCAATGCATGGACGAAGCCATACAGATACACGGCGCGATGGGCGAGTCTCTGGACCTGCCGCTGACGCTGTTCTACCGCTTGTTGCGCCATACGCGCATCGGCGGCGGCACCGACGAAATCCAGCGCATGCTGATCGCGCGCAAGCTGCTGCGCTGATAACTCCAACCGTCAAAACAGAAAGCGCATCACCCCATGTCCAAAGCATCAGGCCCGCTGGTCGGGTACCGCGTCATCGATCTCGGCATGATATTCGCCGGACCGCTGGTCGCCACCAATCTTGCCGATCTCGGTGCCGACGTTATCAAGATCGAACATCCGAGGGGCGACGACGTCAGACACACCGGTCGTTTCAAGAACGGTCGCGGGCTGTGGTGGTCGGTGTCATCACGCAACAAACGCCTGATTTCGGTCAACCTCAGCAAACCTGAAGGCCAGAATATCGTCAGAAAACTGGTGCAGACCGCTGACGTTTTCATCGAAAACTTCCGCCCCGGCCGCATGAAGCAATGGGGTCTGGACTACGAAACCTTGAGCAAGACCAATCCCGGGCTGGTGATGCTGCACATCAGCGGCTACGGGCAAACGGGTCCTTACAGCAAACGCCCGGGCATGGGAACGCTGGCGGAGGCGTTCAGCGGTTTTGCCTACATAACCGGCGAGGCTGATGGTCCGCCGACACTGCCGTCGGTACCAATAGCCGACGGCGTGGCATCGTTGAGCGGCAGCTACGCCGTGCTGGCGGCACTGCTGGCGCGCGACAAAAACGGCGGCATCGGCGACGAAATAGACTTAAGCCTGTACGAACCGCTGCTGTCGATACTGGGATCGATGACCATAGATTACGATCAACTCGGTCACATCACGCAGCGCCGCGGTAACCGATCGACGTGGACCGTGCCCAGAAACGCGTATCGCACCAAGGACGACAAGTGGATGGCGGTATCGTCGGCCGCCAACTCGATCGCGCCGCGCATGTTTCGCGCGGTTGGCCGCGAGGATCTGGCCAGCGACCCCACCCTCGCCACCAATCCGCAGCGTCTGGAGCGCGTCGATGAACTCGATGGCGCCATCGCGAAATGGATAGGCGAGCACGATCTGGAACAGGTCATGCAACGATTCAACGAATTCGATGTGGTGGCGGGTCCCATTTACGATGTCGAACAGATCTTCAACGATCCGCAAGTCCGGTATCGCCAGACATTCACGGAAACCGAGGACGCAGCGCTCGGCAAAGTCCGGGTACAGAACGTAGTCCCACGATTCAAACGCAATCCGGGCAAAGTGCGCTGGCTGGGCAAAGCCGACATCGGCGCCGACACCGTCGAGGTGCTGACGGAACTCGGTTACAGCGACGAGGAGATCGAAGGATTCAGTGCCGACGAGGTCATAAAGACGGCCGCGGCGTCGAGCAAAGATAAATAGTAACTATTTGATAGAAAAGGAAATTATTATGTTCACCCAGCGCCTCGCCGAATTCGTCGCCAACACGCAGATCAAGGATATTCCCGTAGCAGTGCTGCGCGGATCAGGGCACGCCATGACGGACACCATGGGGTGCGCGCTGGCCGGCACACTGGAGCCGGTCGCGACCGCAGCCACGCAGTGGCTCAACGATATCGGTGCACGCGCGCAGTCCACGATGTGGGGCGGTGGTGTGCGAACGTCGCCGGCGGAAGCAGCGTTCGCCAATGGCATTACCTCCCACGCGCTCGATTTCGACGACAGCCTGCTCAGCCTGCGCGGTCATCCCAGTTCCACCATCGTCCCCGCCGCGCTCGCGGTCGGCGAGGCCGCCAAATCGTCTGGTCAGTCGGTGCTGGCCGCGTATGCGCTGGCGCTGGAAGTCGCGGGCAAGATCGCGCGCGCACTGGGCCAGGGTCACTACATGCGCGGCTACCACGCCACGGCAACGGTCGGCGTGTTCTCGGCGGCCACCGCGGCGGCACGTCTGTGGGGACTGAACGCTGTTCAGATTCAAGCCGCGTGGGGTCTGTGCGCATCGATGTCGGCAGGTTTGTTGCGCAACTTCGGCACCATGAGCAAACCGTTTCACGCCGGCCATGCCGCGCGCAATGGCGTGATGGCCGCGTGGATGGCGCGCAACGGCTTCACCGCCGACACTGGCATCTTCGATGGCAAGAACGGCTACTTCGTGACATACGGCGGCGGCGACGGCGAACGCCCCGAGGATCTGATTGCGCTGCTCGGCAAACCATGGGAAATGCAGGCGCCCGGCATATACGTCAAGCGCTGGCCATGCTGCTACTGCAACCATCGCCCCATCGGTGGCATGCTGAAACTGATGAAGGAACACAATATCGGTGCCGCCGATGTAGAGGCGGTGGAAATCGGCTTTCTGCCCGGCTCCGACGAGGCACTGCTCAGCACCAATCCACAAACCGGGCTGGAAGGAAAATTCAGTATCGAATACGTGGCGTCGGCGCTGCTGCTCGACGGGAAACTGACTCTTGAAACATTTACCGACCCCATGGTGCAGCGTCCCGAGATACGCAAGCTGATACCCAAGGTTAAGCGCTGCCGCATGGAAGCAGAAGGCACATTCTCGGGCATATTCGGTTATACCGACGTCGTGATCGTCACCAAGCAGGGGCGCTTCGAAACCCGCGTCGAACATACGCCCGGCTCACCCGCGTGGCCCATGAGCGATGACGACCGCGTCGAGAAATTCCTCGACAGCGCCGGACGGGTACTGGGCACGGTGGGCGCCCAACGACTGTTAGGTCTGCTCGACAACTGCGCGTCGCTTGCCGATATCAGTGAACTCGTCAAGGCAACGGTGCCCGCGCCTTCCGCCGGGAAAGTCGCAGCGACCGCGCCCGTCTGAATTTTCGCGACAACGACGACTACCCGAGTACATGCGACACAGCCCGTGTCACACGCACTCGACGGCACAGTGACCTATAAATTCTTCATTTGACCGCAAAATGGACCGGGGGTGTCGTCCTGAGCTTGCGCGAGAGACGAGCAAAATATCGATCAAAAGTCTCTATGCGTGCAACTGCATGCGATGACGCGGCTATCATTGCATCACCAAACTCCATTCCTTCCTTGTACCAGGACACCGCCCGCTGGGTCAGGGCTCCATCCTCGACTGCAACTCGCTGCAGGCTAAGCAGCGCATCGAGTGCGCGCCCGATATCATGACGTGAGCTCCGGCAGTAGCTCTCAAGCGTGTATACCACTTCGGTCAGAGCGGCGCGGCTTACGAAACAGTCGTTCGCGGTGATGATGGGCAACGCCCGCGGCGACAACGCCGGATCGGCGTTCAAAAGATATCGCAGGAGGATATTGGTGTCGATGCTGATCACAGCGACGCCCTGCGTTTACGTTCCTTACGCATGGCTGCCGCCCGCACTGCCCATGCGATATCAGCCTCCGTTGCCGCCCGACGCCGTGTTTTGATAGTTTCCGTATCCCGCTTCCGGCCCAAGGCGCTTGCCTGCTCCAATCGGACGCAACAGCACCCCGTGCGGCGTGCGTTCGAAGGCAACCTCGGAACCGATGTGTATCTGCTCCGCTTCGCGCACGCGGCGAGGAATCACGACCTGCCACTTACCGGATACTTTCGACGTATCCATGCTCAATCTCCCGTTTGTTCAACGATGGTAAGACGTATTCTTACCCACTGCCCATGCGACCGCAACGTTCGACGGCACATGCTGGGATACCGAACGCCACAACCGGATTTCGGCGATGCGAATAACAATCACCACAGAATACGCTACACTTCGTTTGAACTGCCCGCGCAGCATTTCCCGAACCACAAGTCGTCCGGCGGGGAATACACTCAAAGCACGTCATCGACAGGAAAGACAGCATGCAGATTATTGATGCGCAAGTCCACATCTGGGGTGCCGATACCCCGCAGCGTCCATGGCCCAAGCGCCAGGCTGCGCACCGGCCCGTGCCACTGGGCAAGGACGAGTTGCTGCGTGAGATGGATGCAGCGGGTGTCCATGCGGCCATCCTCGTGCCGCCAAGCTGGGAAGGCGAGCGCAACGATCTCGCGCTGGAAGCGGTACGGCAGCACCCGGATCGCTTTGCGGTGATGGGACGCCTCAATACCGAAGCCCCCGGCGCGGCCGCGCAGCTTGAAACCTGGAAATCGCAGCCCGGCATGCTCGGCTTACGCATGGCACTGCTGTATGCGCCGTGGCAGCTGCCGCTGCTCACCGAAGGCAAACTCGACTGGTTCTGGCCGGTGGCGGAACGCCTCGATATTCCGTTAATGGTGCTGACCGCGCACTCGCTGATCCATTACTTCGAGAAAATCATTGCACGGCATCCCGGACTGCGTATCGTGATGGATCACTGCGCATTGACACCGCACACCATCGACGAGGAAGCGTTCCGCGACCTCGACAAATTGCTCGCGCTGGCGCGGCTGCCGAATGTCATGGTCAAGGTGTCCGCATTGCAATGCCACACTTCCGAAGCCTATCCGTACCCGACACTGCAGCAGCATATCCGCAGGGTCTATGACGCCTTCGGGCCTAAGCGCATGTTCTGGGGCAGCGACCTGTCGCGTCTGCCCTGCACTTACCGGCAATGCGTGACGACCTTCACGGAAGAGATTCCGTGGTTGTCGAATACCGACAAGGAACTGATCATGGGACGTGCCCTGAGCAACTGGCTGCGCTGGAAGCCGGCCGAAATCGTAACTAAATAGTCCCTATGAAAAGAGCAACCCATTCTTCGCCTTCGTTCCCATACACCCTGAACGTAGCCCGGAAGTAGGCCATGGTTCTTGGAAGTAGGCCATGGTTTTTTCATGGCCGTATTCCGGGAAAACACCGGTGCGCGAACTCACGTGATTTCAATACACGTTGCTTTTTCCCGGAATACGTCCTGCGGACTTCTGCCGGGCTACGGGAGTCAGGAAGAGGAATTCAAAATTCGAGCGCGTGCATGACCAACAGGAGCAACATGAAATGCCAGCGATGATATCGATACTCGACCCGACCGCGGTTCCCGCCAGCGGACAGCAGCAAACACGCCGCACATTGGACAGCCTGCAAGGCAAGGTCGTGGGTTTCATCGACAACGCGAAAACCAATTTCAATCATCTTGTTGATGACATGGCGATGGTGCTTGAAAAACAGTACGGCGTGAAGTCCGTCATCAAACATAGAAAACGCGCCGCGACATTGGCAGTGGCCGATGACGTGCTCAAGGATATGGCGCGGCAATGCGATGTCATCATCACCGGCTCGGGTGATTGAGGGTCGTGCACGTCGTGGAGTGTCCACGACAGCGTAGAAGCGGCAAAACTGGGTGCCGTCGCGGTGCAGATATGTTCCACGCCGTTCGTGCCGCTGGGGCGCACGCAGGCCACGGCCCTGGGTTACGCTGATCTGCCTATTGCCGTCGTCGCGCATCCGTTTGCAAGCCACAGCCGCGACAAGCTGCGCAAGCTCGCCGACGAATGCACGGCCAGCGTTTTGAAATTGATACGCGAGGCGCAGCCCGCGGCAGAATCAGTTACCAAGGCGGCCGCACGCATTGCCACGATCGACGTCGAGGATGACGCGGATGCGGTCAATCGCCTGTTTCGAGAACGGCGCTGGACCGACGGATTTCCGGTGGTGGCGCCGACGCGGGAACGTGTGCAGCGCATGCTGCGCTGCACACCGCGCGACGCCCGTGACGTGGTGGCGGTCATACCGCCTGGATTCGGACCTGCCACGGTGGAACTCATCGCCATCAATGCCGTGATGGCGGGTTGCGAGCCGGAATACATGCCGGTATTGATCGCGGCGGTTGAAGCTGCGGCCGATCCAAAATTCAATCTGCAGGCCATACAGGCGACGACCAATTCGGCAGGCGTATGGCTCATCGTCAACGGCCCGGTCGCCAAGCGGCTCGGCATGAACGCGGGCATCAACTGCCTCGGCAACGGCAACTGGGCCAACGCAACGCTGGGACGTGCGCTGCGGCTCGCGCTGCAGAATGCCGGTGGTGCATTGCCCGGGGACATGGACCAGGCGACACAGGGGCAACCGGGCAAATACTCATTCTGCTGCGCCGAGAATGAAGACGCGAGTCCGTGGGAGCCTCTGCATGTGGAACGCGGATACACGGCGGTACAGAGCACGGTTACCGTCGTCGGCGCATCGGGCACGCTAAACATGAACATGCATTCCAAGGATGACGAGCTGCTGCGTTCCATCGCCGACACGATGGCCCATCCGAGCAGCAACGACTACTGGTTCGGTGGCGCGCCGTGGATCATACTTTCTCCGGAGCACGCCGACGTGCTCAAATCACTGGGCTTGCGCAAAGAGGACGTGCGCCGCGAGTTATGGGAGCGGTCCAAGATGCCGGCAAATCGCTTCTCGGCGCGGGAACGGGTACGCATACAGAGCGTGCGGCGCGACGAGCTGGGCGAAATCGCACTCGACAGCCTGATACCGATATCACCCAAGGTGGAAGGCATAGGCATCATCGTCGCCGGCGGCCCCGGCACGCATTCCGTCTACGTGCCCAGTTTCGGCGCCACGAATGCGGTCACGCGGGAAGTGATCTGGGCAGGTTGAAGTACGGGGCTACGGCGTGTAGCCGTAATCCGCAATTCAGCCCCGCGGGGGCAAAGCATCGTTGGATCGATGTGCCGCTCAACGCACCAGCTGGTTGATTTCAATGATGGGCATCAAGATCGCCAGCACGATCAGCAGTACGACGCCCCCCATCACCAGTATCATCAGTGGCTCGAGCAGCGTCAGAAAAACCGCAAGTCGCCTCTCCAGCGCCTGGGTCTCGAGTTGCGCCGCGCGTTCCAGCATTTGTTCGAGTTTCCCGCTCAATTCCCCGCTGGCGACCAGATGTATCAATAGCGGTGGAAATACCCGCGTGGCGCCCAGCGCACGCGCCAGGCTGTCGCCTTCACGCACGCGCTCGCATGCGCTCTCAACGGCTTTTCTCATGACGACATTGGTCACCACGCGCGAACCGGAACCGAGCGCCGTGAGCAGCGGCACGCCACCGCCGACGAGTATCGCGAGCGTGCTGGCGAAACGCGACGTGTTGACGCCGCGTATCAGCGCCCCCAGCCACGGCATGCGCAGCAATACCGCGTGCCAGCGATAGCGCAGCGCCTCGCGCCGCAACGCCATGCGCGCAATCGCCCACGTAGCGACGACAGCGGCCACCAGATACGGCCACGTGGCGCGCAGAAAGTCACTTAACCATATGATTAAAAGCGTTAAAACCGGCAGGCTTTGGCGTGACTGCTGGAACACCTGAACAACCTGGGGCACGACGTATATGAGCAACCCGGTAACTATCATGATGGCAACCACCGTCACCAGTATCGGGTAGAGCAGCGCCAGCCCGGTTTTCTGCAGCAACGCCTGACGGGCATCCAGGTATTCGGCGAGGTGCTGCAGGACGGTGGGCAACGCGCCCGATTCCTCCCCGCCCCGCACCAGGGCCTGGTAGAACTCCGGAAAACTCCGTTCGTAGGCGCCCAACGCACGGGCCAGCGTATGGCCCGATGTGATCTCCGCCTTGACGCCGGCGAGGACTTCGCGCGTCATCGGCTCGGCGGCTTCCTCGATGAGCGCGGTCAGCGTACGTTCCATGGTAAGCCCTGAGGCAAGCAGGGCCGCCATCTGCCGCGTCAACAGGCTCAGTTCGGCGGAAGAAATGCCGCGCCTCCATAGGCGCGGTGCGTGTTCGCGCGCCTTTACCTGATCGACCGCCGCCGGCAACAGTCCCTGCGAGCGCAGCATGGCGCGTGCCTGGCGCGCCGAATCCGCCTGCAGCACCCCCGTCACCGCGCGACCGGTGGCGTCCAGAGCCTCGTATCGGAAAGCCGCCATCGCCCGGCTAGTCGCGCGTCACGCGCACGATTTCTTCGAGCGTAGTCACGCCTTGCGATGCCCAGCGCATGCCGTCTTCACGCAGCGATCGCATGCCGCGTGAGATCACGTGGTTGCGCAGTTTCTGCTCGGACGCGCGGTCGTGGATCAAGCGGCGCAGGTCGTCATCCACCGTCAGTAGTTCGTAGATTCCGGTGCGACCCCGATAACCTGAACGATTGCATGCCGCACAGCCCTGCGCGGCAAAAAAATTTCCGCTGGCAGGCGTGAAGCCCAGCGCACGCAAGCTGGCCGTATCAGGAACGTGAGAACGGCGGCATTCAGTGCACAGACAGCGCACGAGACGCTGCGCGCCCACGCCGATCAGGCTGGACGCCAGCAGAAACGGCTCGACCCCCATGTCAACCAGGCGCGTCACCGCGCTGACCGCGTCATTGGTGTGCAGCGTGGCGAACACCAGATGACCGGTGAGACTCGCCTGCACGGCGATCTGCGCGGTTTCAAGATCGCGAATTTCACCTATCATCACCACGTCGGGATCCTGGCGCAAAATGGTGCGCAATGCACGCGCAAAGCTCATCTCGATGCGCGTATTGATCTGGGTCTGGCTGATGCCGTCGAGGTCGTACTCGATCGGATCCTCGACCGTCATGATATTGAGCGCCTTGGCGTCCAGGCGCGACAAGGCGGAATAAAGGGTTGTCGTTTTGCCGGAGCCGGTGGGGCCGGTGACCAGCACGATGCCGTGCGGCTCGCGGATCAGCTTGTCCATGTGCGCCAACGTCGCGTCGTCCATGCCCAGCCGCGTCAGGTCCAGCCGTCCTGCCTGCTTGTCGAGCAAGCGCAGCACGACACGCTCGCCGTGACCGGTGGGTATGGTCGACACGCGCACGTCTATCGGCTTGCCCGCGATGCGCAGCGTAATGCGCCCGTCCTGCGGCAGGCGTTTTTCAGCGATATCCAGATGCGCCATGATCTTGACGCGCGACACGATCGCCGCATGCAATGCACGTGCCGGCTCTAGCAGGTCACGCAACGTACCATCGATACGCAGGCGTACCACCGACCGCGTCTCGAATGGCTCGATGTGTATGTCGGACGCGCCGTCGCGCAGCGCCTGCGTAAACAGCGCATTGATCAGGCGGATGACCGGTGCATCGTCTTGGCTTTCCAGCAGATCCTCGATCTGCGGAATATCCTGGAGCAGGCGCGACAAATCGATATCCTGCGCCAGATCGTCGGCGAGCGCGGCCGCACCGGCGCCCGTGCCGTGGTAATGCGCAGCGATAAGCTTGTCGAACTCAAGCGCATTTATGCTTTGTGCATGCACAGGCACACCCAGCACGCGCCGCACTTCAGCGAGTGCCAGCGGCTGCGCGCCTGCACGCACGGCGACGTTGGCGGCATCGTCGCTCACGGACGTCACGACGATGCCGTGCGTCTTGGCGTAGCCATAGGGAACGACGTTGGCGGACTTGATCATTGATCGTGAATGGTAAGCGGTTAGCAGTTAGCCGTTAGTGCGGAGCCTGCGCAATGACCTGTGTCACTTAACTTACCGCTTACCACTCACTGCCTACCGCGCCGCCGGAGCGCCTCGCGCTGGCAGGCTGGGCGACTCAACGTTGGGGATGACGGAACTCGGCGCAGGCCGTGCGTTGCGCTGCTCGCCCTGAATATAGTCGTAGCGTTCATTGGTTACACCATTCGCACGTTCGGCGTCGCGCAACACGGTCGTGCGCAGAAACACCATGAGATTGGTCTTGCTGCGCGAGCGAGTCTTGTACTGAAACAACCCGCCAAACAACGGCATGTCCCCCAGAACAGGTATTTTCTGTATGGTGTCGTTCACCGAGTCCTGGATCAGACCGCCGATCACCACGATCTGTCCGTCATCGACCAGCACGCTGGATTCGACAGATCGCTTGTTGGTGATGACCCCGGATGCATTGGTGCTGTCCTGCACGCTGGAAACCTCCTGATAAATCTGCAACCTCACCGTGCCCCCGGCCGACACCTGAGGCTTGATCCTGAGTTGCAGCCCGACGTCCTGACGCGAAATGGTCTGAAACGGCGTGGGCGTCGTAGACGCGCCGGACAATGCGTATTGGCCGGTGATGATGGGTAAATTCTGGCCGACGACTATGCGCGCCTCCTCATTGTCGAGCGTCAACAGCGTCGGTGTCGACAGGATATTGGCATTGGAGTCCGATTCCAGCGCACGCACCAGCAGGCCCATATTGAGGATCGGGCCATTGACGCCGGGGATCGTAATCGAACCCTTGATGATGCCCACGTTGAGACCCGGGCCGGCGGATGCTGCATTTTGTGCGACACCGATGATATTTTGCCCCGCCCCGCCGAAATTGGTACCGCCGAAAGCACTCGCGCTGCTACCGTTGGCGCCGGCGCCGCCCAGACTCTGCCACTGGACCCCGAATTCGGCAGCCTTGTTAGCGGTCACCTCGGCGATCAGAGCCTCGACATAAACCTGCACACGCCGGGTATCGAGCTTGTCTATCACCGCGCGTAAATTATTATAGACAGCGTCAGGTGCGGTAATGATGACGGAGTTGGTGGACACATCCGCCTGGACGATGCCGCGCCCGGTCGCGGATGAAGAGCCCGTGCTTGCAAACGGCGAACCGGCGGGGGCTTGCGACTGCGGCGACGCCGATGACGATGGGCCGGAAGGTGGCGCAGAGGCCGCAGCCGGAGTTGCACGCGACGGCGCGCTCTCGCCGCTATAGACCGCGCGCAAGGTCTCTGCGACCTTCACCGCGTCGGCATTTTTCAGAAACACGACATGTATATTGCCCGCCGCACTGGTGGGCGTATCCAGCGTGGCAACCAGTGTGCGCAATCGCGCCAGTCGCGAGGGATTGTCGGCGCGTGCGATCAGGCTGTTCGAACGGGCATCCGCCACTATGGTCATGCGCTGTGCGGTCTCCGAGTTCGCGACGCCAGGTGAAGAAGCGGGCTCCGTAAACAGGCGGTTGACCGCCTGCACGACATCGAGCGCCGACGCGTGGTACAGGGGTATCACCACCGGATCCATGCCGCTCGGCTGGTCTATGGAATCGATGATACGTTCGAGGCGCTGCAGATTGCTGGCGTAATCGGTGATGACCAGCGTATTCGTATTCGGATATGCCGTGATGGTGTTATTGGCGCTGATCAGCGGCCGCAGTATCGGCACCAGTTGCGCGGCCGACTCGTACCTGAGCGTGAATACCTGGGTTAGGATGGTGTCGCTGCCCATGCGCGATTTTTCCTGCGGTCCCAGGGTCGGCCCCGAATACAGCTTGGCCTCCGCTTCGGGAAGAATTTTCGCGATGCCGCGTTCCTCCACGACGGCAAAACCCTGCAGGCGCAGCGCCGAAAGAAACGTATCGTAAACCAACCCTTTGGGCATGGGTTTGGCCGATACGATATTGACCGTGCCCTTGACACGCGGATCCAGCAGAAAGTTTTTTCCGGTAATTTCGCTGACAGCCTTCACTACGCCTTCGATCTCGGCGTTGACGAAGTTCAACGTCACGGCTTCGGATGCGTTCGAGCGCACTACGGGTGGTTTCGCGGCAGGCTTGGCGGCAGGGGCGACGGCTACAGGAGCGGGCTCCGGCGCCGGTTTCAATGTCAGGGGGTCGGGTCCGCCAGCCCGCGGGATCGGTTTCGCGTCCGGTTGGGCCGCCGATGGAACGCCGGCCGTTTCCGACGACCATGCACGTTCCATGGGGATCATCACGGCTATAAACAACAACAATACGGTTTGCAACCAGTGACGTTTCATGTTTTGACCCTCGGATTTTCGATCGGCAAAGCCTCTGATGTCATTTGACTGGACGTGCCGCGGTTGTTTCCGCCGCCGCGCTTTTCTCGGGCCACGCCAGGGTTTCGCGCAATCCATTGCGCATCAGGACGATGTAACGGGGACGGACTTCCGCGAGACGCAGGCCCGGAGCGATGTCTTCGCCCTCGCGCACGCCTATGATTCTCCCACCCTCGGGCTGCACCACGGCATATCCGCGCCGCCCTCGCGTCGCGGCCGCGACGCCGAGTAAACGCACCATGGCTCCATTCGGTGCGACCGTGCTGGGTCCCTGCTGCGCAACACCGAACAGCGCCTTGGCGGACTCCAGGTTCACGCGCTGTTCGGGAGCAACCGGCAACTGCGGTTCGGGACGCGGCGCAACCACGGCCCACGTCCAGTACGCCAGAACCATACCCAGCGACAGAAGTGCCGCAAGCGTCACCAAGGCAACGCACGCGGTTTCCGCGATTCCCGATCGTGCGACTGAGATCTCTCCCATCTTTTCCTGATTGCGCTCACCACAAGTAAAGCAGCGTCGCTGCTAATCCGGTACTATATCAAGATTCGTAACTATAATCATCCAGATTGCTCCCGAAGTGCGGGCGATTTGACAGACGAGCTCGCCGCAACGCTACGGACTAAATCAACCATGATCAATCGACATTTTCGAGCTCGAGAAATCACAGATCGATCGACGAAATCCATGACGAAGCGCGCACAAGACGGCTTTACCTTGCTGGAAGTCATGGTGGTCATCGTCATACTCGGCATATTAGCCACGCTGGTGGTTCCAAAAATCATCAGCCGGCCTGATGAGGCGCGTGTGATCGCGGCACGCCAGGACATAGCCAGCCTGATGCAGGCACTCAAACTGTACCGCCTCGACAACCAGCGCTACCCGACAACCGAACAAGGACTGCAGGCGCTGGTGACTAAACCCACGGCACAACCCATTCCTCCCAACTGGAAAAGCGGCGGATATATAGAGCGCCTGCCCAAGGATCCATGGGGCAATGCCTATCGCTACCTCAATCCGGGCGAGCACGGCGAGATCGACATATCAAGCCTGGGCGCCGATGGCGCTGCAGGCGGCGAGGGCAACGACGCCGATATTAAAAGCGGTGAGTAGTGAATGGTTAGAAGTAAGTGGGGAAAAGCAATCAGTAACTCGCACAAGTGTCCGAACCGGCTCGCTGCGTGCGGCTTACCGCTCACTGCTCACCTGTCACTACTCACCCGTCACCGGCTACCACTCACCGCTCACCCGCCCGTGCAGGGCTTCACGCTCATCGAAGTCATGGTCGTACTGGTGATCATGGGCATGCTGGCCGGGCTGGTCAGTGTGGTGGTGCGACCGGGCGAACGCGACACCTTGCGCACGGAGGCCGAACGGCTCGCGCAACTGCTCGACCTGGCGTCTGCGGAATCCCGCTTTACGGCTAAGGTCATCGCCTGGACCGCCGATGCCGCGGGCTACCAGTTCTGGCGGTTTCGCGATGACGCGGGTTGGACGGAGATCCGCGACCATGATCTGTTGCGCAAACGCGCTCTGCCGCCGGGCGTGACTATCGCGGATCTGCGCGTTGAAAATGGGCGACCCAGGGACAAAATGCGCATCGAATTCACGCCGACCGGCCCCACGTATACGTTTTCCTTGAGGATGGCGCTGGGTGCCGAACAATACAGGGTCGCGGCGACGCCTGCGGGTTTGATACGTGCGGCAGCGGGCGTTGGAGTAGGCGATGGATCCGTCGCGCAGCACTAGACAGCGAGGCTTCACACTGGTGGAAGTGCTGGTCGCGCTGGCAATTGTATCGATTGCGCTGCTCTCCGCGTTGCGTGCCGCCGGTCAGGGCACCGCCAATGCCGGTGAACTGCGAATGCGGCTGATTGCGGGCTGGGTTGCCGAGAACCGGCTTGCCGAACACCGTGCCCGTGGCGACTGGCTGTCGCTGGGCATACAGCGCGGCGTGGCGCAGGAAGCCGGAATCGAGTTCGCGTGGCGTGAAGAGGTGTCCGAACTGCCTAGTCCTGCGTTTCGCCGCGTCGATGTATTTGTCTATCAGGCGCCAGATACGGCCCGTATACTGGCGCACCTGACCGGGTTTCTGCTTTATTCGCCCAAGGTTGCCCGATGACGCAGGGTCACAACGAGAGTATGTCCTGCCACCAGCGCATTTTTCACGCCATCACAGGGTGCGGTCGTCGGATTACTCCGCCGCAAGGCTTTACGTTGGTCGAACTGCTCACCGCCATCCTGATACTTGCGCTGCTCGCGCTGATGTCGTACCGCGGACTGGGCACGGTACTCGACACGCGCGAGCACGTCAGAATTGAGTCCGAAAAATGGCAGGGGATAGCCACATTCTTTGAACGCTTCCGCCGCGACGTGGAGCTCGCGGCACCGCGCGCTGTTCGTCTGGCCGTCGGCGGCGCGCCGGCGTGGCAGGCGCGCTCCAGCATGACTAACGGACCCATCCTGCAGTTCAGCCGCTTTGAATCAGCCGAAGGGGTGGACACGCCACAACGGCTCGGCTACGGTATCAACAACAAACAAGAGGTCGAACTTTGGTTGTGGCCCAGTCTCGATGCGGCGCCGGACAGCAAACCGGCGCGCTACACCGTCTTGGGCGGGGTCGCAAAATTTGAATTGCGATATCTCAATACGGAGTTGGGCTGGGTGACGGAATGGCCGGGTTCGGTGCGTGACGGTCAGATTCCCCGCGCCGTTCAACTGCGGATCGTTCTCGTGTCAGGTGAGGACATCACGCGCATTTTTGCCCTGCAATCATGATGCGTAAAGAGCGCGGCGTAGCGGTGGTTCTTGCCATGGGCGTAGTCGCCGTTGCGGCCATTGCGGCTACCGCCATCATGGCCACGCAAAGTTCCTGGACGCGCCGCCAAGAACTTGCCGCCAACCATGTTCAGGCGCAAGCGTTTGTTCAGGGTGGGGTAGACTGGATACGCACGGTATTAGGCGAGGATCTGCGCACCAGCAATGTCGACCACCTTGCTGAGCCCTGGGCGCTCAAGCTGGCGCCCATCTCGGTCGAAAATGGCACCGTTTCGGTGTCGGTCGAAGATCAACAAAGTTTTTTTAATATCAACAACTTAGTAAAAGATGGCCAGGTAAACCTGGTGGAATTCGCGAACTTTCACCGCCTGCTCGAACTCCTCGGTTTACCTGCGGAACTGGCGAGCGCACTGATCGACTGGATAGACAACGATGAGCTCCCACAGCCGGATGGCGCCGAGGATGACTACTACCTTACCTTGGTACCGCCTTACGTTGCTGCCAATCGCCCGCTGGTCCATGTCAGCGAACTGGCACTGGTACGCGGATTCGATGATGAAGTGCGTGCACGGCTGCGCCCGTTCGTGACGGCACTACCGCGCCCGACCGCACTCAACGTCAACACCGCGCCAGCCGAGGTGCTGTCGGCGGTTATCGGGATAGACATGGACGTTGCCCGAGGTTTGGTGGCAAAACGCGATCTGGTCTATTTTCGCAACCTGACAGATTTTGCTCAGGCGCTACCCGACAGGACCACGACCGCCGGCGCAAACCTGGCCGTAAATAGCAGCTTCTTTGTTGCGGCACTGCGCGCAACCATAGGGCAATCGGAAGCGCGCGGCACGGCACTACTGGATCGCGGAATGGACCGTCTACCCGCGATCGTGTGGCGAAAATTGCTATGACCCTACTACGTATTCGTGGCTCGATTGCAGCGCCACCCGGGCAATGCGAGTGGGCTGTGCTCGACGAAAACCGCGCCCCCGTTCCCGGTCACGGCCGGCTCACGGATCTGCCAAGGCATGTGCGGCGTGTGCAGTTCGTCATCCCGGCATCCGAGGTGCTGATTACGCGCGCGCACTTGCCCAAAGGCGCACGGCGCCGTGCCAGTTCGGTGCTTGCGTTCGCGATAGAAGACGCCACGCTGGGTGAGCCGGACACGCAGCAAGTCGCATGGCTGGGCGCTGCCGACGGTTCGGATGTCTTGGCGGTAGTCGATCGACGGTGTTTGCAAAGCTGGCTGGCGGCGCTGGAAGCGGCTGGCATCAGCGGTTGTGACGTCATCTGCGAGACCTTGTTGGTGCCGTGGAGCCGCGGAGACTGGTCACTGGCCTGGGATGGGAGCGAAGGCATATTGCGCACCGGGGAACTGGACGGTGCCGTTACCGACTGCGGCGATAAACAATCGCCGCCGCTAACCCTGCGGCTGGCACTCGACGCCGCGTCAAAGAACGATGCCCAGCCCGCCTCGATAACGATCTATACGACCCGTTCAGACGCGGCACCCAACATCCAGGCATGGCAGCGCGAGCTTGGCATCCCGCTGCGGTTTGCCGGGTCGTGGAGTTGGCACAGCCCTGCACCACAACCCGTCGTCAGCCTGATGCAGACGCGCCGCCGCTGGCCAGCGCTAACCGGCCTGCTGCCGCGCCTGAGGCCCGCGCTGTGGATAGCTGCGTGCGCACTGGGTATACACCTCGTGGCACTGTGCGTGGACTGGGCGCTGCTTACCAATGAAAAGCTATCATTGCAGCACCAGATGGAAGCGCGGTTCCGCTCGGCATTTCCCGACGCCGTCGCGGTTGCCGATCCCACTCTGCAAATGCGCCGCAAACTCACCGAAGCCCGGCATAACGCCGGTCTCCCCGACAGCGGCGACTTCCTGCCGTTGATGGTAAAAATATCAATTTTTATCAAAGAGTTACCTGTCGGCAGCCTGCGCGTTGCCACATACGACAATAGTCGGTTGACACTGCAGTTCGCGACACTCGACGATGTCACGCTACGCCGGCTGGTTGCGCGTCTGGCGCAAATCGGGCTCAAGGTCGACGCGCCTTCGACCACCGCCAAACCGGCCAACGGCATGCTGACGGTCGTCGTGAGCGCGACATGATAGCGACGCTGCGCGAATTTTGGGCGTCACGCACTCCCGCGGCGCGTATTGCGGTCACGGTGACGTCGGTGCTGGTGGTGACTGCATTGTTGGCGTGGACCACATACTCTATCGACAAGGCACGCACGCGCCTACGCGCCGCTGTTACGACGCTGCAAGCCCAAGCGCGGCAAGTGGACACGCAGGCCGATGAAATCGAGCGCCTGCGCGGCAAACCTGCTGCGCAGGCGTCACAGACGGACCTGCGCACGCACATACAAAATCAGGTGAACGCGGCCGGCCTGACGCGCGCGCTGGGGCGCGTCGATGCCACCGACGCCGATCAAGTGCAGGTGGTGTTCGGTTCGATCGCATACGCCGAATGGCTGGCATGGATAGAGCGCCTGCAGATGCAACAAATCCATCTCGACACATGCCGGATTGAAGCGCTGGCTACGCGCGGCATGGTCAACGTAACAGCGACGCTGGTTCGCGCCAGATCAAAGTGAAGCGTTTGGCTTGGCTCGGATTGGCACTGGGCTTATACGCCATCGCACTTGCCGTTACGGCACCGGCTACGCTGGTGGACGCATCCCTGGAAAGAGCCACCAAAGGCAGCTTGCGACTCGCCGAAGCGAAAGGCACGGTCTGGTCGGGCGCGGGTCGAATTGAAATACGCGATGCGAACAGGCGATTCGGCGTCGCACGGGAGTTCGCCTGGCATTTTTTTCCGTCGTGGTCGTTGCTGCGCGGCACCGTTGTATGCGAAATAGGATTCGACGCGCCCACTCAACGCATCCCACTGACCTTGTCCCTGTCCGGCGTCGATATCCCCAAGACTGAAATGACTCTGCCTGCAGTGGCCCTTGGACTGGCCGTAACCAGGCTCGCACCGCTGGGACTTGGCGGCGATCTGCATTTGAATATCGCCAGCTTGTCCATAAAGCGCGACCGGATTCAGGGCAGCGCTGTCGTGCAGTGGCGCACCGCCAGTTCCGCGCTGACGCGCGTATATCCGCTGGGCGACTACGAAATGCGGATCAGTGGCGCCGGGCCATCCGCCCGAGCGTCACTGCGCACTCTCCAGGGACCGCTTCAGCTCGACGGCGACGGTTCATGGGCGAACGGTGGCGCCCCGCAATTTACGGGCACTGCCCGCGTGCCGGCGCAATATAGCGAGCAGCTTGCGCCCTTGTTGCGTCTGGTTGCGGTGGCTCGCGGGGAAAATACTTATGCGTTGCAGCTCAGGCAGCCGGGCGGGATGGAGCGAGTGATGAGTGATGAGTGATGAGTGATGAGTGATGAGTGATGAGCAACGCGGCGTGCTTGATTTCGGTATACGACATACTCTGCGATTCGGTGTTCATTTCGTAGCTGTTCAGCCGATATAAAAAGAACCGCCCACCCTTCGCCGCCGTACTAATTTGCCACGATCGTAACCCGGAAGAAGGCCATGGCTTTTCATGGCCGTATTCCGGGAAAGATGTGTGGCATCCAATGAATTGCGCAACCACGCGGCGCGAACGCAGTTCGAAGCATAGATCAACGCGGTTCCTCCCGCTTTCGAAACGGCGCGGCCAGCGGCTCACCTATGAAGATGCCCTGCCCTGGCATTTGCACGCTTTTCCAATAAGCCTCTATCAGCGTTGCGCCCTGCAGATAATGGCCGATGACCAGCGGTGGAGATGGGAACTTTTGTGACAGGTTGCACGGCTCGACTACGGCCCCGTAACTGCCCGTCGCGCCCGCCTCCAGCCAGCGCAGCGCGCTCATTTGGCTACTGTCGATGAGATTGCCTCCGGCGGACGTCAGGTGGTCAGCAATGGCTCCCGGCACAAACCGAAGGGTCTCCAATCCTTCTACCTGCGCCAGACCGGTAAAGTAGAACAGCACGTCGGGGGCATGTTTCACCACGTTCTGCTTCATCGTGCGGCCGAATATTCGGCCCCTGATCAATTGCTCCGCGAGCGGATAGGATGCAGCACGTACATTGCGTGCGCTATCGGACGTCGAGAGCAAGTAAGCGGTACCGGCGGGGAGCGTTCCGTCCGCTTCCACGCCACGATCAATCAGTGCTTTGGCGTACTCGAAGGAACTCGCCGCGATGGCCATCGTTGGCCGCATTTTCAGTTGCGCGAACGGCAGCGAACTGCGCGAATTGAAATAGCGGCTGGGCTGCGTCGGTTTGCATCCCTCCGCGCAATAGACGGGGTCGAAGCCGAACGCGAATGCGGAGGTAATCGACATGCACTCAACCCGATAAGGCGCCGCCCAGGTCAGCGCATAGGCCTGCACGTGAGGGAGAGTCTGCGCATCGACGCGCGCCTTGATGATTTCGAATTCCTCGCGCGTGAGAACAGTCTTCCCGGGAGGAAACTCTACTTTGATGACGTTCTGAAACGAGATACGCCGTTGCGCGACATAGTAATCGCCGATCTGCACGCTGAGAGGGTCGAGCGCATTCACGATTACTGCAAGCTGCGTGTGGTCAAGGGCCCGTGCGGCCAGCGACAACACGGCCGACATCAAAAAAAACCCCATCCAGAGGATCACACGTACACCTGCACTCAACCGCGCCATAGCCTATCCGGTACAGTTATACTATTTTTGCCCACACGGCAATCTTACCAAGATCTAAGAATCCATATGGACAGGAATTGCGCGCTTTGCGTCGTATCGTTGGCAATACTGCTGGCAGGATGTGATATGACTACGATTGCGGAAAAACAGCAACCGAAGCAACCCAGCGCCGCGTCGACTCAGAAAAAGACACAGGGGGAAAATAAGGCGCCATACACCTTCGATGATCCCGGCAAAGAGGAGGCCAGGAAGTCTGAAATACTTCAAGGCTATCTAAAAAGAGCAAACGAGTACTGGATGCTATCACAACACTTCGAGACGAAAAAAGACGAACGCGTGAAATTGCTTCAGAACGCCGAGGCCGAATTAAACTACGCGCTGGAAATAAATCCAAGGTCGGCTACAGCACTGCACACTCGAAGTGCTGTATACATTGAGCTTGGCAAGTTGAACGAGGCGGAGATGGATCTAAAGCTGTTAATCGAGATAGATCCGAAAAATGATTCGGCTTACTACAATCTGGCTTGCCTCTACTCGATAGCGAAAAAACTGGATCTGTCAGCCGAGGCATTAAACGCCGCGCTGCAGAATGGATTTCGCAACATGAAAAGTCTACGAGACGGGCCCGAGTTGGTGGAGTTAAGAAAAACCAGGAAATTCCAGCAGATTCTGGACCAGAATCGGATATTTATTCCCGGATATTGAGTTACTGCCAGCTTTACGGTGTCCCTTTTTCGACCATTCCGCTTTTTGACTGGGTAGAGGACTGCGTCACCAAATCACCCGCGAAGCGCACCAAAAAAAACCCCGCCGAGGCGGGGTTTTTTACAACAACTTGGAACCGTATCAGGCTGCGTTGTTCTGCTTCCTGCGACGTGCCACGAAGCCCATCAGGCCAAGACCTGCGAGCATCATCGCATAGGTCTCGGGTTCCGGAACTGCATGGGGGGTAAAGGCGTATTCATAGGCAATGGTACGCGAAGTTCCAGCTCCAATCGTGCCCAAGTCGTAACCCAGGTTGATCGAGTTGTCAGCAATAATAGTGGTGCCAAGTGCTTGACCGCCGGCCAACGCTGTTGCGCCAAGAACCGGGGTACAGCAGCTAGTTGTATCGATATAGGCCGCTATTGTGTCCGCCCCAGCCCCAGTTGTGTTACGGAGCGTGACGTCTGCTACAACACCACCGATTCCGTCATAGAACGCCGTAGCCGCAGCGCCGTTGCCGGTACCCACAATCTTGTTGCGGGTAACAACACCGCTGGTGCTGCCAGTGTCCCAATCCGGGTCAAAACCAACGCTGAACTTGACACCGCTAACGGCTGTGCTGCTCAGGTTAAGAAAGGTTATAGAATTCGCATACGTGGTGGCTGTCACGGAATGCGTCATGAGTACAGTCAAGCCGCCAAAACCGAAGGTCGTTGCCACGAAGCCCGGGATGGTTGGTGAAGTAGTTGCACCCAGCGGATTGGTGCCGTCGTTAGCAATAAAACTGCCGGCGGGGCTGGTGGTCGTCAGCGTATACCAAGACGCATAGTCAAAATCATTGACGTATTCATTGCCGCCAAACTTCAAGCCGGGGAGCGTGGTGAAATCAATATTTCCCGCGGCATCCAAATTGACGGTGAGGGAACCACTTGTAAGCGTGGCCTGACCAAATGCCACCCCGCTAAAAGCCAAGGCAACGGCCGCACCTAGGATAGACTGCTTCAATCGAGTTTTAAACATTTGAAATCCTTTTCCAAGTTAGTAAAAAAACTTCATCGATGCGTTTTTAAACGGGAATACAACAATACAAACAATTGAGTAAACATGGCCTGACCTGCTTACTTCCTGACGCTTACTTCCTGACGCTTACTTCCTGATGCCTACTTCCTTATGCCTCCTCCTGATGCCTAAACTTGCCTTATGCGATGTGATGAGATTAGGGTCAAGTTGGGGATGCGTCTATAGCCCGTTCGGACTATTGCCGTGACCTTTCACACATTCTATGCAAGATTTTCCCGGTCTCCGTTTGTGGCAACGCACCCAACCAGGGCGTTATCACTAAAGTCATTAAAAAAATAGTTATGGAACATAATTGCCGCGCCCTACTGTAGGGAGCGCGAGTCTATGGAGGTAACCAATCGGTATCAATAGCCCGTACGGACTAATGCGCCTATTTTCTGAAGCACGGCCAAGACTTGCCGTTACCATGGAGCAGCAACGCTTCAATATAATGTCCACGTTCCAATTGCCCCGAATTCGTTCGCACTGAATCAATTACGCCCCTTATGTTCAAGCCCACGATGTTCACACTATGCTTCAGTCTGAGCACGTATTGGGCATCGTATGCTGCCGTCGCCGCCGAGCCCCTCGTGGCGTCCGAGTATCGTCTGAGCACGGAAAATGCCGGATCATTTCGGCTTGCCGGTCGCGAGGCTCCCGCGCCCCTGCCCGAACCCACGAAGGAAACCGCCATACCCGCGCATCTTGCCGGTATGCCCTATGCGACACTCATTGAAAACGCGGCACGCAAGGCAGCCCTGGACCCGGCGCTGGTTCATGCACTGATTTATGTCGAGTCACGATACAACCCGTCGGCACGCTCGCCCAAGGGCGCGATCGGGTTGATGCAGGTACTGCCCGAGACCGCTTCGCGCTATGGCGTACACAATCCGGGCCATTCACCCGAGGTCAATCTCAGAGTCGGCACGTCATACCTGAGCGATCTCATGCAGATGTTTGACAATCGGCTTGATCTCGCACTGGCAGCGTATAACGCCGGCGAAAATGCCGTGATGCGTTATGGCCAACGCATCCCGCCATATCGCGAGACGCAGCTCTATGTACCGGCCGTGCTCGCCAAATACAACGAGTGGCGAACTGCTCCGCTGGAGGTGGTGAATCCGATAGTGCCTCCACCCAAACCGGCACGCATTGAGTATCTGCCGGGCACTCGGCTCAATCCAAGTCCGCCCTCAGTCGTCATGTCCGGCGACGGCCCATGACCATCAGCTACGTCCGTAGCTGTCTTCAAAACGAACGATATCGTCTTCGCCCAAGTATGCGCCGGACTGAACCTCGATGATTTCGAGCGGGACTTTGCCCGGATTCTCGAGCCGGTGCCGTGTTCCTATGGGAATATAGGTTGACTGATTTTCCGAGAGCAAAACGTTTTGATCGCCGCACGTGACACGCGCGGTGCCGCTGACCACTATCCAGTGCTCGGCGCGGTGATGGTGCATCTGCAGCGACAGAGAAGCACCCGGATTGACCACGATGCGCTTGACCTGGAAGCGACTGCCGGCGTCCACGCTGTCGTAATAGCCCCACGGACGATAAATCTTGCGATGCGCATCGGCCTCGGGGCGTTTTTCACGCTTGAGCCTCGCCACCACTTCCTTGATCTGCTGGATGTGATTCTTGTGCGCCACCAGCACGGCATCGGGCGTCTCCACCACAACCATATTGGCGAGTCCCACGCACGCCACCAGTCTTGACTGTGTCATCACCAACGTGTCGCGGGTAGCCACGGTCATTGCGTCGCCACGCAACACGTTGCCATCACCATCCTTTTCTCCGATGTCCCAGAGCGCATCCCACGCCCCCACATCCGACCAGCCCGACGTATAAGGAATGACCACCCCCAATCCGGCAGGGAGTTTTTCCATTACCGCATAGTCGATCGAATCCGCGGGACATGCAGCAAACGCGTTGGCGCCCACGCGCAAAAAATCCCGGTCATGACTGCGCTCCAGGAACGCTGTCCGGCATGCTTTCAGCATTTCTGGTTGCAACGTTTCGAGCTGCTCCATCCAAACCGAGGCGCGCATCATGAAAATACCTGAATTCCAGAGGTACGCACCTGAGCCGACATAACGTTCTGCCGTTGCAGCGTCCGGCTTCTCGACGAAGGCGAGAATTTCCCGGCCACCGCCCGCACCAGCGAGATTACCGGCGCGAATATAGCCATACCCGGTCTCGGCACGCGTCGGGCTTATCCCGAAGGTCACCAGATTGCCGCTCGCTGCGTATGCCAAACCGCGGACGACTTCAGCACGGAAAGCGCCCATATCGCTGATGATGTGATCAGCGGGCATAACCACCAACGCCGGGTCGTCACCAGTGTCCAGCGCAGCCAAGGCGGCCAGCGTCAATGCCGGTGCGGTATTACGTCCCTTGGGCTCAAGCACGATCGTGGCCTGCCCATGGCCCGCCTGACGCAGCTGCTCGGCGGTAATGAAGCGGTAGTCTTCGTTACCTACCACTATCGGTGGCAGCACCGTCGTGTCGGCTACAAAGAGTGACGCGTCCACGCGGTCTGCGGTTGCCTGCAGCATGGTCTGGTCGCCGCCAAGCGCCAGCAGCTGCTTCGGATACTGCTCGCGCGACAACGGCCACAAACGGGTGCCCGCTCCGCCGCACAGAATAACCGGTTGAAGTTTCATTTCATTTTCCCAATGCTGTGATGTCGACGCATGATAATGCGGTTCATGTAACCACTCCCGGTCTATGACCGCTCAGGTAAATCCGGCCCTGCGCATGGCACTCAATACGAACAAAGTTCATCCATGCACAACCCCACGCACAGCTCCCAATCCGGCATTTCCAAACCATAGCGCTCCGCCAGCCGCACTCCGGACAGCCGCGAATTCGCTGGCCGTGCCGCCGGCAACGGATACTCAGCGGTCGTAATCGGCACGACCGAACGGCACTTCAATTCACGTCCACGCGAACGCGCTTCGGCAACCGCCGCGCTGGCAAATCCGTGCCAGCTGGTCTCGCCGGCAGCGGTCAAATTGAGTATCCCGCTCTTGAAGTCTCCACCTCTACGGCGCGCCATATCCTGCTGCAAGGCCAACGCCGTTACTTCCGCAATGAGCCGTGCCCATGTCGGCGCACCGATTTGGTCAGCGACTATGCGCAGTTCGTCACGCTCGCCTGCGAGGCGCAGGATGGTTTTGAGGAAGTTTTTCCCTCGCGCAGCGTATACCCAACTGGTGCGAAAAATCAAGTAGTCAACGCCCGCTGCACGCACCGCCTCTTCCCCCGCTAGCTTGCTGCGACCATAGGCGCTGGCAGGACTCGGCGCATCGACTTCCGAGTACGCCCCGGCCTTCGTGCCGTCAAACACGTAATCGGTCGAGTAATGCACCAGCAGCGCCCCGCAACGACGTGCGGCGGTTGCCAACACTTCCGGCGCGCGCGCATTGACGGTCATTGCCAGGCTCGTTTCTTCCTCCGCCTTGTCGACTGCCGTATAAGCCGCGGCATTGACAATTACGTCGGGTTTCAACGCATCAACCAGCGCCGCCAGGGAATCTGGACTCGCGAGGTCGCACTGGCTGCGTTCGGGAACCGTTACGCGCCCCAGAGGCATCAGCGTCCGCGCGAGTTCCCAGCCAACCTGGCCGTTTGAACCAATTAGTAGGATATGTGACATTTTTCAATAGTGAATAGTGACTGATCACTGTTTACCGCTCACCAATCACTGATCACCGTTTACAAATTTTCATGGAAAAACTTCAGCGGATGCGAACGCCACGCCCTGTGCGTCCTTTGCGGACAACAAGGGCGGCGCCTCTATGGGCCACTTGATACCCAGTTGCGAGTCATCCCAACGGATGCATCTCTCGTGCTCGGGCGCCCAGTAATCCATTGTTTTATACAATATTTCCGCATAGTCTGAGACGACAACAAAGCCATGCGCGCAGCCTGCGGGAACCCACGCCTGGCATTTGTTTTCCGCAGACAGGGTAAATCCGCACCATTGCCCAAAGGTGCGTGATGCCCGGCGCACGTCAACGGCAACGTCGAATATTTCCCCGGCAATCACCCGCACGAGCTTACCCTGCGGCTGTTGAATCTGGTAATGCAAACCACGCAGCACGCCCTTTGCCGAGCGCGACTGGTTATCCTGAACGAACGCGGCGCTGATGCCGGTAAGGTCCGCGAAACGCCGCGCATTGAAGCTCTCGAAAAAATATCCGCGCGCGTCACCGAAAACCTTGGGCTCGATGAGCATCACGCCTTCCAACGATGTATTTTTTATTTGCATAATCAGAACACTCGTTCACGCAATAGCTCGTGCAGATACTGCCCATAACTGCTTTTGGCCAGCGTGCTCGCCAGTCGTTCCAGGCCCGCATCGTCGATCCACCCCATACGCCATGCAATCTCCTCGGGACAGGCAATCTTGAGCCCCTGCCGCTTCTCTATGGTCGCAATAAACAACGACGCTTCGATCAGCGACTCATGAGTGCCGGTATCGAGCCAGGCATGACCTCGCCCCATCACTTTAACCTCCAGCGCCCCCCGCACCAGGTATTCTCGATTGATGTCGGTGATCTCCAATTCGCCGCGCGGCGACGGTCGCAATGCGGCGGCAATATCGAGTACACGATTATCGTAAAAATACAGGCCCGTGACCGCATAGCGCGACTTCGGTTTTGCGGGCTTCTCCTCGAGACTGATGGCACACCCCTGCGCATCGAACTCAACCACACCATAGCGTTCCGGGTCGTGTACGGGGTACGCGAACACCGTCGCACCCTGCTTACCCGAGGCCACCGCCTGAAGATCGTTGGCGAACTCGTGACCGTAAAAAATGTTATCGCCAAGCACGAGGGCGGAATCGTCATTGGCGACGAAGTCCTTTCCGATGATGAAAGCCTGCGCGAGCCCATCGGGGCTGGGCTGCACGGCATACGACAAGTTCAAGCCCCACTGTCCACCGTCGCCCAACAACTGCGTGAATCTCGGCGTGTCCTGCGGCGTTGAGATAATGAGGATGTCGCGTATACCCGCCAGCATCAGCGTGGAAAGAGGATAGTAGATCATCGGCTTGTCGTGAATAGGCAGCAGCTGCTTGGAAACCGCTATGGTCACCGGATGCAGGCGGGTGCCGGAACCACCAGCGAGGATCAGCCCCTTGCGAGAAGTTCGGTGAGCAGTGAGTGGTGATTGGTGAGTGGTCATGATGGTAAACAATAAGTAGTGAACGGTGACAGGTGAGCAGTGACACAGGAATCAAGGGGCGATTTTTTTCTCACATTATTCAAACGGCCGCCAAGCAATCGGAATATCGAATTTATTATTGCCTCAATCCTAGCGGTTTCAGTCAGATAATTCAGTTCCTTGGCAATAATAATTTGCGTTTCGCGTTCGCTGAGCGAACCGCGCGCCATCACCAGAAACTGTGCAAATTCCCGCTGGCTGCCGCGCGCGGCGCCTTCAGCGATATTTCTCGGAACGAAAACCGCAGCTCGGCGCATTTGACTGGTCAGCCCGAATTTCTCGTCATCGGGCAATGATCTCGTAACCGCATAGATTTCCTTGACCAGCGAGATGCTCTCCTGCCAAACCACTGCCAAACCAGCAAATCCCGATGTCCCTTCATAGTCCCCGCCAGTAGTCACAGATTACCCGTCACCAATCGCCTGTAGCTAGTCACCTGTCACTATAATTAGTAGAAACCCACTCCCGGTACGCACCGCTTTCCACGTTGGCAACCCAGTCTTGATGTTCGAGATACCACTGGACAGTCTTGCGGATGCCGGTAGCGAAAGTTTCCACGGGACGCCACCCGATCTCGCGTTCGATTTTACGTGCATCGATCGCGTAACGCCTGTCATGTCCGGGACGATCACGAACGAAGGTAATGAGCGAAGCGTGAGGAATACAAGGTGACTGGGGGTGAAGTTCGTCCAGAATCGCGCAAATTTCTTTTACAATTTGCAAGTTCGGCATCTCGTTCCAGCCGCCGACGTTGTAGGTTTCACCGACCTTGCCCCCCTTCAAGACCGCGCGTATCGCCGCACAATGATCGGTCACATACAGCCAGTCACGAACGTTCATCCCATCGCCGTAAATCGGCAATGGCTTTCCGGCAAGTGCATTGCGTATCACCAGTGGAATAAGTTTTTCCGGAAACTGATAGGGGCCATAGTTGTTGGAACAGTTGGTGGTCAATACCGGCAAGCCATAGGTGTGAAAATAAGCGCGCACCAGGTGATCGGATGCGGCCTTGGAGGCCGAATAGGGGCTATTGGGCTCATACGCCTTGGTTTCCGTGAACGGTGCGTCGGCAGGATGCAATGATCCGTAGACTTCATCGGTGGAAACGTGAAGGAATCGAAAGCCCCCCCTGGCGCCCTCATCCAGGCCGACCCAATGAGCACGAACTGCTTCAAGCAGCGTAAAGGTTCCGTTGATGTTGGTTCGAATAAACTCGTCCGGACCATGAATCGAGCGGTCAACGTGGCTTTCCGCGGCAAAATGAACCACAGCGCAGGGACGGTGATCGGCCAACAAACGATCCACTGTTGCGCGATCGCAAATGTCGCCGTGCACGAAGGTGTGTCGTGAATTGCCCTCGACCTCTGCAAGGTTCTCCAGATTTCCAGCATAGGTCAATTTGTCAAGATTGACGACGTGACCATCCGTATTCCGCACCCACTCATTTACGAAATTGGCGCCGATGAAACCTGCGCCTCCGGTGACGAAAATCTTCCCTGTCTCACTCATAATTGAAAACGTTACGCGAATTCGTAAACGCCATTCGAAATTGAAGCTGGATAACGGTGCGGCACGCCGTTACGTCTTTCGGATTCGCAGTCAGAACAACCACCTAAATGAAGCACGCGGCGACCCAACCACAAACAGATTCCACGGCATCGTCTGGTCGCGAAACTTCAAATCAAGACTCACCGCCGAGACCACTTAGACGCTTGCGATCGCCGGCGGGCACCGCCCGCAGCAATTGGTCGACAAATTGATCGTGCAACCCGTAGGCATGCGCTGCATCGGTATCGATGGTAGAAATACGAAATAATAAACCGTCCGGAATGCGTCCGGTCAGGCCGAATTTCAGGTCCACCAACCGCTTTTGCGTTTTCCCCATTACAACCTCGTCACCGACGGTGAACCAGTAAGTTACTGGCTCATAACGTGAACCAAGAGTGGTCATAAGCCGCCGCGCGGGCACATTTCCAAATTCTGTTGAGATCGACCCCGCCTTGTTATTCAGCAGCGTAAATCCCTGTGCCGGGTAACACACCTCCGGTTTGTGTGCCTGCAAGGAACCGCGCTGATCGCTCCCATAGGCGAGTGAGAGCATTACACGGTCGCCTTTTGCATTGACGTACGTGCGGGTCAGGATTTCGGTGTAGATCTTGTCCAGCAACTCCTTAGTTTCCGGATTCACAATCTGTGTCACTCTTTGCGGTTCCTCTCGCCAATCTCCAAACTGCAATGGAATCATTTTTTCCAGCGAGACAGGCGGCCGTTCATCAGCGAGTTTCGCTGTCGGCCGGGCAACAACCGCCCCCAGGCTCGCAGCGAACAACAGCGCGGCAATAAGCAGTGAAGTCTTGTTCGAAAACATGCCGGGTTTCCCCCCGTGGTCGAGAATTCCAGTGTTCGATTTGAACAAACAGTCAGCCCGCAACCGACTCGTTTGATAAGGATACCAGCAGAATCCGACGAATAGTATTTGGAAACTGTTTTTTGTGCGGATTTCGAAAATACTTAAAGTTCACGCTCTTTGATTTTGCAGGAACAATCCCCGCAACTTTGTCGCGAGGCCGACATGGCGATGGTTTCTTCGCATTAAAAAGTAATTCTAGCGATCGGTCGGTCCAGCCTTGCGATGAACTTGCATGGGGCAGCGCGCACTAGGGAATGGTTGCGTCTGGGCCTATGGATCGAGATCGCTTGAGAAACTGCACGAAAAGTGTCGCACTCCAACAACAAATTTGTGGCTCTCGGGGTAGCTAAATGACAAATGAATTGACGGTGGCCAATCAGTCCATTAAAATTTACAATAATAAATGGTATTAAGTGTTTAATTTAATTAAATAAAATATACCGGTAGCGGGCGCCATGAAACTGACCCATATCGTATGCACGCTGGTGTGGTCGCCACTCGTGTGTTGCGAAAATGCAATCGCGGCAGATGCCCTGTGGCACGGGGACTTGAACGGTCAGATCGGGGCCCGCACCGACAATGACAAGATAAAAAAGGAACTGCAGGCAGGCAACTTTATTGCCCCATCGTTTACTACCGATGACAATCCCAACACGGGTTTCAAGCTCTATGCCGGGCGTCGATGGTCACGAAACTTTGCGCTGGAGTGGGGGCACTTCTATCTTGGTGAATATCGATTCACGGCGACAGCTGTGTCGCCGCCCGGAGTGTTGACCGGCGCAACCAGCCCCCGCGGTTTAAGTCTGGATGCACTCGGATTTCTCCCCATCACGGAGAAACTCTCGGCCATGGGCCGAGTCGGAATTGTCTATGCCGACTCCAAAAATTCGTTTGCCGGGAGCGCAAGCATCGCCGTCGTCAACCCCGATCCCGGCAAATATGAAACGTCCTAGAAAATAGAGGTTGGCGTTCAATACGATTTCAACTCATCAATTGCGGTGCGCGGCGAATGGCAGCGCTACCACCTAAACAACGCGGCCAGCGGGAACGGCGATCTGGATGTTTACTCAGCGGGGCTGATTGTCAAGTATTAGCTTGAGCCAACGAAGATTCCCTGAAAGCTACCAACCTGTTAAGTGGCGACCATGCGTCGATAAGGTGAGAAAAATGCCAATACTGTCCAATATCGTTTTCGGCATGCGCCGGCGGCACGGAACGTTTCTTACCGCGTTGTTGGCTGCGATCCTGCTCGTGGGTTGTCCCGGTGGATCCGACAAGCCCACAGTGCTGGACTCGACATCGACAACACCGGGCGGCAGCGTGGTAGTACCTCCAACCGGGGCAATAGCGACAATTTCCGGCGCCGGCGGCGTTGTTACCGTCACGACCGCAACCCTGCCTACGGTGGGATCCGGCATTACCATCGCCGGCACCACCAGCTATAACGGCACATTCATCGTCAGCGGCGTAACCGGAACCGGTTTTACGTTTACGTTGGCCGGCGCCTCGACCACCGAATCGCCTCCCGCCGCAACCTGGACAGCGGCGACGGTGTTCCCCGGTTCCTTTTCCAGCGTGGGCGGAACCGCAACCATTACAGGCCCGGTTCCAACAGACATCATCGCAGGCACCACTATCAGCATCAGTGGAACAACCACCTTCGACGGTGCGGTTACGGTTGTTTCCGTGACGCCAGGCACTGCGGGTAGCATTACTTTTGCATTTGTCGGCGCCTTTGGCCCCTTGGCTGGAACCTGGGCGCCCGCGGGCGGTCCGCTCGCGGGATGTGTGACAACAGTGACAACGGGAGTGGCTGGATCCATTACGGCGTCGGGTCCCGACACTTCCACGGCGACCACAATGATCGCCAGCCTCGCAAGTCGCACATCGGGCGTCGCACCGTTAGCGGTATTTTTTGACGCTTCGGGCACGACGACGACGCCCGCGACAACCCGGCCATTTCACGACCTTGGATATCAATGGAGTTTCGGTGATGGAGGCAGTGGAACCTGGGGTCGCGGCAGCCGACCGACCAGCAGCCGAAATTTAGCGAACGGACCGCTCGCGGCGCATGTGTTCGAAACGCCTGGCCTCTACACAATTAATTTGACGATCACTGACGGCACAAACACCGTGACAAATAGCTGCCTGCAGATTTCCGTTCAGGATCCGGATGTGGTATTTGCCGGCTTGAGCACGCTCTGTTTTTCCGCGACGGGCACTTTTACCGACGTGCCGGCTGGATTTTGTACGATACCCGGCGTTACGCAGATTACGACTTCAAACTTTCAAACAGCCCTTGCGATGGCAACGCCCGGCACGCGGTTGCTATTCCGGCGTGGCGAGACTTGGACGTCGGCCGGCGGTGTCGCGATTCCGCGCCTGACATCCACCGGACCGGGCATCATTGGCGCGTTTGGCGCAAGCGTGGCGGCGCCCAAAGTGCAGTCCAGCGTCGTGGCCGGCGGAAATACCATCCTGGCGATAGCCGGTGGCAGTGCAGCGCCCAATATTCGGGACTGGCGCATCATGGATCTGGAGCTGGATGGGCAGGGCGGGGTCAATTCAAACGGCGTGATCGGCGGCAGCAGCGCGCAGCAGTTCACGTTCCTGCGCATGAACGTACACGACGCTTCCGTAGGCATTTCGTTCGCCACTACTGGCCTGGACGCCCTTAACCTACTAGCCCCGGGCGGGCATCTCATCTACGACCAGATTGCCGTGTTTAATTCGAGCGTGCTCAGAACCAACGGCAGCGGCGGCAACGGCATGTTCCTGCAGGCAACGCGTTTGGCGCTGCTCGGGAATCTGGTGGAGGACTCCACTGCTGGGGAACATATTATCCGCATCCAGTACGCCAACAAGGCGGCGCTCCAGGCCAACGATCTCGGTTTGCCGGCAAATCTGAAGTCCGTGTTGACGATACGTGCTGTCAACAACGGAACCGGTGGTGTCACCGGCACCAATGCCACGGACCAGGTCGTGATTACCGACAATCTGCTCCGCGGCGGATCTGCGGGGCCCGGCTTTGACCAAATTATTTCCGTACGGCCTAGCGCTTCGACAGAAGATCAAACCATAGGCAACATCATTTTCGATGGCAATATGGTCAGATCAGGACCTTTTGTGAACACCGCATGGATTTCGTCGGCCAACGAGGTGACCGTGCGGAATAACATTTTCAACCTCAATGGCGGCGCCGCTTATAACTGCATGCAGTTCAACGTGCAGGGCGTTGAGGCGGCGCACAGCGAAATTCGCGCATACAACAATACGTGTTTCACCAGCGACAATCCGGCCGGCGCCCCGCCACCCACGTTGCGGGTCGTGACGCTTGATGCGACCAATACCAACGTGACCATCAGCAACAACCTCGGGTTTGCGCCGAACATGCTCACCGCACCGACCTTTCTGCTAAATAGTGCCTGACCGAAAACGTTAATTCTAGCCTTTGGTGCGCCGTAGCAGCGCGGATTTTGTGACTAGAATGGGGACGAAGATTTGCGTGGAATGGTTGTTTTTTGTGGATTGGTGTGGGAAAGAA
>CANJQI010000018.1 GCA_947476215.1 Betaproteobacteria bacterium
CGCGTCATGAAACCCCGTGCGGCGACGGTCACATGGTGTGGCGGCGCTGGGGTTCCGGGCCGCCGGTGGTACTGATACACGGTGGTTCGGGGGCCTGGTCGCACTGGATACGCAATATAGAAGCGCTCGCCACGCGCCATACGGTATGGGCGATCGACGTACCCGGCTGCGGCGAATCGGCGCTGCCTGATCCTTTGACGGTCGAAGCGCTCGCCGACAACGTCGAGCGTGGACTGCTACAGTTGATGGCTGGCCACGAGTCCGTCGATCTTGTCGCGTTCTCGTTCGGATCGCCTATCGCGACCATGCTCGCTGCCCGTCTGAAGCGCCGCATAGGCAATCTGATATTGCTTGGCGCGCGTTTTGTGCATTACTCACCCAAGCCCAGGCTCAAGATGATGAAGTGGAAAACGATAGACGATCCAGGGCAGCGTCTCGAGGCGCATCGTCACAATCTTGAGCAGCTGATGATAGATGATCCTGCGAAAATAGATGCAGTCGCGGTCCATATTCAGGCGACCAATACCGCGCGCACGCGCATAGCGGCGCGCAGATGGACACCCGGGCCCAGCGAAAAACTGCATGAATACTTTCCGCGCGTGGGGGCGCGCCGGGTGATAGTCGCATTTGGCCGGCGCGATATGGGGGGCACGAAGATCATCGAGAACGAAGGCAAGGATCTGCGCTCCGACCAACCCGGTGTCAAGTTGCATGTTTTCGAGAATGCGGGCCATTGGGTTCAGTATGAAGCGGCTGACGCCGTCAACGAATTCCTGTTGGCTGAACTGGCGGCGGGTTAGTCGCGACAGCCAGTGATTATCAAAGAGCCTGCCCCGCCCGCGCATTCGTGTGCATAATATGACGGCGAAGCTAAATACGCCGATCCACAAGGAGGATTACTCATGGAACCAGGCCGTCTGCCGTTGACCGGTGTCAAAGTCATTGAATTGTGTCTGGCCCGGGCAGGTCCCACGTGCGTGCGCCATCTCTCCGACTGGGGCGCTGACGTTATCAAGATCGAGGCGGTCAACGAGGGTGGCGAGGACATTACCGGCAGACGCGATGGTTTCGATTATCAAAATCTGCATCGTAACAAGCGCTGTATCGAGATCAACCTCAAGTCGCCTGAAGGGCACGCCATTTTCATGCGCCTCGTCAAGACGGCGGATGTGATCGTTGAAAACATGCGCTCCACCGTCAAACACCGACTCAAGGTGGCGTGGGAAGACGTCCACAAAGTCAACCCGCGTCTGGTTTATGGCAGCATCAGCGGTTTCGGGCAGACCGGCCCCTATGCCAATCGTCCCGGCGTGGATCAGATCGCGCAGGGCATGTCAGGCCTGATGTCGGTGACCGGCGCGCCAGGACAGGGCCCCATGCGCGTGGGCATACCGATCGGCGATACTGCGTCCGGCACCCATCTTGCGATGGGCATAGCGATGGCGCTGTTCGATCGCGAGCGCACCGGCGAGGGGCGCTGGGTGCATACCAGTCTGCTGGAGTCCCTGATATACATGATGGACTTTCAGTCGGCACGCTGGCTCGTCGACAAGAAGGTTCCCGGCCAGGCAGGCAACGAACATCCGCAGGGCGTGCCGACGGGTGTCTATGCGAGCAGCGACGGCTATATCAACATTTCCGCAACCTCAACCCGGCTGTGGCATGGACTGTGCGATGCACTGGGCAAGCCCGAGTGGAAAACGAAGGCCGAATGGAGCACTCAGGCCGGCCGGCGTGGCGACCGCAGGGGTGTTAACGGCGCCATTGCCGAGATTGCGAAAACAAAAACAACCGCGCATTGGGTCAAGGCGTTCGGAGACGCCGGTGTGCCCTGTGGTCCGATTTATACGGTGGACCAGGTATTCGACGATCCGCAGGTTAAGCACATAGGCATTGCGGCGCCGGTGCATCATCCGCGTCTGGGAAAAATGGATCTGGTGGCATCGCCACTGAATTTTTCAGGCACAACCAGGGCATTGCGCTGCGCCACACCGGACCCGGAACAATTCACGGACGACATCTTGACGACCGTCGGTTATACCAAAGAAGAAGTCGCGCAGCTTCGTACCCGGAAAATTGTGAGGTAAGCCGCGCTGTTCAAGCGCCAGGATCGCCCCTCAGGCCAACCGACACAGCGCGTTCAGGTCTGAAAAACTTTATCAAGCAAAAGGAGTATAGACGCGATGGTTACTGAAACGACAAGTTCCGACAAGATCATACCCGTCAATGACGGTGCGATTGGATGGGTGATATTCAGCAATCCGCAGCGGCGTAATGCGGTAACGTTAGAGATGTCTGTTGCAGCGGGCAATGCGATCGAGGATTTCGGCCGGGATGATGCGATCCGCGTCGTGATACTGCGCGGCGACGGCGACAAGACTTTTATCTCCGGCGGCGATATCTCGAAATTCGAACGCGATCGCTCCACGGCCGAGAGCCGCGCCAACACCGAAAAACTTCGCGGGCACGCACGCAGCGCCCTCGCGACCCTGGAAAAACCCACGATAGCGATGATACGCGGCTACTGCCTGGGTGGCGGGCTCGGCTGGGCATTGAACTGCGACCTGCGGATCTGCAGCGAGGAATCGAAATTCGGCATTCCCGCCGCCAAGCTCAGCATAGGTTATGGCGCGGACGGCATCCGGCAATTGATCGATCTGGTCGGGCCGTCGGCCGCGAAGGAAGTGCTGTACACGGGACGCCAGTACACCGCGCAGGAAGCGTTGCGTATGGGGCTGGTCAACCAGGTAGTGCCGGCCGCCGAGCTGGAAAGCTTTACGCGCACCTATGCCGAGGTCATCGCCAACAATGCGCCGCTGGCGATACTGAATGCCAAGACCGCCGTCAATGAGCTTCTGAAGGACCCCGCCGAGCGCGACATGGCGCTGGTCAACCGGCGCGCCAACACCGCGAACGCAAGTCAGGACAATGTCGAAGGCCGTCGTGCGTTCATGGAGAAGCGCAAGCCCGTCTTCACCGGAAAATAGTTGTAGGGTTACAGGCCGACACCTTTGATTATCTTTCCGAATTCTTCCAGTTCGCGCTTGATCTTGGCCGCGAATTCCGCAGGCGAACTGCCGACGGGTTCGGATCCGGTGGCGGCGAGTTGCTCCAGCGTGTCGGGTTGTTTGAGCATTTTTACTACCTCGGTATACAGCTTGTTGATGATGGCGCGCGGTGTGTTGGCGGGCGCCAGCATGCCCTGCCATGGCGCCGCATCCACGCCGGGCACACCCGCTTCATCAAACGTCGGGACGTTCGGAAGATAAGGCAGGCGTTTCTTGCCCGACGCGGCGATCACTTTGATCTTGCCGGACTTGATGTGCGGCATCAGTGTCGGCGGTGTCGCAAACGTGAACTGTACTTCCCCCGAAAGCAGGGCCACCAGCGCAGGTCCCCCGCCCTTGTAGCTGACCGAAACGATATTGCCGGCGGTGCCGGTGCGCCGCATGAACATTTCCATGGACAGGTGGCCGGCACTGCCCGGTTGTGAGTTTCCGGCGGTCATGCCACCGGGTTTGGACTTGGCGAGCGCTATCAGTTCCTCAACCGTGTTTGCCGGAACCGATGCATTGACCGCCAGCACGAGCGCAGTGGTTGCAATCTGGCTGATGGGTGCAAAATCTTTCCATGTGTCGTACGGCATCTTGGGCTGCAGGAACGGCGATGTGGTATGCGACGCGAAGGCAAACAGCAGGTTGTAGCCGTCGGGTGCGGCGCGCGCGACCATTTCCGAACCCGCCACGCCGCCTGCGCCGGCACGATTGTCGACCACCACCGATTGCCCCAGGCCTTGCTGCAATTCTCTGGCCACGATGCGCGCAGTGAGATCGGTACTGCCGCCAGGCGAAGACGGCACCAGCAGCCGGATCGGCCGGTTGGGGTAACCGCGCGGGTCCGCCGTTTGCGCTTGCGATTCAAGTGCCAAGCCGGGCAGCGTGGCGATGAGAAACGCCAGGACATGATTACGGAATCTCATATCGGTTACCCTGATAATGTCGCAGTTGTGAGACTTTGCGCGTGTGTTCAGAACTTCAACATGACTACACGTGCATGCCGCCGGCACACAATATGCGATCTCCGGTGATGTAAGACGATTCATCCGAAGCCAGAAACAGGCATACGTTGGCCACTTCCTGATTGGTGCCCTTGCGTCCCATCGGCGAGAGTTTGCCGCGCTCCGGACTGTCCATCGCGGGTTTACCGGTTTTGACCATATCTTTGTACCATTCGGGGTGCGCCCTGACGTTCTCGATGTTGGCGAGCCCGAGCAGATTGGCGCGTACGCCGTGCGGCGCGAGGCCTTGCGCCAGGGATTTGATAAGACCGTGCAATGCCATTTTTGATGACACCACCGCGGCGCCGTATCCGGACGATACCGTGACCATGGAACTGCCGCCGAGGGCGATGATGCTGCCGGTTTTGCGTTCTATCATGCCCGGCACGAGTTCCTTGGCGAGGAAAAAAGTCGAGTGCACGTTGACGTTGAAAACCTGCATCCATTGCTCGGTGTCGTACTCCCATGCATTGGCCAGGGGTCGTATCGCGGCCACGCTCACGAGTACATCGACTTTGCCGAATTTTTCGAGGCCGGCCTTGGTCAGCCGCTTGACTTCATCTTCCTTGCTGACGTCGCCCAGCATCGCCAGCACTTTCACGCCATAACCTTCGCACTCCTTGGCAACTTTGTTCAGTTCTTCGCCTTGCGACTGGGCGATCAGGATCAGGTCGGCACCCTCGCGGGCAAAGGTCAGGGCGATGGCCCTGCCGCTGTTACGGCCAGCGCCGGAAATGAATGCCGTTTTGCCTTTGAGTCGCATGTAAGAACCTCCTGAAGTCATGTATAAAGTTTCGTCCCGTTGCGCGCACGGGCGAGTGAACCGCGAATGATGCAACAAGGCGTTGATAACAGCAAGCGCGTATTGACGGATGCATCCACCTTAGGTCATCATCGCCGGCTTCGGAACCCTGCATATAGCGGTGCTTCCGCCGGGCATCGCCTGACGTGACAGCCTGATAGAATCAGCGCGGTAATTCTGCAAATAACGACAGATCAGAGGGCCTGACCATGCCTGTAGTTTCCATGACCGTGAACGGCAATTCCGTCAGCGGCGAGGTTGAAGGGCGCACACTGCTGGTGCAGTTCCTGCGCGAGCATCTGCGTTTGACCGGCACGCACGTAGGTTGCGACACCAGTCAGTGCGGTTGTTGCACGGTGCATATTGACGGCAAGGGCATGAAGTCCTGCAGCGTGCTTGCACTGGCATGCAACGGTTCAAGCATTACGACCATAGAAGGCGTGGCGGTCGACGGCAAGCTCCATCCCATGCAGCAGGCATTTCACGAGCATCACGGCCTGCAGTGCGGCTTTTGCACGCCGGGCATGATCATGTCGGCGCTGGATATGGTCAGGCGCAAGGGCAATGACCTTGATGAGCACACCGTGCGCGAGCAGCTCGAAGGCAATCTCTGCCGCTGCACTGGATACCACAATATCGTCAAGGCCATACAGGCCGGGGCGGCGGCGATGAAGGGTGACGCAACGCCGGCTACGCAACACGACTAAAGGACGGAATTCCGCATGTATGACTTCGAATATCACCGCCCTGCCAATGTCGAGGATGCGCTCAAGTTAATCGGCGAGCGCGGGGAAGCTAAATTGCTCGCGGGTGGCATGAGTCTGCTGCCCAGCCTGAAGATGCGGCTCGCGCGCTATTCGGATCTCGTCGATCTGGGCGGCATAGCGGAATTGAACGGCATCCGGCGCGATGGAAACGCACTGGTCATAGGCGCGATGACGCCGCACGCGGTGGTTGCTGCATCGCCCGAGGTCAACAGCACCATTCCGGCACTGGCGTCGCTGGCGAATGGCATAGGCGACCCGCTGGTGCGCAATCGCGGCACTATCGGCGGCTCGATCGCAAATTCGGATCCGGCGGCCGACTATCCCGCGGGTGTCGTGGGATTGGGCGCGACCATCATCACCAATCAACGCGAAATCGAGGCAGACGAGTTCTTTCTGGGTTTGTTCGATACGGCGCTCGCGCCGCGCGAAATCATTACCGCGGTGCGTTTTCCGATTCCGCGTAAAGCCGTTTATCTCAAGTTGCGCCAGCAGGCATCGCGCTTCGCGGTGGTGGGTGTGTTTGTGGCGCGAATGGGAAATGGCGCCAGAGTCGCGGTCACCGGTGCCGGACCCTCGGTATTTCGAGTCAAGGATGCCGAAGCAGCTCTCGCCAGGAAATTCGATGCGTCAGTGGTCAAAGGCCTGCAGATCAAGCAGGACAATCTGAGCTCGGATATTCATGCGAGCGCCGAATATCGCGCCCATTGCACGTCTGTGATGATAGGGCGGGCGGTAACAGCGGTCAGCTAAACGGTGCCACAACATCCGCGCGTTCCTGGCTCTCCGTGCGAGCAAGGCCAGGCTTGCATCCCAACCTACCGGGGGCGAGAGCGCATTGCCCTATGGGGCGTGGTCAATAACTCAAGGTCTCATCAATGAGCGATAGCGCAATCAGTACCCGTATCGGTGAACCCGTGCGGCGCAAGGAAGATCTGCATTTTCTGACCGGCAAGGGTGTCTTCAGTGATGACGTCAGCCTGCCGCGCCAAGCGTATGCGGTGATTGCGCGCTCGCCGCACGCGCATGCGCGCATCCGCGGCATCAAAACCGCCGCGACGCTTGCGGTGCCGGGCGTGGTTATGGTGTTGAGTGGTGATGACCTGCGCGCCGACGGCCTGAAACCGATCGCCCATATGCCGACGTCGACGCATCATGCGGAAACCGCGTTGGTTAATTCCGACGGATCGGAAATTTTCACGGCACCGCGTTACGCGCTTGCGATCGACAAGGTGCGCAATGTCGGTGAAGCCGTTGCGATGATCATCGCCGATTCGGTGGCGGCCGCGAAGGATGGCGCCGAAGCGCTGGAGGTGGACTACGAAATTTTGCCATCCGTCACGGCGACGGTGGCGGCCGCCGAACCGGACGCGCCGCGTGTGTGGGATGAAGCCAGGTCGAACGTGTGCATGGATGCGCAGGTGGGTGACCCGGAGGCCACTGAAACCGCATTCGCGAGCGCCGCACATGTGGTCAAGCTCGAAACGTGGGCGCAACGCGTTACCGGTGTAACCATGGAACCGCGCGCCGCAGTTTGCGAATTTGATGCCGCGACACAACGCTACACGTTATATACCGCCAGCGGCGGCGCAGTGCGCCTCAAGGAAGACGTGGCGCACGTGCTCGGCATCGCGTCGAAAGCGGTGCGCGTCGTGATGGAGGATATGGGCGGCAACTTCGGCACGCGCGGCGAGGTTTATCCCGAGTTCATACTGGTGGCGTGGGCGGCCCGTCGTGCCGGGCGGCCCGTCAAATGGACGTGCGAGCGCAGTGAAGCCTTCGTCAGCGACTACCAGGGGCGCGACCTCGCCGTGACGGCGGAACTCGCGCTCGATGCGCAGGGCAATTTTCTGGCGATGCGCGGCTCGAACATCGGCAATGCCGGTTCGCACACGGTCAGCTTCGCGCCGCTCAAGAAGGGCCTGGGCATCATGTCCAGCATCTATCGCGTCCCCGCCGCGCATTTCCGCGCCCGTTCCGTGGTCAGCAACACCATGTCGACACGGCCCTATCGCAGCGCCGGCCGGCCCGAGGTCATTTACGTGATGGAACGGCTGATCGATCTTGCCGCGCGCAAGGGAAATTTCGATCGCGCGGAAATCCGGCGGCGAAATCTGCTCAGCGAAGCCGAATTGCCTTATACGAATCAGTTTCACATGACCTACGACAACGGCGCGTACCACAAAGTCATGGAAGAGGCGCTGACGCTGGCGAACTGGCAGGGTTTTGAAAGGCGCAGGATCGATGCGCGCAAACGCGGAAAACGCCGCGGCATAGGTGTCGCCAATTACGTGGATACTTCCACCGGAGCGCCGCGCGAACGTGCCGAAATCATCGTTCATCCCGAGGGCAAGATTGATGTCGTGATCGGCGTCACGGAGAACGGGCAGGGGCACGAAACCAGCTTCGCGCAGCTCATCACCGAGTGGCTGGGTGTGCCGGCGGACGATGTGCGTCTGATCGACGGCGACACCGATATCGTCAAGGTCGGAGGTGGTGCGCACGGCGGGCGCGGCATGCGCATGGCCAGCTTGGTCATCTGGAACGCGTCCAAACAGATTATTGAGAAGGGTACGCGTATCGCGGCACGCATGCTCGAGTGCGACCCCAGCAGTATACGATTCGACAGCGCGCGCTTCATCGTGGAGGGCACGCAACGTACGGTGGGCTTGTTTGAGGTTGCCGCGGCGGCCGGGCAGTTGAAAGATTTGCCGGATGATCTGCATGGTTCGCTGAGCGCGTGCTCCGAGGAAATACATCACGTGGCGAGTTTTCCCTATGGCACGCATGTGTGCGAAGTCGAGGTCGATCCTGAACTGGGCATCGTTGACATCGTCGGCTATACCGCGGTCGATGATGTCGGCCGCGCCATCAACCCGCTGCTCATACACGGGCAGGTGCATGGCGGTATTGCGCAGGGCGCCGGGCAGGCGTTGCTCGAGCAATGCCATTACGAATCCGAGACCGGGCAGTTATTGTCCGGATCGCTGATGGATTATGCGCTGCCACGCGCCGACAATTTTCCGTTTTTCAAGACCGGGATCAGCGAGGTGCCGTCCACCACGCACCCGCTCGGCATCCGTCCCGCGGGCGAGAGCGGCACGACACCGGCACTGGGCGTGGTCGTCAATGCGGTCGTCGATGCAGTCGCGGAGTTTGGTGTCAGACACATCGAGATGCCGATGACGCCGGAGCGCGTGTGGCGCGCCATCAACGGCAAGCAGCCGCCGTCATCGGTCTCCACCAGTCGTTAGGGGTGGTTCGATGAAGACCAGATTTGTCGCGTTGTCGATGTTGGTTGCGGTGTCGGCGCCGTTTTGTAACCATTTGTTTTCGCAGGGATACCCATCAAAACCTGTGCGACTGGTATTGCCTTCGCCTCCGGGCGGCGGCACCGACATTACGGCGCGCATCGTGGCGCGTGCGCTCGCGGATGGTCTGGGGGGGCAGGTGGTGGTGGACAATCGAGGTGGCGCCAGCGGCCGTATCGGCGTTGAACTGGTGGCAAAGTCGCCACCCGATGGCTATGTACTGCTGCTCGGCGGTGTGACGCCGCTCGCGACCATACCGGCGGCAGTTTCCAATCTCGGGTACGACCCGGTGCGCGACTTTGTGCCTATCAGCATGGTCGCCATCTCGGATTATCTGCTGGTGGCGCATCCGTCCTTGCAGGCAACGACGGTCAAGGAACTGATCGCGTTGGCGAGAAGCAGACCCGGGCAGATTAACTTCGCGTCGGTAGGCAATCTTTCCGGCGCGCATGTCGCGGGCGAACTGCTTAAACAACTCGCGAAGATTGATGTCGTGCATGTGCCCTACAACGGCGGTGCGCCGGCGGTGCGTGCGGTGCTCACCGGTGAAACCTCGTTTTATTTCAGCAGCGGACCGACGTCCATGCCGTACGTGCAGGCCGGCCGGCTCAGGGCCATTGCCGGCGCGGGCGCAAAGCGTTCCCGGGCTTATCCCAACTTGCCTACGATAGCGGAGACCTTGCCCGGGTTTGAAGCAACGCAATGGTACGGGGTGCTCGCGCCTGCGGGGACGCCCGGCGATATCATATCCAGATTGCACGCGGTCATCGTCAAGGAAATGAATACACCCGGCGTGGTGCAACAGATTACGGCCACGGGCGCGGATCCCATCGTCAGTAGTTCTTCACAGGAATTTTCCGCATTCATGAAAGCCGAGATTGCCAAATGGTCCAAGGTCGCAAAGGCGCGAGGCATTTCCCTGGAGTAATGAGTGCGGACGATGTATGAGTAACCCTGGAAACGGCAGTGGACCGTTTGCAACATGACTAAGAATCGAGACAGGCGCGGAGCATGTGCCGCAATGGTCTGGACACTGGCACTCATGTTCACGCCGATACATGTCATTGCCCAGACTTTCCCATCCAAGCCCATACGCCTGATAGTTCCGGTAACGCCCGGCGGCGGAACGGACGTGGCCGCGCGCATGCACGACCTGATCGTCAAGGGGCTCGCCGTGCCCGCCACTGCGCAGCAAATTGCGGCCTCAGGCGCGGACGCCATCAGCAGTTCGCCGGCGGAATTCGCGGCGCTTATCAAGGCCGAGATTACGAAGTGGAGCGCGGTGGTGAAGGCGTCTGGTATCGCGGTGGATTAGTATCCACCTTCATGTCCGGGACGTGATCAAGTCGCGGCGAATTTACAGCGGGAAGATAGTCAGCAACGGCAGTATCCGAAGTTACTTTTTGAATAGGAGATTGCAATGTCTTGTGAGATTTGTGGAATAGATGTACACGCGCACGGGGTTCCGCCGCAGTTCATGGAAACGGTACGTAAGTCATCCCTGGGCGGCGTCAAAGTCGAGGGCGGCAATGGAAAGTACACGGTGACATTCCCCGGCGCCGAGCCGCTGCGCCCCGTGACCGGTGTGATGGTCGACTTCACGGAACGCTTGAACTGGATGGATGGCCAGGGCTTGCAACACCAGTTGATTGCGCCGTGGTTGGACGTGCATGGTCAGGAATTGCCTGCCGCCCAGGGCCAGGAGTGGGTTAGTGAACTCAACAACGCGATGGCGGAGCAAGTGTCGAACTCGGGCGGACGTCTGCGTGCCTACGCCACGCTGCATCTTGCGGATCCCGCGGCGGCGGCGCGCGAACTTGCACGCGCCAACAGCAAACTCGGCATGACGGGCAGCATGCTGCCGACGTTTTTTCCACAGGGCGATCTGGCCGACGCGAAGTACGACGCGGTGTGGGAAGCAGCTCAATCGCTGGACATGCCCATTGTGCTGCATCCGACCACGGACAGCCCGTCGGGCTGCATGTTCGACGCCATACCCAGGCTCAAAGGCATATACGGGCGGACGCTGGACACCACGGTGGTCGCCGCGCAGTTGATCATGGGTGGCGTGTTCGATCGTTTCCCCAAGCTGCGCATGGTGCTGGTGCATGGCGGCGGCTATCTGCCTTATCAGGTCGGACGGCTGGATCGCGAATACACCGGACCTACCGGCCTGTCCGCATCCGAATACGTGAAACGCTTCTACTTCGACACATGCCTGATGTCGCCGCAGGCACTGCGCATGCTGTTCGATCTCGTCGGTAACGGGCGGGTGATGCTGGGTTCGGATTACGCAGCGACTTCGGTGGAACGTAAGTCGCCGAAGCTGACCGCGGCGCTCGACGCGACTGGCATAGATGCGGAAGGGCGCAAAAAGGTGGTGCGCGGCAACGCCGAATCCATTTTCAAGATCGGGAAGTAGCCGCGCGCGGGGCGCACAGGCAGGCAGCCGGTGCCGCCGGTTGCCTACTTTTTAGCGCGCAGCACGATCTGCCGCCAGTACGGGGTGTAGGTGTTGATCAGATCCAGATAGCGGATGGAATTCTTGAACGGCGCCGGACTGACTACGACGTGGTCGGCGTTGGTCTTGAATTCCGCGATGGCAAAGTATTCGCCCGGCGTTTCCACGCCGCGAAAAAACCGCAGCTGCGACAGTCCTGGATTTCCATCGAAATTGGCGCGTAGTCCGGCGAGCATCTGCTTTTCCGCCGGCTTCGGCGCATTGCGGAAGCGCAGCACCATCAGGCGTATCACCGGGCCTGCGTCGCCCATGTTGGCCTGGCCTGGATAAATCTGGTCGCCGGTGAAGCGATAGCGGCCGAGCACCTTGGTGCGCAGACGATGCGTCCAGTTGGATACGCCTTGACCGGTGGCCTTGCTGTAATCGGGATTGCGCTGCGCAGCCTTGAGGCTGGTGAGGTCGTATAACGCAATGTAGCGCGGGAAGCCCGACTGGCAAACGTAACGTCCTCCGGTCTCGAATTCCTTGAGCGCCATGCGCTCCGGTACGTGCTCGGTATCGTACCAATCCTGAAACTCCTCTTCGAATCCGGCGGGCGGTTCCATCATTGCCACCAGCAGGCCTTTTGGGTTCATTGTTTTTTCTCCGTATTTTGGGGATGTGAATAATCGGGAGACCGGATATTACACGCGGGGTTATCCGTTTTCAATTTCAATCGGCTAGTTGAGTTTGATACCCGAGGTTTTCAGGAATTTCTCCCACTTGTCGATTTCTTTTAAATACAAGGTTTTGAACTGCGCCTGGCTATTGGGAGGTGCGGCTTCAGCGCCATCGGCCGCCAGCTTGTCCTTGATTTCCTGCGTGTTCGCTATCTGGCTCAGATCGCGATTGAACGCTGCAAGTATCGCGGGCGGCACGCCGACGGGCGTGTATAGCGCATACATGTTGTCGAGTTCGTAGCCGGGGACGCCGGATTCGGCGATCGTAGGCAGGTTGGGAAAGAGCTGCATGCGGTTACGGCTCGACACGGCGAGCGCCTTCAGCTTGCCGCTGCGCGTATGCGGCGCGGCGGCAATGCCGTTGGAAAACAGCATCTGTATCTGTCCACCTACCGCATCGACCAGCGCCGGTCCTATGCCTTTGTAGGGTATGTGCACCATTTTTACGCCTACCATTGCATTTAGGAGTTCGATGCCCAGGTGGATGACGGACCCGGTGCCCGACGATCCGTAGTTGAGCGCGCCGGGTTTGCTCTTGGCGTAGGCTATCAGTTCCTGCACGGAATTGACCGGGATCGTGGCATTTACCACCACCAGATAAGGCTGCGATGTCAACTGCACGACCGCATCAAAGGTTGTGCGTATGTCGTAGGAAACGGCGTGCTGCGCGCCTATCATGATGAAGGAATTGCCGGAGATGATGACCGTGTAGCCGTCGGGCGTGGCCTGCGCGAGGGTGTTCATCGACACGATACCCGCGCCACCGGAGCGATTGTCCACTACTACATTGGCATTCCATCGCTCGGACAGCTTGTGAACCAGCATGCGCGCCACCAGGTCCGTGCCGCCGCCCGGCGCCGCGCCGACCAGCACGCGCACGGGCTTGTTCGGGAAATTTCCCGGCAGCCGGGCGTTTTGCTGGGCGTACGCAGCCGTGAACACGCACGCCATGAGGGTTGCGCCTGTCAACGTTTTGGTGATCGCATGCATGATTATTTCCTGACCATCAGTTCAACCAGCTTCGATACGTCATCCAGTTGCTCAAGATTCAGTACCATACGGAGTATTTTATCGGTTGTTTCCTGATCCGCCGCGACGCCCGCAAGCCCGCGAAACTTTCCTTCAAACTCCTCGCGGCTGAGCGGGTTTTCTGCGAGTCCCTTGCAGTATTCGACTTTCTGTTCGTAGACTTTGCCGCTCTTGAGTTTCACGGTTATCAGCGAGCCGCGCTTCCACGCTTCCTTTTCCATGTCCGGATTTACTTCCATACGGACCTTGGCCGCCAGATTCAGTATCCGTGGATTGCGCACGTTGGCATCTGTGTAGTCGGTAAATCCGTTGGTTCCGGTAATCAGGGTCAACGCCAGGCTGAAAGGCGCGCTGAACTGCGCGCTCGTGATATCCGTGACCTTGGCATCGACATGGTAGCGCGAATTGCTGTTGGTCCCCATCACGATTTCGGCAATGTTGTCTTCCCGCACATCGTCATGCGCCGCCATGATCATGCGCAAGCCGTCCAACCCGGAATGCATGGCGCCGCACGAACAGTAGAATTTGAAGCCCTGCCCCATGACGACCTTGAAGTCCTTGCCGAGATCATCGGTGATTTCGTTCAAGCGGTAGCTGTCCGAGAATGCATGGCAGAAACCATGTTTGCCTTCGAGGATGGTGGGCGGTCCGGTGATGCCTTTTTTTGCGATCAGTGCGGAGCGCAATCCTCCGTGTGCCGCCATACCCGCATGCATGCGCTTGATGCTGCCGCCGTTCTGATCGTACTCCTTGGTGCCCGACGAATGGCTGCCGGCGATGGACAGCGCATTGACCATGAGGTCCGGGTCAAAGCCGAGAATTTTCCCGCCGGCCGCGGCGGCGCCGAACGGCCCCGATATCGACGTGTGGGCATGGAAACCGCGGTCCGAGCACGACGGTGTAATCGCGCGGTTGATGCGTCCCATGACTTCATACCCCGCGACCACCGCGGCCAGTACGTCCTTGCCCGACGCATGCTCGCGTTCGCCCATCGCGAGCGAGGATGGAACCACGATGCACCCCGGATGCGATTCTCCAGGCAGATAGTGATCGTCAATTTCGAAACCATGTCCGAAACTGCTGTTGGCGAAGACGGCGTTTTCGACCTTGGTTTTGTGGCCGTAATAGGCGACCGTGCTTTCCTCCTTGCAATCGCCCCAGTCGCGCACATAGTCATATATGATTTTGCTCCATGGCAGCGTTGCGCATGCGATCATGATGCCGACCTGATCGAGCACCAGGTCTTTTGCCCGTGCAACCACGTTTTTGGGCAGGTTGTCGAATTTCAGTTCACTGACGAATCTTGCGAGGTCGCGACTTTCGTTCATGTGTTCTCCATGAGTTGTTGTGGATAATGCCGGCGCTGATTCTTGCAGGCCGCTCTGTGCAAAGACTACTCGCCGCGTATTCCCTTATCGCGGATTACCTTGCCCCAGATGCGCAGATCATTGCTGACAGTCGCTGCCAGCTGCTCGGGTGTGCTGCCGACAACTTCCACGCCGGTCTGAAACAGTTTGTCCCTTGCATTGGGTGTATTGATGTAGCGCACGATCTCCTGGTTGAGCTTGCTGATGACGGTCGCCGGCGTTCCCATCGGCGCGAACAGGCCGTAAGTTGATGCCGCGACATAACCGGGGACGACGGATGTCACGGTAGGCAGGCCGGGGGCAAGCGCGGTGGGCCGGGCGCTGGCGACGGCCAACGCCCGCAGGCGGCCGGACTCGATATGCTGCGTGGCGGAACCGGCATTTGAGAACATCAGCGGGACTTCGCCGGAGACCAGCGCGTTGAGCGCAGGGCCGTTACCAGAGTAGGGGATGCGCACGATATCCACGCCTGCCATTGCCTTGAACAATTCGCCCGCGAGGTGCGTCGGTGCGCCCGACGTGCTGGAGCCATAGTTGAGTTTCCCGGGATGCGTTTTTGCCAATGTAATCAAGTCCTTGACGGATCTTGCGGGGAGCGAGGCGTGCACCAGTATCAAGGTTGGCGAAGTCGTCAGCAGTGAGATCGGCGCAAAATCCTTCGGCACATCATAGGTCGGTTTGTCCATGAGCAGCGGCGCGAGCCAGAAACTCGTGCCGTTGATCAGCAACGTATAGCCATCGGGTGCCGCCTGTGCAACGCTGACGCCGATCAGCGCCGTCGAGCGATTATCCACGATCATCTGTTGTCCTATGGTCGGTGACAGCCCATTAGCGATCAGGCGCGAGACGAAATCCGTTCCGCCGCCTGCTGAAGCGGTGACGATGCGTATCGGTTTGGCTGGATAGGTCTGCGCGAATGTGACATTTACGCAGGCAAACAAACATCCAGCCGCAAACATTGCAGAAACCAGAATAACTGACAACATTACTTCTCCTTGTGATTGCGAGGGACTCCATTCGCGCCATGGTCAGGCACGAGCGCTGTACGGTCACGCCGGGTTTGCCATTTGAAGATTTAGCCATACGCAGCGCGAACGGGAATATCTCGCGTTGAACGAGGTTATGTCAACAACCTTGCACCAAAACAGACTATTGGAACGATACGCGATACGGGAATCCCGGTTGAACATTCAAAACGCCCGATTATTCCGTTCCGTTGCGATTCTGCTTTGAGGTCTCCGCCAGACTCATTGTGCTGTCAAGCATGTATTCAAGGAGTGACGCGCCGCGGGTTGCCACAGGTTCGCCAAAGCTGACGTATCCGCGACCGCGCAGCGCCATTTCTTCAAGTCGCAGTACCGTTTTCCGGCCCTGCTCGTCCGTCACGTAGGTGCCGTTTGCACTCGGGTCTACGAGGATAAGCTTTTCGCGCCGGCGCTCAATTCGCGCATGTGCGCGGGAAGCCTTGCGGCTGGAAACCACCACGGAACTCGCGCGGTCGCGACCGAACGTTACGTGCCTGGACTGCACGTCAAATTCTATGGCTTTGCCGCCGTAGGTCAATCTAGCCAGTTCTTGTCCGCCCGGTTCGTTCATAACGCCTGTAAGCATGGTGGTGATGTTTTCATCGTCCTGCCAGATTCCTTCATAAATGGTCTCAACGTGACTCATGCCGCGCAGCGACAGGCTGTTGAGTTTGCGCATGTGCAGCGTGTGCGGCTTGCCAAGAGTTCTGGCATCCTTGGGAATAGAGCATTCCGCCCGGCGAAGAAGATACATTGCCTCTACCGTCTTGCCCAAATAGGTTATTGAAGCCATGGCGTGCAAATCAGTTGATGCGCAGCAGCAGCAATGCCTGCACCATCGACGGATGGCAGGATCGCGTAGGCCATGCAATAGTTGTAAGTTCCATGCGTCATAACGCAGCGCAGCGTGATCGCGGTTGATCTACGGCTGGTAAAGGCGATTGGCGGTCAACCTTGAGCAAGATGGACGGAGGAAAATACAGCCTTCCCTCTGTGGACCGTTTGAAGAATAGACTATTTCGTGGCGTGACTGTTTCGTCGTGCGCCGCTCGAATATTGTCTTATCTATTTGATATATATGGGTTTGTTGTCGCAGTTCGATGCACGCATTTGGAGCTTCAGTATTCCTTGTCTCGATGCTGCGACCTTATGCGTGCGTCTTGCCTACGCAGCCAAATTCAGGCAGCTAACGACCGGCGTGCGTTACTCCGCGCGCACCCCGAGTTCCTGGACCACCTTGCGCCAACGTGGCACCTCATCGGCAATCAGCTTGCGTAAAGGTTCGGGTGGACTGCCGACAGGCTCGCCGCCATCCTCGACCAGAATCTTGGTGATAATGGGAGACCTGCTGACCCGCGCAAGTTCTTCACTCAACTTGTTGATGATGGGCGCAGGGGTGCCGGCCGGCGCGGCCCATCCTTGCCAGGTGGAAACGTCGAAGCCGCGCAGACCGGATTCCGCTATGGTCGGCAATTCCGGAAGTACCGATGATCGTTCGGTGCTGCTTACTCCGAGTACGCGCAATCTGCCCGACTTTACGTGCGGCAACGTGGCCACGACATTGCCGAAAAACAGGTGTATTTGTCCGGACAGGGTATCGAGCATGGCCTGGGCTGTGCCCTTGTAGGAAACGATCGTAACCTTGATGCGTGCCGCATCCGCAAAGTACGCCGTCGCAAGATGCGTGGAGCCTCCGGTGGTAACGCCCATGTTCAGCGCGCCGGGCTTTGCCCTGGCAAGCGCAATCAGGTTCTGGATTGATCTCAATGGCAATGACGGATGCGCGAGCACCAGGTATGGTGCGCGCGACATCAGCGAAATCGGCGCGAAATCCGCGACCGCATCGTAGGTCAGGTTCTGGTGCAGCGCGGGCGCTATCGTGAAAGTGGGGGACACTGCAAGCAAGGTATAACCGTCGGGCGCGGACTTGGCGGTATACGCGTAAGCAATGGTGCCGCCGCCTCCGGTACGGTTCTCGACCACGAACTGGCGCTTCATGTTTTCACTCATTTTCTGCGCGAACATGCGTGTCTGGGCATCCGCGCCTCCGCCTGCCGCAAATGCCACGATGACGCGCACCGGCTTGTTGGGATAGTCGGCAGTTCCCTGTCCGAATGACAAACCGCAGGCCAGCGATGCCGCCGCAGCAACAAAGATTCGTATTTTATGGATTCTCATTGAGATCCCGGACGGTTCTTACACTGGCACGTCTTGTTCATTGATATATTATGGCATCTCCTGCGTCGCAGAAGATGGTGGGCAGGGAAGGCGATTCGTCGCCGTATTCCAGGAGTTCGATACCATGCAAAAAAATCAATTTTACTCTGCCATGCTGGCCGCACTGGCATTGATTCTGTCCAGCGTCGCGCACGCCAGAGCCCCCGAAGGGTGGCCTTTTAGCGAATACAACGACGCGGCCCAGATGTCCAGACAGATGAACAAGCCGATGTTCGTTTATTTCGGATTCGCCACCTGCCCGTATTGCCTGTACGCAAACGAACATACGTTTTCGTCGGTAGCATTGCGCAAGCTGTATACAGACCATTACGTGCTCGCCTATTTCGATATACGCGGCAATCCGGCCGACTCGATTACGTTGCCGGGCGGTGAAGTCATGACACGCGCGGAGGCAATCAAGCGGCTCAAAGGCAGTCCGGTGCCGGCGTGGATGTTCGTCGCAGCGGACGGCCGCGAAATCCTGATGCGCCGCGGTTCGCGCACCAAGGTAGATGCGTTCATGCAATTCGACCTTTATGTCACAAGCGGGGAATACAGAAAGGTCTCATTTGAGGAATTTCTGTGGCGGCGTGGCTTGCGCGAGGAAAAAGTGGAATAACTGCATCAGACGTAGTTACGTCGGGCCTGAGCCCGGCAAGTCATACCCCTTTGCTTTCAATACGCTTGCGGCGTGCGGCGTGCCCAGGAAGTCGAGCAGCGCCTGCGCTTTCTGCGCCTGTCGCGCGCCGGCAAATAGGCTGCCGGTGATCAGGCTGCGCACCTGATATTCTCCCGGCAAAGGCCCGACGAGCTGGATACCGGGCACCGCCCGCAGTTCCGGTATCTGCTGGATCGCCATTTCAGCATCGCCACTGGCCACCAGTTCGCCGATCAGACCGCCCGGCTGTATCCGTGCTTTCCCTCGCACCTGTTCGCCAATGCCCAGGCGCTCGATGAGATCCGCAAAATATATTCCACTTGCCCCGGCACTTGTATAGGCTATCGACTTGGCGTTCAGCAGCGCACGCTTGAAGGTTGCGGCGGTGCCAATATCAGGTTTGGGCGCACCCTGGAGCACCGCGACGCCGATGGTGGATACGGCAAGTCCGCGCCGGCTGCTGGCGACGGTCTTGCGCAGCGCTTCGAGTTGGTCCATGGTGCTGGCGTTGACGATCAGCAGGTCGGCAACCTCGCCACGGTTGATGCGCTCCATGGTCAATTGCGCGGTATCAAATTCGACTGAGAGTTTGCAGTGGTGCGCGCGTTCGAATTGCGGCAGCAGTTCCCCCAGCGATGCCTGCATGCTGTTGGATGAGAATACTTTTACTGTAGCGCCCGAAGGTTGCATGTGGTCGGACATGGATGGCGCGGAGATGTTTTTGGATTGTGGGGTATTCTAGCTGGATTGATACTTGAGAGTCGAACTGGAACTTGATGTGATGTCCACGAAAATAACTTGTGCTTCGTGCAGGGCATGCTGCTGCCGGCTAGAGGTGATGTTGATGGCGGAGGACGATGTGCCTGCCGAAATGAGCATGGTGGACCGCTGGGGCGGATGGATTATGAGGCGCCTCGATGACGGTTGGTGCGCGGCGCTCGACAGGCGCACCATGCTGTGCACGATTTACGCACGCAGACCGAGTGTGTGTCGCGACTATCAGCTGGGCGGTAGTGACTGCATGCAGGAGCGTGCAACGGCCGGGTTGTGATGGGCACTCATAAATCTAACTTGCAGTAGGGCGGAAAAGCGTAGCGCCTTCCGCCATGTATTGTTGAACACCCAAGCGGCGGAAGGCGCTGCGAGCGTGGGCAGTGGCACCCTTACTCGCCGCGCATCAGCGATATCAGTTCCGCCGTCGAGGGGATGACCGCGCTCTCGCCGTTCTCCGCGAGCACGCCGTCGGCCAGCGCACGCTTGTCGTGGTGGAGTTCGACGATGCGCTCTTCCAGTGTTCCTTTGCTGACCAGACGATAGACGGTTACCGGTCGTTGCTGGCCGATACGGTGGGCGCGCCCCATGGCCTGATCCTCGGCGGCGGGGTTCCACCACGGGTCGGTGATGACGACGTAGTCAGCGGCGGTCAGATTGAGACCGAAGCCGCCTGCCTTCAGACTGATCAGAAATAGATCTCCGGTGCCGCCTTGAAACGCGGCGACGCGCCGCGAACGTTCGGCGGCGGGGGTTGCGCCATCGAGGTACTGATAGGAAATTCCGGCCTCGTCGAGCGGTGCACGCAGCAGCGTGAGGAAATCGACGAACTGGCTGAACACCAAAGCTTTGTGGCCATTGGCTGCCAACTCGACGGCGAGATCCGTGAAGGCGCGCACTTTCGCGCCGACGATGCCGAGGTTGGGACTGGTCAGCCGCGGGTCGCATGCGGCGCGCCGCAATTTTGTCAACTGAGCGAGTATGTGCAGGTGTGCCTGGCCGCCCTGATCGCTTTCGGCAGCGTTTTCCGCGGCGGCGACCGCGACGCGGCGCAGCGCTTCGTAGTGCGCCGCCTCATTCGCCTCCGGCGTGATGGTGAGTATCAGTTCGGTGCGCGGCGGCAGGTCGGGCAGAACCTGCGTTTTTGTCCGGCGCAGCACGAATGGCGCGATCAGGCGTCTCAGCATACGCTGCGCGTCGCGGTCGCGATTGCGTTCGATGGGAGTGGCGAAACGGTCATTGAAGCGCGACAACGTGCCGAGTAATCCCGGATTGCAGAAGCGCATGATGGACCACAACTCGGCGAGGCGGTTTTCGATGGGCGTGCCGGACAAGGCCATGCGGAAGTCCGCCGGCAGATCATAAAGCGCCAGTGTGCGTTTGGCGGCGGCATTCTTGATCGCCTGGGCTTCGTCAACCACCAGCGTGTGCCATGTTCGGCTGGCGAACGATTCCAGCGCCTGCTGCAGCAGCGTGTAAGAGACGATGACGACATCGCCGGGACCGGCGGATTCGACCAGCGCTGCACGGTCGCTTTCGCCGTAGATCAGGACATTGAGCGTAGGCGCGTAACGTAGCGTTTCGGCCAACCAGTTGCCGCACACCGAGGTGGGTGCCACCACCAGCGCCGGGCCCGCGGCTGCGCGCGCAAGCAGCACGCCCAGTGTCTGTATCGTCTTGCCGAGTCCCATGTCGTCGGCCAGGCAAGCACCGAAACCGGCATGCGCGAGGCGCATGGCCCAGATGTAACCGTCTTCCTGATACGGGCGCAACTCGGTTTGCAGGCCCGCGGGCAGCGCCGGCGTGATTTCCTGCGCGGCGCGCAGCCGCTCCACCTTGTCGACGAATCCGGCGTCGGTGTTTGTCGCTACGCCCTCCAGCACATCGTTCAGCCACGCAGCAGCAAGCTGTGGCACGCGCACGCCGCCCTCCGCGTGCTCGGAAACGGCGCTGAGTTCCGCAAGTTTCTCGCGCAACTCGCGTGTGAGCGCTGCATAGACACCCTTGCCCATGGGCACGAAGCGGGTGCCGGCGGCGGACAGCAGCGCCTCGAGTTCTATGACCAGCCCTTCATCAAGCTGGGCACGGCCCTGTAGTTTGAACCAGTCGCGCTCGGTGCGTACGGTGAGCGCAAGCCGCGCGGCATCCACGGTGATAACGCGAACCGCCTGACCGCGCGGCCACTCGACGGCATATACGGCGGGTAACTGCGGCAACGATTCAACCAGTGCCAGCGCGTCTTCCGGATCGTCCACCACCCATTCGCACACGACATCACCGCGTGCCGGAGGAGACAGGCATTCGATCGCCGCCAACACCGTATCCAGATGCGCGCGTTCGGCGTCAAGGTCGCGCAATGCCCCTACGGTTTCGCCTTTCACCGCCGCCATGACGCGCGCCCGGCCGCCGCCCGGCATCAGACGCGGGCCGTCGGGTCCCAGCGGCGCAACCACGAGCCGCAGGGTGAGGCTGGAGCCCGACGGCGCGAGTTCGGCGTGCAGCCGCGACTCGGCGGTGATTTCGCGTGCCGCCTGCGCGTGGTCTGACTGGATCTGAAAATGTCCCGCCAGCGACTGCAGTGCCTGCTGCAGCTCGGTCTGCGCGCTGGCCGGCACTGAAAATTTTCCCGATACCAGTTGCGCGGCGCGGCGCTGTGCCGGCGTCAGCCGTATCACGCGTATGCGCTGCGGCGAATCGCGTATTACCGTAATGTGCCGCAATGCCTCAGCCTCGCGTTTGTCTCGCCCGTCATTGAAGTAACGGTAAGGAACGGGCTCGTGTTCCGGTTCCACGCGCACCACGGGTGTAACCCGCAGCACGTAACGTTCACCCTCGCGTGCGACCTCCAGTTCGGGCGTGCCTTCGATCACGTCCACCGTGGTGTCCGGAGCGTCCGCCAACACCACGGCGGGGTGTCCGATCAGTGCCAGGATGGCGGCGGCGCGGTCGAGAAATGTGCTGCGCGGGCTGTAAGGGTCGACTCGTATCGCACGCACGACTTTGGCGTCCCACGGTTCGAGTTTTTCGTTCGCGGCCAGCCGCGCCAGCGATAGCGCCTTGGGTTTGCTCCAGCCGCGTGGACCACGCTTTTGCTCCATGGGTACGACGGCCTCAAGACCGCCTTGTTTGTTCAGTTCCACCGACCAGATCATGCGCGTCGCCAATGCGTCGCCGCTCATTGCAACTTCGCTGCCGAGCGACTGCAGCGATACCAGAACCGTGCGCCATGCCTCGTTTCCACCGCTAACAAAGAAGTGCGGTGGGGCATCCTGGCCTGCAAATACCGCTTCCGCCGCGGCCAGCTGTTTGTCCAGCCACTTGAATCCGCATGCCGTCAATCGCGTGTGCAGCAGGGCTATCTTGGCGGCGCGGTTATCCTTTTTGGAAGTGCCCGTGGTTTCGGCGCCCAGCCACGCACGCAGCATGCAGCGCCATAAGTCGTCCGGAGACGCAACATTATGATTGGGCGATGAAATCAGATCCAGCGCGGTGGGGATTAAAGAGCTGTCCCCAAGGCGTACGGATATCGCGTGTACCCATATGCCCCACGTTTCGAACGCGGACGGATTGCGCGATCCGGCCTCACCGGCACAAAATTTCTTCGCAAGCTCCAGATGCTTGGGCGTCTGTTGCGCGAGCAAGCTCAATGGATAAAACCAGCTTACGGATACGGGCAGCAGGCGCTTGCGCGCGCCCAACTCCAACTGGAGTTTCTTGAGTGCCGCCACGAATGCCGCCTGCGCCTCGGCCCAGCGTCCCTGCTGGACCAAACGAACGGCACGCAACGCATCCGCAGCGCCATCGTGGTCGCCGGAGATCACGGCGATGGCGCGCGCGCCTTCGCCGCGGTGCAGCAGCGCTTCGGCCAGTTGCAAGCGCAGATGCGGCGGCATGGCGCGTGCATCGGTGTCCAGTTTTCCCAACGCCCAGTCGTAGATCGGCAGCGCATCAAGCCGCCAGTTCTTGCACACATCCGCGGCCGCGTAGTAGCAGAGATTCCAGCGCCATGACGGCGTTATGCGCTCGAACAGCGCGGCATCGAACGCGCTCATGCATGAGGTGGATAGGACATGCCCCCAGTCGTGCACGAGCGCAACGCGGCGCTGTATCGCATCGAGTTTTCTGGGGTCGGCTTCAGTCAGGAATTCGAGGCGCACCAGCGCTACCGTGGCGCCGATGTCCCAGATCGGCCATCCGTACGCATCGCGCGTGGGCGTATACGAACTGAAACGCTGGAGTGCGCTGCGCAGATGCCCGACCGGCGTGTCCTCTATCATCTGCCGGTACAGGGTTGAACGGGCATCGTCGACCAGTTGCCAATAGCCTTGCCGGTGTTGTGCTTCAATCAACAGGCCGCTGCGATTAAGGTCCTGGATCGCGATCTTCACAAACTCCTGCGTGATGCCCCGGCCGGAGGGCAGCTTCACCGCAAGGTAGCGCATCAAGTCGTATATCGCAGTCCTGGTTTGCCATGTCCACAGCAGCGCTATCGCGCGAGCTGCCGCACGCATATCGTCGGACAGGCGCTGCAGGGCATCGGTTGTATCGGGGCTGGGTGATCGCATCGGGTATTACGAGGGGCGGTGGGGCGCGCAGGGTAGCGCGCAAATTACGCGAAACAACTATGTCCGTTTGCCGGGCTCCATCAACGCTCTGGCGGTGGCCGGATCTATGGTTCCGCTATGAAACGGATATTCTCCTGTGATGCGGTCTTCGTAGTACCGCTTGAGCGTGTTGCGCACGGTGGCAAATGCGATTTGCTGCCATGGGATCTCGTGTTCGGCGAACAGTTTGACCTCCAGGGATTCCGTGCCGGATTTGAAATCGAGGTCCAGCAGGCGTGCCCGGAACAGGATATAGACCTGATTGACATGGGGTACGTTGTACAGCGCATACAGCGATCCGATTTCAACGCGCGCATGGGCTTCCTCCAGCGTCTCGCGGATCGCGCCCTGGCTGGTGGTTTCGCCGTTTTCCATGTAGCCGGCAGGTACTGTCCACAATCCATAGCGTGGTTCGATAGCCCGTTTGCACAGGAGTATCTTGTCCTCCCATTCGGGGACGCAACCGACGATCATTTTCGGATTCTGGTAGTGGATGGCAGTGCATGAGCCGCACACGTGGCGGGGCAGCGTATCGCCTTCGGGGATGCGCCACTCCACCGGAGAACCGCACTGACTGCAGAATTTCATGAGGGAAGCCTGAATTGGAGCAAGTACTATACGGCAATAGGCGCGCATTGGGTATCCACCGGAGCAGCGGGGGGTCTGCTCGAAAACAGCAGGCTATCGCGCCGATAGTCATGAGCGAACTGGTTTCCGCGTGATATGATTTGAACCGCTGGCTGATTAACATTCAATTTGACGGGAGGCAGGTATGAGTGGCAACGTGAAAACAATAGTGATCGCCCTCGTGGCGCTGGTCGTCGGCGCGGTCGGTGGCGCGGGCTACGGCATGATGCAGGCCGATGAATTGACGCAGAAGCTGGTTGCGATGACGCAGGAAAAGGATCAGGCAGTGCAGGCAACGGATCACCTGCGCAAGATGAACGATGAGGCGGTCAGAACCTATGGCACCAACCTGGGCAAAATGGTTGCCGGTGTGCCGGCGGGTGATGATCCCGCCAAACTCACCGACAGCGCCCGTGCGATTCTGGCGGCTCGCGACGGATTTCGCGGTTCTCTGGATGGCGCCCGCGCCGCGATGAATTCAGAGTTTGATGAATTGGCGGCGGAACTCGGGAATTCGGCACCGAATCCGGAAAAGATCAAGCAACTGCTGGATGGACTCAAACAGAACTGGCCGGCCAAGGAAAAAGGTCTGGATGATGCGTCACGCAAGCTGCTGGTGGATCTGGGCGTGCTGAAAGGGTCGCCCGCGCCCAAGCCCGCTGCCGCGCCGGCACCTGCCGCCGCTCCCGCCGCAGCGCCACCTGCCACCGCGCCTGCCGAGAAAAAATAGCTTAGTAGCTACGAAGTCGGCGCGCGCTCGCGGTGGCGCGCCGATTGCATAGTCGTCAGACAATAAAGCGCGGATGCGTCAATTCGCGCTGCGCAGGAAGTTGAGCGTTTCCAGCGCACACCGATCCGCATCGCTGGCCGCGACATGATAGGAATCGCCGGGCAACACCAGCAGCCGGGAATTCGGAATCATTTGCTGCCATGCGCGCGTGGCCGCCGCCGAACCTAACGCGCTGCCTTCGGTGCTGATCACCAGTGTGGGGCACTGTATGCGCGGCAGGTCGCCTGAAATATCCATCTCGTTGAAAGATGCGATAAATCCGACCAGCGTCGATATGGCCGTTTGCGACATTTGCCGGATCCACCATTCGACGCCCGCAGGTGGAAATCTACTGCCGAGCCGGCCTCCTATCGTCCTGCGTGCCCAGGACTCTACGCCTTTATTCGAGATTTCTTCACCCCGCGCCGCATACCCCGGACCCATGGCCCGGCGTGGGCCGGGCACTCCGGCCAGCGTCAGCGTCAGCACGCGTTCGGGGCAGCGTGCCGCCATACGTCGGGCATAACTTCCGCCGAGTTTGGCGCCCACGACGTGACAGCGTTCGACGCCGAGCTTGTCCATCAATGCGAGATAGTCGTCAACAATCATGTCGGTCGACCAGCGCAAATCGCGTGGCATGGGCGTGGACTTGCCGAAGCCGCGCATGTCGGGACGCACAAGACGAAAATGCCGCGCCAGCTGGGGCGCCCATCCGAACCACACGCCGCCGTTTTCAGCGTTGCCGTGCAGCAGCAATATCGTCTCCGCGGTACGCCACGGATCGGTGTAGTCGTCGATCCGATAGTACATTTCCAGATCGGGCGCCAGGCGAACGGTCGGCATCAACTCACCTGGTGCAGCTGCGCAGCGGCCTGTATGAAAGCTAGCGTTTCAAGTGCGCAGCGATCGGCATCGGTTGCCGCCGCGTGAAAGGAGTCGCCCGGCAACACGAGCAGGCGGGATCGCTGGATCTGCTGTTGCCATGCGCGCGTTTCGGTGACCGAAGCAAGAGAGCTTCCTTCGGTGGTAATGACGAGGGTGGGACACTGGATTTTCGGCACGTCGGGTCTGGTGTCGGATACCGCCATGGTGGCGATGAAGTCGATCTCACTGGAGAGTGGGGTGCGCCCCATGAGTTTGGCCCACCATTCCACGCCTTCAGGTGGAAATGCGCTGCCCAGGCGTCCGGCCATGGTGCGGCGCGCCCAGCTTTCGATACCCTGTGTTTCAAACTCGTGGGTCCATGCCGGCCCGCGTTCCGTCATGCCATCCCGATACGCAGGCGGAGCTCCGATCAGCGTCAAGGTCAGAATATTTTCCGGGTGGCGAGCTGCAAAGCAACGCGCAATCACCCCGGAGATTTTTGCACCGACCAGATGAAAACTCTCAATACCGAGTTGCCGCATAAGCGTGAGGTAATCGTTGAGAATGATATCCACCGTCCAGTCGTAACCTCTGGGCATGGCGGTCGAGCGGCCAAAGCCGCGCATGTCGGGGCGCACAACGCGCAGATAGCGGGCAAGATGCGGGACCCATCCGAACCAGGCTGCACTGCTTTCTGCATTGCCGTGCAACAGCAATATTGCTTCGGACTCCCGCCATGGATCCGTGAAGTCGTCCAGTTCATAATGCATTTCAAGATCCGGCGAAATACGGTGGGTCGGCATCAATAGCAGTCCATGAGAGAAAAATGTGGTTGGCGAATTCGCGCCGGGGCCACGGGATCCACGCCGTGGCGCTGTCAGTTATTCGGGTTTTATCCCTGCATCGCGTATGACTTTTCCAAGGCGCGTCATTTCCGATTTGACCACAACGCCGAACCGCTCTGGTGTGCTCGCCACGACTTCAGAGCCCGAATTAAATACGCGATCTTTTATTTCGGGGCTGTTGAATGCGCGCACGGCGGCCTGGTTCAATTGGTTGATTATCGTTGGTAGTGTTTTTGCAGGCACGAACATCCCGACGATATTTACCGATTCGTAGCCCGGCAAACCCGCGGCGGATAGTGTGGCCATGCCCGGAAACAAGTCCGAGGGATGCGCGCTGGTAATCGCGAGGGCACGCAATCGTCCGGATTTTACGTGCGGCATCACCGCTGATCCGACGCCGAACATGAGTTGCACCTGCCCGGCGATCAGGTCGTTGAATGCCGGCCCGGAACCCTTGTAGTTGATGCGTGTCAGGTTGACGCCTGCCATGGACATGAACAGTTCAGCGGCAAGATGGGGGGTGGAGCCCGAGCCGCCGGTCCCGTAATTCAGTTCTCCAGGCCTCATTTTTGCCAATGTAATCAAATCCTTGACGGAATTTGCCGCAACCGACGGATGAACTACCAGGACATTGGGAGAGGTGATCGCCAGTGTGACCGGCGAAAAATCCCGTGTTGGGTCCCAATTCAACCGTTCGTAGAAAAATGGGGCAAGCCAGAACGTAGGGCCCGCCACCAGCACCGTATAGCCGTCGGACGGCGCGCGCGCGACAATTTCGCCCAGTATGATGCCGCTGCCGCGATTATCCACAACCAGCTGCTGAGCCAGAAATCGGGTGAGTCCTTGCGCGGCAAGTCGTGCAACAAAATCGGCGCCGCCGCCCGCTGCACTCGTGACCAGGCGTATGGGCTTGTTCGGATAATTTTGTGCCAGGGCGACATGCACGTCGTGCATGAGCGCGGAACAGAGCACAAATAGCGCAAGAAATCCTGATTTGCTCATATGCATGTCGATTTCGGTGCTCGTCCTGGTTGCCTGCAGGTATTCATATAAGGGCTCTAATCGACCTTGATGCCCGCACTCTTGATGAGTTTGGCCATCCGGGTCATTTCCGATTTTATGGTTGCCGCGAATTCCGCCGGGGAACTTGCGACAACTTCAACGCCTACATTGAGGTAATGTTCTTTCGCCTTTGGTGTTTTGAGAAACTGTACGACTTCCTGGTTGAGGCGGCTGATAACGGCTTCAGGCGTCCTGGCCGGCGCAAAGATGCCGTAGGTCGATACCGACTCATATCCTGGCAAGCCGGATTCCGCCACGGTCGGCAGGTCAGGATTGAGTGCGAATGGTTTTGCCCCGGTCACTGCAAGGGCCAGCAATCGACGCGACTTGATATGCGCCGCAGCAGAGCCCGAACTGCTGAACATGAAATGCACGCGGCCGCCGAGTACATCATTGAGCCCCTGTGCAGTGCCTTTGTACGGTACGCCCACCATGTTGACCCCGGCCATGTACTTAAAGAGTTCGGTGGCGCGGTGTGACGACGAGCCCGCCGCGTTGACGGCATAGTTGAGCTCGCCCGGTTTGGCCTTGGCCAGCGCGATCAATTCCGTGACAGATTTTGCCGGAAGATTCGGATGAACCACCAGAATGTTGGGTGAATTTACCGCTGCCGTTACTGGTGAAAAATCACGCACTGGATCCCATGGTGTTTTTTCAAGCAGCGGCATTATCCAGTGGACGTCACTGATGAAAAGCAGGGTATAACCATCGGGCGGCGCTTTGGACACGATCTGCCCTTGAATAACGCCGGTGGGCCTGTTTTCAACGACGAGCGGCTGACCTAGACTGCCGGCTATTCCTTGCGTGATAACACGCGTCAGAAAATCAGCGCCACCGCCAGCTTCGGAAGTAACGATGCGCAGGGGCTTGCTGGGGAAGTTCTGCGCAGATACTACGCCCACGCAGACGACTATCAGGCCACCTGACAACATTGCTGCAATTGGTTTCGGCAATCTCATGGCCGTGCCTCTGAAACTAACGTAATTCATATTCTGGATTCCTTTGCCGCGGGCGACTTCGGATGGTTGCGCTATTCGGCCTTCGCCCCGGTCAGCTTGATCAACTCGAAATTCCGTGCGATTTCGAGCTTGATATATCCCGCAAATTGTTCCGGGGTGTTGGTTTGCGGTTCTATCCCCTGACTATTGAACGATTTCTTTGCCTCCGGGGTGCTGATGCCCTTGCGGATTACGGCATTCAGCCGCGCGACGATGTCTTTTGACAGTCCTGCCGGTGCGATTACGCCATACCAGGAGGAGCGGTCATATCCGCTCAGCCCCGACTCATCGATGGTCGGCATCTGCGGTATCAGCGACGAGCGCTTCGCGCCGGTAATCGCGATGGCCTGGAGTTTGCCTGCATCCAGCAAAGGTGCTGCTGACGCGAGGCTGGGGAAATTCATCTCGATCTGGCCGCTGGCGTTTGCGACGGAACTCTCCGCTGCGCCCTTGTATGGAACATGGACGATCTTCACCTTGGCCATTAAATTGAAGAGTTCTCCCATAAGGTGCGCCGAACTGCCAATGCCGGGAGATCCGAAGTTGAGTTTGCCTGGCTTTGCCCGCGCCAGCGCAATCAGGTCTTTGACGTTGCGCGCCGGCACCGATGGATGCACGGTAAGAAGGGTCGTGCCGGTGGCAACCATGGATACCGGTGCAAAATCATTTCCCAGGTCGTAGGGAAGTTTTGGCCGCAATGCCGGCTGCACCGTGTCTCCGGCCGCCATCATCAGCAGCGTGTGGCCGTCCGGCGGTGACTTGGCAACCGCCTCGGTCGCCACTGATCCGCCCGCGCCGACCCGGTTCTCGACAATTACAGGTTGCCCCAGATTCTCCGCCAGGATAGTCGCAGTCAGCCGCGCAGCGACATCGCTGGCGCTGCCCACGGTCAATCCCACAAGCATGCGTATCGGTTTAGTCGGGTAGTTTTGGGCGGACGAGTCCAAGGCTGTCAGGGTCGCGCACGCGGTGACTATCGCAAAGTACCCCATTGCCATACGTTCTGGTTTCCGCATAACTGACTTTCTTGCTGTTCGGATTGGGTGAAGTATGGAGCAACCATCAAAAATTGGGAAATCCTAGCGTATCCATTGTGGCGGGACTTTTGATTGCGTGGCAGGATCGCGGATGTGCCGGGTGCACAAATCGCTGTGCCGGCAGAGCGTGGAAGATTGCATACACGAGTATCATCCTGTTATGCAGGGATCGTTTGTTCTCAACAGGATTGCATGGAAACGAATATGAGGATGCCGCCACTTGTCGCCGGACTGTTGTCGATTGGGTTGCTGCTGTCCAGCCCCGGATCGGCGTGTGCTCAGGCCACCTCGACCGGCGCCGGCCAGATTCAGCCTGGCAGGCCAATACGTGTTGTCACGGGCGATCCCGGTGGCGGCAGTGACCTGGCTGCGCGCCTGATCGCACAAGGCCTGACCATCAGTCTCGGGCAGCAAGTGATAGTAGAGAATCGCGGTGGCAGCGTGATTATCCCGGCCCGGATTGTGGCGCAGGCCCCGGCCGATGGACATACCCTGCTGCTCTACAGCGACAGCATCTGGATACTGCCGCTCATGCAGGACCATGTACCCTTTGATCCGGTGCAGAGTTTTTCACCCGTTACGCTGCCGGGTAGATCACCGACAGTGCTGGTTGTGCATCCGTCATTGCCCGCAAGATCGGTCGCGGAGTTGATAGCGTTGGTCAGATCCCGGCCCGGAGAACTTAACTATTCGTCGGGGGCGGCGGGTGGCGTCAATCACCTTTCCCCGGAATTATTCAAGGCTATGGCTGGCGTCAATATCACGCGAATTGCGTATAAAGGCGCGGCGGCAGCGCTTAACGATCTCATCGCCGGACAGGTGCAGTTAATGTTTCCTGCGGTGGCGTCAGGGATGCCACACGTAAAGTCCGGCAGATTGATGGCGCTGGCAGTGACCTCCGCGCAGCCAACCGCGCTGGCCCCTGGTTTGCCGACCGTGGCAGCCTCAGGTCTGCCGGGTTATGAGTCGACGTTGATATTGGGTGTGCTTGCGCCGGCGAAAACACCTGTTACCGTGGTCAGCCGTTTAAATCAGGAGATCGTGCAGGTCTTGTACAGGGAGGAAGTGAAGGAGCGTTTTTTCAATGCCGGGATCGAAGTCGTCGCCAGCACGCCCGAGCAATTGGCGGCATCGGTGAAGTCCGGCATGGCCAAGTGGGGTAAATTGATCCGGGATGCCGGCATTCGTGGAGATTAGTTGCGTAACAAGACAACGTGAAGTGAGGGATTTCGAGTTGAAGAGCAGATTGAGATTTTTCGCGGGGTGTGTATCGACAGGCCTGATAATTCTGGGGGCGGCTAGCGCCTGCGCGCAGGAGTTTCCAAACCGGCCTGTGCGCATCGTCACTTCGCCGCCTGGTGGCAGTAACGATTTCGCGGCGCGTCTCATCGCATCGGGGATGGCGGGCGGACTGGGCCAGCCGGTGGTTATCGACAATCGGCCGACTGCGCTCACACCTCCAGTCGTGGCTAAATCCGCGCCGGATGGCTACACGTTGCTGGTCACTGGAGGCAGCTTCATGTTCGGACATCTGCTGCAGACCCTGACCTACGATCCGATCAAGGATTTCTCTCCCGTCTCAGTTGTAAATCTGCAACCCAACGTCGTGGTGGTCCACCCCTCATTGCGGGTAAAGTCGGTCAAGGATCTTATCGCTTTGGCGAAAGCCAGGCCGGGGGAACTGAACTACGCGTCGGGCGCCATTGCCTCCATGAATCATCTCTCAGCGGAGCTGTTTAAGTCCATGGCCGGCGTGAACATCGTTCATATCCCCTTCAAAGGTACCGGACCCGCGCTCAACGCCATGCTGGGTGGGGAAGTATTGCTGATGATCGTTAACCCGGCGTCCATCATGCAGCATCTCAAATCGGGAAGGTTGCTCGCGCTTGCCGTGACGAGTGCTCGTCCGTCTGCGCTGGTCCCCGGCCTGCCCACGGTTGCGGCTGCGGGCGTTCCCGGCTATGAAGCGGTACTGCTGACGGCCGTATTCGCGCCTGTGGGAACGCCCACCGCGGTCATTGGCCGTCTGAATCAGGAAATGGTGCGAGCCATTAACCGTTCGGAGATAAAGGCGCAGTTTCTAAGCGCGGGAACGGAGCCTGTTGGAAGTTCGCCGGGAGAACTTGCCACGGCGATGAACGCCGAAATGTCCAAGTACGGCAAAATTATCAAAGACGCAGGCATCCGCGTCGAATAGAGACGGATATGGGATTTTTCCCGGCTATGATTTCGCACCTAAGGAACCTCTAAAGTACCGTAGCGAGCGGTGTGAGTGCGAGGCGCACGGCGCGCAGGGGCCGAGACATATCGAGCCCGATGTGTCATACCACGGCGTTGTCTATACCGAAGCGCTGGGGCCCGCCGCTTACATAGGCCGTGCGCGCGTGGTGCCGCTGCGGAACATGGGGCCGGCGATCAGTCCGTTCAATGCATTTCTTATCCTGCAGGGAATCGAAACTGTCGCCCTGCGCATGGACCGCATCTGCGACAATGCGCTCAAGGTCGCGCAATTCCTCGGCAAACACCCGAAGGTGAATTGGGTCAACTACGCGTGCCTGCCCGATCATAAGGACCACGCTGTGGTGGCGCGTTACATGGGCGGGCGTGCTTCGGGCATACTGACTTTCGGTATCAAGGGTGGGCGCGAGGGTGGCGCGAGATTTCAGGATGCGTTGCAGTTGGTGGTGCGCCTGGTCAACATCGGTGATTGCAAATCGCTGGCATGTCATCCGGCGTCTACGACGCACCGGCAACTGTCGCCGGAGGAACTCGCCAGGTCTGGTGTCAGCGAGGAAATGGTGCGATTGTCCATTGGCATCGAGCATATCGACGATATCATTGCGGATCTCGACCAGTCGCTGGCGCACGTCTAGTTTTCGGGCGCTGCAGGGCAGCATATGAAGCTGGTTCGATGTTTGGGTTGCCGGGAGAAAAGCATGCGGCAGCTGAATTCTGTAACGCGTGGACTCTGTGCCTGTGTTCTTGGGCTCGCTTGCGGAAAGGTATTCCCGCAAGCCACCTCGCCAGGTACAGGGCAGGATTACCCGACCAGAATCATACGACTGCTGGCGATAGAGGCCGCCGGTGGAACGGACTTCGTGGCGCGCCAGATTGCGCAAGGTATTTCCGATGCGCTGGGGCATCAGGTGGTCGTCGACAATCGCGCCAATCTGGTGGCGCAATTGCTTGCGCAGGCGTTACCAGACGGTTACACGCTGGCGCTACTCGGCCCTCCAGTGTGGATTTCGCCGCTGCTGCAACCGCGTTTCCATTAGAAATTCAGGCTAATGGAAAATCTCGGATAAGAGAGCGGATGTCATGACGACTGAATCCCTATTGCTGGCAATACTTGCGGTGCTGACCCCTTACGTTTGTACTGGCTGGACTGTCCACGATCATCCTGATCAAGACCATGCGCACCACGCAGGCGGAGCAACAGGCGATGCGCCGTGTTATCGCGAACATGGATTGGACGACGGTGTTTTCTAACATGCAGGCTCATGCCAAGGAATCGGTGCGCATACTCGATATTCTCGACAAGCGCCTGCAGAAGCTGGAAGCGCTGGAGAAGATACAACTGACTCAAAGCAATATCAGTTTCCGCAAGTAACGGTCAGGGCGCCTGGTCGCGCGAGTTCGCGACCTGCGCCCGTATCGCCCGATCTCGGCGATAATACGCGGCATGAGCAATACTTTTCGATTTGGTCACGCAGCTGGCAAGGACTGGCAGGAAGCGGCGAATCTGTGTCTGCCGCAGCTCGGTGGTCCACCCGCCGACTTGGGTTTTTTGTATGTCACGGATCTGCTCGCCGATAATCTTGCGGATATCCTCGATTTCTTCCGTCAGCGCACCGGCGTTCAGCATTGGGTGGGCACCGTAGGCATAGGCATATGCGCTTCCGCCCGGGAGTACCTCGACGAGCCGGCCATTGCGGTGATGCTGGGCGAATTTGCGCCCGATACGTACCAGGTGTTTTCGGGCATCAAGTCCGTCAACGATCTGAGCATCGCGCGCCTTAAGTGCGGGGAACGCGCTGCAAATTTCGCCATCGTGCACGCCGATCCGAGAAACAGCGAGGTTCCCGGTATTATTTCCGGTATCGCGGAGAAGGTGGACAGCGGATTTCTTGTTGGAGGCCTTACAAGTTCGCGTCGTCAAAACCCGCAGATCGCGAACAAGGTGGTTCAGGGTGGACTTTCGGGCGTTTTGTTTTCAGATGATGTTACGGTCGCGACTCGGTTGACGCAGGGTTGCTCACCGATAGGTGCCAAACATGTAGTAACGCAGGCACAGCGCAATGTCATAGTCACACTCGATGGACGGCCCGCGCTGGATGTACTGAAGGAAGACATCGGCGAGAAGCTTGCACGCGACCTGAACGGACTTGGAAGTCTGATTTTCGCGGGGCTGCCCATTGCAGGCAGCGATACCGGCGACTATCTGGTGCGTAATCTGGTGGGCCTGGACGTGGCGCGTGGACTGGTGGCCATTGGAGACATGGTGGAGACCGGGGCGCAGCTCATTTTCTGCCGCCGCGACACGGCGAGCGCGGCGGAAGACATGGGGCGCATGTTAAAGAGCATCAAGCAGGGCCTGTACACTCGGCCGCGCGGCGGCGTCTACTACTCGTGCATCGGGCGCGGCGCGAATCTCTTCGGGCCCGATTCGGAGGAATTGAAAATGATCGCGGCGGAATTCGGTGATTTTCCGTTGGTGGGTTTTTTCTGCAATGGCGAAATATCGCATAATCGGCTCTACGGCTACACGGGCGTTTTGACTCTTTTCGCATGAATACACTGGACAGTTTTGCAAGTGCCGTGGCCCTGCCATGGCTCGATATGGCGGCGTTGATGTGGTTTGCATTTTGCTGGCTCGGCTACATCCGCTATACCAACTATACCGATACCCAGCACCCCACCTTGCGCAGCGAGATGGGCAAGTTCACCAGGCAGTGGATGGTGCGCATGGTGGAACGCGATAACCGCATGATGGATGTCAACATTATTCGCAATCTGAGTCGCGCCGCGCAGTTCTTTGCGTCCACCACGCTGCTGGTGCTGGGTGCGTTGGTGGCAATGATGGGTTACGCGGAAAAGGCGGCCGGTGTGCTTGCCGAGCTGCCGTTTGCACAGCAGGTGCCGGAGCGCGTTTGGGAAATGAAGATACTGCTGTTGATTTTCATTTTTCTCTACGCGTTTTTCAAGCTGATTTTGGCGATCCGTCAATTTGGTGTCTGCACGGTATTAGTCGGAGCGACCAAGGTGGTGCCGGATGATGCCGAACTTTACGCGCCGCACATCGATCGCATCGCGACCATCGTGTCCTTTGCGAACCGCAATTTCAACACCGGATTGCGCGGCTACTATTTTGGCGTGGCTGCGCTTTCATGGTTTTTGCATCCGGTTTTGATGGTCGTAGTCACTATCGGCGTCGTGTATATTTTGTATCAGCGCGATTTCCGTTCCAAGACACTGCAGTTGCTGGCGGAAGAGTAGCCGACACCAGGTTGGTAGGGGCTGTTGCGTCAAACCGCGGACAGGCTGCGTGCAATGTCCCGGGCGCGGTGTTGCGTGTCCATGGCCAGCAGTTCGTCCCGAATTGCACACGCCCTGTCGTGTGACATCGCGATCGTCGCATTGCCCATGAACTTGGAAACGATGTTCTCTTCGTTGAGGGGCTTGTCGGCGCCGCCCAGCGTGTTTTCGTCGCGAAAATTCAGTACCGTGCCGTTTTTCAGCGTAACGATCAGTTCACCCGACCAATGGTGCGGATATCCGGTGTTGGGGTCAACGCGATAACTTACCCTGTCGGCCAGTGCGAGCAGCTCAGAATTATTGAAAGACTCGATTTCTTCAAGCCCGAATCTGCGTCTCGCGATTCCGCAGGCTATGCCGTATTGAAGACTGAACTGAGCGGCATATGAGTCGACCGGCCGCTTTCTGGCGGCAACAGGTTCGCAGACGATATTGACGGCATGAGGCGGAACCAGCGCCTCGACCGAGGCGATGTCGTCCGGCTTCAAATCATGTTTCCTGGCGCTCTCGATCGCAGCCTCTATAAATACGATGCTGAGCTGGCCGGCCGGATACGGCTTGATTGCAACGTGCATGGTTTCCCAGCGGCTACCCAGTTCGGCGGTTGCGCGGGCCAGGCTTTCTGGCGTGACACCGGTTTTAAGGTGGGTCGCGTACAGCCCGTACTTTCCTTCGTAGGTGGTGCGTGGCCCGGTGATGCCGCTGCGCGCGAGCGCCGCGGCCGTGATGCCCGCGACGCCGGCCCAGCCGGGATGCAGGCGCTTGGAACCCGACGAATTGGTACTGTACTCGCGCGTGCCGGACGCCATGCTGTAGACAATGCCTTGCGCCATGGTGAGTTGCTCACGGGAAAGGCCATACAGCTTGCCCGCGATCAGCGCGCAGCCGAAGGCGGCCAGCACGCCGGTCGGGTGAAACCCGATCTGATTGAGTTCGCCCTGCGCCACATTGCCCAGCCGTGTCGCCAGTTCAACGCCAAGCACATAAGCTTCGAGAACGTCGCGGCCCGACTTGCCGGCGTGCGCCGCGACAGCCAGCGCGGTCGGAAAACAACTGGCGGTGATATGGATTACGCCCTGCAGGTGCGTATCGTCGAAATCAAGGCCATGTATCATAGCTCCGTTTGCGAATACGGCATCGCGCAATGGCAGCTTGATGGGCATTCCGAATACGTCGCTGTCACCGCTGCCGAAGCTCGCGAGCGCGGTAACCGTTTTGTGGGCGAATTCGTAGGTGCTGGCAGCCAATGCGATGCCCGCGCTGTCGAGGATCAGGTGGCGCGCCTGGCGCCGCACGTGTTCCGGAATCGCGTCATACGAGAATGTTTCGGTGAATTCGGAGTATTGCTCTGATATTGTGGTCATCTTGATTCTTCTCTCATGGCGGCCTATCGATAGTAGGTGGTTCATTCCGCTGGTACGTTTCGAACCATGCGCCACAGTATCGGATGCTCATTGCGCGTGTGTCAATCGGCATGGCGATCTCATTTCTGTTTTTCGATTGATGATGTTAGGAGCGGCGTATATGATGCAGGGCTGTAGCGAATAGGCGAGGAGCGGCAACATGCATTACCGTATTTCGAAATGTCTGGGTGCAGGCTTGATGGCGATGACCGTGGGGGTGACGGCCCAGACTTACCCTGTCAAGTCTTTGCGTTGGATCGTGCCTTATCCGCCGGCAGGCGGCGCCGATATCGTGGTTCGTCTCGTTGCGCAGCGCCTTTCGGAAAGCTTGGGCCAGCAGATCGTCATCGAGAATCGTGCCGGTGCGGGGGGTAATGTAGGCACGGAGGTTGTTGCACGGGCCGCGCCCGATGGCTACTCGCTGCTGATGGCCAATGTCGCGCCGATGGCGATCAATGTCACGCTGTATAACAAGCTGCCGTACGATCCGGTAAAGGATTTCGCGCCCATCACCTTGCTCGCCTCATTTCCCAACGTGCTGGTTGTGCATCCTTCGTTGCCGGTGAAAAACGTCGCCGACTTGGTCAAACTGGCCAAAGCGCGTCCCGGACAGCTGACATATGCATCGGCCGGAAGCGGCAGTACCACGCATCTTTCCGCCGAGCTGTTCAAGACCATGGGCGGGCTGAACATGATCCAGATACCCTACAAAGGTGGTTCTCAGGCGCTGACCGATCTGCTGGGCGGGCAGATTTCGATGTATTTCAGCTCACTGCCCGGCGCCATGCCTCATATCAAGAACTCCCGCTTGCGCCCGCTGTCGGTAACCAGCGCACGTCGGTCGACAGCGGCGCCTGAACTATCGACGATGGCGGAAAGCGGTTTTGCCGGCTACGACGCCGATACCTGGATAGGGGCGGTGACGCCCGCCGGCACGCCACAGGCGGTAATTGTGCGCCTGCACGACGAAATCATCCGGATACTGAACGTGGCAGATATTCGCGAGCGCCTGCTCATGCAGGGCGCCGAACCGCTAACCAATACCCCAGAGCAGTTCGCTGCCTATATCAAATCCGAAATCGTCAAGTGGGCCAAGGTTGTAAAAGCCTCCGGTGCTCGGGCCGAGTAGCTAACTGAAATAGACCAACGCATTTCAAGTATTGATGGTTCAAATTTATTGAGGAGTAAGCATGTGGGATTATGAAGTGGATGTGGTCATAGTCGGTCTCGGCTGCGCCGGTAGCGCAGCCGCGTTGACGGCGTTCGATGCCGGCGCCAAGGTTCTCGTGCTGGAGAAGAATGCGGAAGGTGGTGGCAATACCCGCTATTCGGGAGGCAGCATGCGGCTGTACACCGACGTGATCAAGTCCGCCGATTACATCGAGCACCTGTGCGAGGGCACCACCGAGCGCGACGTGATCGAGACCTTTATCGAGGAGGCCAGTAAGAATCCGGACTGGATGAAGGGGTTGGGTGCTGAAATCGCTTCCCGCCATCTTCCCAAGAAATATCCCACCAGCGCCACGGTGGCCTATCCGAACACGCCCGGCTCCGAAGGCATGGGTCCCCGGGTACAGGTCAAAGGGATGACATCATCGGCCGGGGTCGAGATGTGGGGCGTGCTGGCGCGCCAGGTCGCGCAGAAACAGATTCCGGTCTTGTACTCGACGCCCGTCCGACAATTGCTGCGTGATAAAGACGAAGGCGTGACAGGCGTCGTAGCCGCCACCACGGAAAAGGAGATCAGGATAAAGGCGAGGCGCGCGGTGATCTTGACGTGCGGCGGCTTCGAGTACGATCCCCTCATGCACCTGAATTACTTCGGGCACAGGTACTTTGCTCTCGGCAACCCGGGAAACACCGGTGACGGAATACGGCTCGCGGCAGAGCTCGGGGCCGACCTGTGGCATATGAGCGCGTGCGCCGCGACGTTGAGTTTCAAGTTTCCGGAGTTTGAGTTCGGCATCCGGCAGTTCATTCCCAGTCCGGGATTCATATTCGTCGACCAGCTTGGCAAGCGATACATGGACGAGACCGGCACCGACACCCATTTGATGTGGGCTCCTACGTCATACATCGATACCAAGACGCTGCAAAAGACCAGAATGCCGTCCTACGTCATCGTGGACGAGGACACCCGTACCCGCGGCCCGCTGGCCGAGACGGGCCGCGGAAAAGTGAGCGATGTCTACCAGTGGAGCCCTGACAACACCGCGGAGATTCGCAAGGGCTGGATCAAGGCGGCCAACACCGTGGCGGAACTGGCGACCCAGCTTGGGATGCAGCCGGATGCACTGTCGACGACGGTGGCGCAATACAATCTGCAGTGCGTGGGCGGGTACGACCCCGAATTCGGCCGCGCTCCGGATACCCTGGTTCCTTTGGGAAGGCCGCCTTACTATGCGGTTGAAGTCTGGCCGTGCTTGTACAACACGCAGGGCGGCCCCAAGCGAAACGCCAGGGCACAGATACTGGATGTACGCGGTCAGCCGATCAAACGTCTATACAGCGCCGGAGAACTGGGCTCGCTCTGGCATCGCAACTATCCGGGCGCGGGTAACCTGAGCGAGGCGCTGGCGTTCGGGCGCATCGCGGCCAGGAATGCGGTGGCCGAGGCGCCTGTCAGAGGTTGATTTCGGTTTGAGGGGGTAACGGGGACGCGAGGTTCCATGTTCTTGTTGGCGCACCAAGAAGGTCCCTGCAATCTCCTGGGAAACAAATTTTCGGGGAACCTCACGGGCGCCCGTACCGAATAACTAACCCCATGTTTTAATTGTGTAAAAAATAATTTTTTCCATCACTCATCACTCATCACTCATCACTCATCACTCCTCACTCCTCACTCCTCACTCCTCACTCCTCACTCGTCCCTAATACCCCACCGCCTGGCCATCAGTACGCCGTTCCGACGCTGCCAGATATCCGTCGTCCATCTTGTAGATCAATTGAGCGCGGCCAAAGTCGGTATTCCAACGCCCTGCCTGCACCAGATGGTGACCGCGACGCTTGAGGTCGGCGATCACGTCTGAACTGATGCCCTCCTCAATGCCGACGGTTAAACCTTGATCTATGCGCCAGCGCGGCGCGTCGGCGGCGGCTTGTGGGTTTTGGTGGTGGTCGGCGAAACGTACCATCATCTGCGAGTGTCCCTGCGCCTGCATCGACCCGCCCATCACGCCGTAGCTCATGACGGGTTTTCCGTCTTTGGTGACGAACGCCGGTATGATGGTTTGAAACGGGCGCTTGTTCGGTGCGACGACGTTGGCATGTCCTGGGCGCAAACTGAAGCCATAGCCGCGGTTCTGCAGGCTGATGCCGGTGCCATCGACGACCACACCGGATCCGAAGCCCGCGAAGTTGGACTGGATGTAGGACACCATCATGCCGGAAGCGTCGGCCGCGGTCAGATAGACGGTGCCGCCGCTGGGCGGCGTGCCGAATTTCGGATCACGCGCCTTCTTCATGTCTATTTGCCGGGAGCGCTCCTGCAAATATGCCGGATCCAGCATCTGTGACGGTTGAACACGCATGGTGGAAGGATCGGACACATATTCGTAGATGTCGGCGAACGACAGCTTCATGGCTTCGATCTGGGCATGCAGGCTGTCGGCGGAATCCAGCGGCAGATTCGCCATATCCAGATTTGCTAGTATGCCGAGCGATATCAGCGCGCCTATGCCCTGGCCGTTGGGCGGAATTTCGTGCAGCGTGTAACCGCGATAGTCCTGGCTCAACGGCTCCACCCAGTCCAGCGTGTGTTCGGCAAGGTCGCGCATCGTCATCGCGCCGCCATGCTGCTGCGCGTGGGCAGCGATTTTTTCGGCGAGTTCACCGCGATAAAAAGCTTCGCCCCTGGATTCGGCGATGAGCCGCAGTGTACGAGCTTGATCGGGAAACGCAAATTTCTCGCCGGCTTGCGGGGCGCGGCCGGCCGGCATAAATGCTTGCGCAAATCCCGGCTGGGACTTGAGTTCGGAAGTCTGATTGTTCCAAAGCCGCGCAATCGTCGGGCTGACCATATAGCCGTCGGACGCATACTTGATGGCGGGCTCGAACAGATCCGCGAACGGCAGTTTGCCGAACTTGCCCGATAACTCGACCCACGCCGAGACGCACCCCGGCACGGTTACCGCGTTCCAGCCGCGCATGGGCATGGTTTGCATGCCCTTGAAATAATCCGGTGTCCATGCGGCGGGGGCGCGGCCCGACGCATTGAGGCCGTGCAGCTTGCTGCCATCCCACAGAATGGCAAACGCATCCGAGCCTATGCCGTTACTGGTCGGTTCGAGCACAGTCAATGCAATCGCGGTGGCAAGCGCGGCATCCACCGCATTTCCGCCCTTGAGCATCATGCGCAGGCCGGCTTGTGCAGCGAGCGGTTGCGACGTCGACACGACGTTGCTCGCAAGTACGGGCATGCGTTGCGATGTGTACGGAAATTGCCAGTCGAATGGTGTCATGAGATCTGCTTTTCTGAAATGCAATCAACGTCGCCGGTGGAAAGGGCGCGCTTTGTCCCCGCCCGTCCGTATCGATGGTCGATTGAGACGGTTGGGCCCGAAGATCGTTGTTGCCCGGCGATAGTAATTGGAGTTACGCTCAAGTGCTCAACGTTGAAATAATACCACCATAGCAGGAGCAGGTATGAATCCGGACAGTCCCGTATTTCATCAGGCGGCTATAAACTTCCGTCCCACCATTATGGGGACCCGGCACGTCATGGTGGCTGGGCAATACACCGCTGCACATGTAGGTTTTGAAATTCTCGAGGCGGGCGGCAATGCGGTCGATGCCGGTGTCGCCGCGGGTATTGCCGTGGGCGTGTTGCAAAGCTACGCCGTCAATTTCGGGGGCGTTGCGCCAATACTTTGCTACATGGCCAAGACGCGTGAGGTTTTTTCCATCGACGGCTTGGGCGTGTGGCCTAACGCGATGACGCCGGATTACTTTCAGCGGCACCACGGCGGCAAGATGCCGTCCGGCGTATTGCGCAGCATAGTGCCCGCCGCGCCGGACGCGTGGATAACCGCGTTGGCTCGCTTCGGGACCATGAGCTTCGGCGAAGTCGCGGCTGCGGCGATACGTCTGGCACGCGAGGGTTTCCCCATGTACCCGATCATGTCCGAGTTCATCAAGGAAAAACGCGACGCATATCTGCGCTGGCCATCGAGCGGGAAAGTTTATCTGCCCGGCGGGCGCGCGCCGGAAGTCGGTGAGATATTCGTGCAGAAGGAACTCGCGAATACCCTGCAGCATCTGGCAGATGTCGAAAAGGCTCACCGGCGCAAGGGACGCAAGGCCGCACTGCGTGCCGCGCGTGACGCCTTCTATAAGGGCGACATCGCTGCGGCGATAGTCAAATTCCACGCGCAGAACGGCGGCCTGATGCGCATGGAGGACTTTACCGGCTACAGCGTGAAGCTGGAGCCTACCGTCACCACGAAGTTCAACGGCATAGAACTGCACGTCGGGGGACCCTGGTGTCAGGGCCCGGTGCTGCCGATGGCGCTCAATCTGCTCAAGGGCTGCGACTTGAAGGCGCTGGGCCACAATACGCCCGAGTACATACACGTCGTAACCGAGGCGCTCAAGCTCGTGTTCGCCGACCGTCATCAGTATTTCGGTGATCCCAATTTCGTGAAAGTGCCGATCAAAGGGTTGATGTCCGAGCGCTATGCCGTGCATCGTCGGGGACTGATCGATACCGCGCGCGCGCACGACGGCATGCCGCCTGTCGGAAATCCCGCATCGCTGATAGACTTTCCCGCGCAATGGATGCCGCCGCCGCAGTTGGACACCGATCCCGGCCCGGGCGACACCACCTCATTGTGCTGTGTCGATCGCCATGGCAACGCATTTTCGGCTACACCGTCGGACAGTTCGAATTCACAGCCGCTGATACCCGGCATAGGGATACTGTGTTCGGGGCGGGGGTCGCAGGCGTGGGTGGATCCCGGCCATCCGTCATCGGTGGCACCGGGCAAACGTCCGCGACTGACGCCCATGCCGGCGATTGCGTTGAAGTACGGCAGGGCGTACATGCCGTTCGGCACGCCCGGCGGCGACGTGCAGCCGCAAACCATGTTGCAGGTATTTCTTAACGTCAACGTGTTCGGCATGGACGTGCAGCGCGCGATCGAGGCGCCGCGCTTTGCGGCTTACAGTTTTCCAGGGTCGGGCCAGCCGCATGAATATTTTCCGGGTCGACTCTACCTGGAGGCGCGTATTCCGAAAGCGACGGCGCAGGCATTGTCACGTCTTGGGCACAAGATCTACTGGTGGGACGAATGGAGCTGGCTGGCAGGTGCGCCGTGCGCGATCGTGGTCGATCACAAGACCGGCGTACGCCACGGCGGGGCGGACCTGCGTCGTCCCGCGTACGCGGTCGGGTGGTAGTGCGGCGCGTGTCGCGCATAGCCCTGGCATTGGCATGGTGGCTGGCGTCGACCATGTCGCCGGCCTGCGCGGCGCTGATTGCCATAGACGTAGGCCACTATCTGGAGAAACCGGGCGCCATCAGCGCACGCGGACGTCCTGAGTTCGAATTCAATCTTGATCTGGCGCGTGAGATCGATACCGAGATCAAGTCTTACGGGCATAAAACGCGGCTGATCGGCGACGACGGCCGCATCAAGGAGTTGTGGCGCAGACCACGCGCGGCGCGCGGCGCGGATGTGTTGATATCCGTGCATCACGATTCGGTACAGGAAAGGTATTTGTCATCCTGGCGTTATGAGGATGCGGATCATCGCTATAGCGACATGTTCTCGGGTTTTTCGATATTCGTATCGCGCGAGAATGCGGGTTGGCGCAAGGGCTTGCAGTGTGCGTCGGCGGTGGGGGCGGCATTGATTAAAGCAGGTTTCCGGCCATCCCTGTATCATGCCGACCCGGTGTATGGCGAAAACCGGCCATTTGCCGATAAAGCACATGGCGTGCATTTTTACGATCATCTGGCGGTGTTGAGGCGTGCGGATATGCCGGCATTATTGTTTGAGGCGGGTGTGATAGTGCATCGCGAACAGGAGATCACGTTGAGAGACAGCAGCGAGCAGAAAAAAATGGCGGCGAGCGTGGCACTAGGTATCGCGGCATGTTTAGGGTAGCTCGTTAACGTGACCCATCCGCGATCTGAATTGACTGATCCCAGACGTTATGGCGGGACAGTCCCGCACCACAGGTATTACGGACTGCCCGCAGGCGATCTCCACCTCGCACTCACTGATGCATTGGCATCTGGTTTCGACGCCGACATCTCGGCTGCCCTCAAGGCCGCGCCGTCGCGTATGGCATACGCTGGCTTGTGGGAAACCGTATGTGACGTTGCGCATCATACCGCGGGCGTTTCCGAGTCCGCGGTAGTGGCGCGTATCTTTGCCTTGCCTCTGATCATCGTCACCGGCAGTCGACGTCCGGCCAGCTTGCCGGGCGTGGTTCCGGATATCGCGGAAGTCCGATCGGTGCTGGAGCAAAACGGGGCGCTGGGTCGAACCCGGAATTTCGGGATCGGCAACGCGCTGATTTCATACGACACGCTTGCACAGGTCAAATCCAGCGAAATTTTTGTGTGGACGGACGCCGCCGGTGGCGGTCAGCGCGAATTGGCGCCTTGTCCCATCGAAGTCCCGGAACCCGGCGAACACGTGCATTTGCGGTTTCTGGTGGGTGCGTGCATCACACCGGCCGCGGATTCGTCATTCATCGAGGCCGCTTCCAATATCGGTGCGTGGGGCATGCCGTTGACGCGTGCGCTTGCGGCGCAGTTCGCCCAGTCGGGTGTTGATGTATTACCGATGGCGCGCCCACCGCAGGACTTGCTGCGTGCTGGTCACACTGGACGCGCGGCGCAACTGGAGGCGGCATTCAATCTTTTTGTGAGCAATGGCTTGCGACGATTCCGGCGCGTGAGCGGCGATCCGGTAACCGTAGTCAGCGCACATGACGATGGTGACATACGCGTGAGTTTCAGTTCACCGTTCGACGATACGATGGTGGAGGGATTTCGCTGGCCGCTTGATCTTGTCGACGATCTGGATGCCGTCACGGCGGAAATTGCAGGATTGCTGGCCGGATGTCGCCTGACGGATGTTCGTTATGTCCCGGGCGTGCGACCGGCGTTGAACGC
>CANJQI010000019.1 GCA_947476215.1 Betaproteobacteria bacterium
ATTGCGGATTTCCGCCTGTAGTGCGGCCAACGGCCGCAGGCCGCGCTCGACCCCGACCCACACCAACACGCAGATGATCACGATGAACAGCAATTCCGGCACCAGCATGCCGAGCAGAATTTTACTGGTTAGTATGTGTCGTTTATTAAGTGTCTCCGCGACCTGAATCAGAACCGGCGGATGTTGCGGGGCATCAAGCACCTGGGAATATAGCGCGGCAATCCGCACCGAGTGGCCATGGTATACACCGTCATGGAATATCGGTTTGCCGGGCAACGCTTTTTTGGATGGCATAGGAAGGTCCGCGCGACCGGCGATCAACCGGTGACGGGTGTCGTGGACCATGTAGTAAATCCGGTCGTCCTTGTCCGATTCGAGCATGTCTATGGCCGCGCGCGGCAGATCTACCTGCACTTCCCCGTCGCGAAAACGCAGCTGCCGGCTGATGTCACGCGCATTGTCGAACAATGCATTGTCGTAGGCGAGCTTGGTAAATTCGACCGAGAAAAAATACGACACCACGGAACTGATCAGCAAGACGAGAACGATGGGCGTGAGCAGCGACCCGAGCAATTGATATCGCAGGGTGGTGCCGGGGATGTTCACGTATTTACGCCTGGTTGCCGCTGTACTTGCTCGTTTTTTTCGAGCAGATAGCCGAGACCGCGTATGGTGCGTATGACTATCCCCGAGGGCTCGAGTTTCTTGCGCAAGCGGTGCACATACACTTCGATCGCATTGCTCCCGACCTCTTCGCCCCAGCCGTAGAGTTGCTCGGCGAGCTGTTCCTTGTTGACCACGCGTCCGCTACGCAGCATTAGTATCTCCAGTACGCCGAGTTCGCGTGACGACAGCTCCAGGGGCGCGCTTCCCAGCATTGCCCGCCGTCCACCGGTGTCCAGGGTCAGCGCGCCGTGGCTCAAGATCGAACTGCCGCCGGACTGCCCGCGGCGTATCAAAGCGCGCACCCGCGCTTCGAGTTCGGGCAGGTCGAATGGCTTGGTCAGATAGTCATCAGCACCGAGATCCAGCCCTTTGACGCGATCCGCCAGTGCGTCTCGAGCCGTCAATATCAATACGGGCATCGCGGAGTCGCGTCGCCGCATGCGTTTCAGCACTTCGAGTCCGTCCAGTTTGGGAAGGCCCAGGTCGAGAATCACGAGATCATACTTCTGTGCGCTTAGCACATGGTCCGCCTGTTTTCCATCGTGCAGGCAGTCAACCACAAAATCGGCCTGACGCAGTGTACGCGTCAGTCCGTCGGCAAGGACAGGGTCATCTTCGACAATGAGTACTTTCATCTGTTACGCACCCGGATCCCCACAAGCAAAATGAGTCTCCAGTCTACTCCACCGACACCTGTATCATGGCACTGGCGGACTAGCTTACGAACTAGATTTCCAATTAAAAACCTTTCCTTAGCCTCTGATTTTTGGTATTTTATCCGCGCTTATCCGCGCTTATCCGCGCTTATCCGCGCTTAAGTCCGATCTAGGGCTGCGATAATATCGAAATAGGGAGAATCATGGTTCCATCTTGGTTAGTGCTGCGTAGGCTGGTGTGTGCCTTGAGCAGCGCGACATTGCTGGCCATGCCCGCAGTGCATGCGGCAGAAAGCAGGCAACGCGTACAGGTTAATTACCCTGAGCAATCAGGTGCGAAAGCGGCGGTCAAGTCGAATAAGAAAACGGCTGCAAAGTCCGCCCGCAAGTCCAAGGCCGCGGCAAAAGCCCTGGCGCACAAGCCATCAAGAAAGCCGGGCGCTGCCAGTCATGACCGGCTGGATCTGGCCGCCGACGGTAGGCCCAACATCAAGTCCGCTTCCGCACTGGTCGTCGACTTTAAGGACGGTCAGACGATATTTTCGAAAAACACACGCATCGTCACACCTATTGCGTCTATCACCAAATTGATGACGGCTATGGTCGTGCTGGACGCAAGTCTGCCACTGGAAGAAACCATTCTGATCGATCTGGCGGACCAGGATTTTGTCAAGCACACCAGTTCCCGGCTCGCGGTTGGTACCGCCTTGCCGCGTCGCGACATGCTGAGACTGGCGCTGATGTCCTCGGAAAATCGTGCGGCAGCTTCGTTGGCGCGGGCTTATCCCGGTGGTATCGAAACCTTTATTCCCGCCATGAACCGCAAGGCGGTGGAACTCGGCATGTGGGACACGCGATTTTCCGATTCGACGGGGCTGTCGAGCGAAAACGTGTCGACTGCCGAAGATCTGGTCAAGATGGTGAAGGGGGCCTTCCAATATCCGTTGATACGCGAATTCACGACAGCCACCGGCTATGGCGTCGAAACCGCGACCGGGCGCAATCTGCAATACAGTAATTCCAATGGCCTGGTCAAGAATTCGACCTGGGAAATCGGCTTGTCCAAGACCGGGTTCATCAATGAAGCGGGACGGTGTCTTGTCATGCAGGCCAAAATCGCTTCGCGCCCCGTGGTCATCGTGTTGCTCGATTCCTGGGGGAAATATACCCGCACCGCGGATGCCAACCGCATCAAGAAATGGCTGGAAAGCCATTACGATCGCAAACCGCGAGTCGGCTGATCGCCTGCTCCGGGTGACGCACCGGTCCGTATGGCGACTCCGGATTTCCGTTCCAGTCCGTTTTTTCCGAGGTTTTGATTTGTGGACGACGGGTCGCGTCGCGTGATTTACCACGATTTGCTGCTGCTGCGGCAAAGCATGCTGGCTGAAGTGCTGGGCGATCTGGGACGCACGCAAAAGCAAATACAACCCAAGTACTTCTACGATGCGCACGGATGCACTCTTTTCGAGGCCATTTGTGGTTTGCCGGAATACTATCCGACGCGTAGCGAACTTGCGATCATGCGGACGCATGCACGCGACATGGCGGAAACCATGGGCGGTGACTGCGCGGTAATCGAAATCGGTTGCGGCAACAGCGAAAAGACCCGTTTGTTGCTGGACGCGCTGGCGCCGTGTCAATTTATCGCGGTTGACATCGCGCACGAGCAACTGGAGGCGTCCTGCAAATCGCTTGCGTTTATGTATCCCGCCATGTCGGTGATTGCGTTGCGTGCCGATTTTGCGCAACCGGTGGCCGTCCCGGCCGATTGCTGGCGCCAGGCAAGCCGCCGTGTCCTATACTTTCCAGGATCCACCATAGGCAATTTCACGCCGCTGGCAGCGCAGGAATTCCTGCGTCGCTGGACCGCTACTCTGGGCTCCGGCGGCGCTGCGCTGATAGGCGTTGACCTCAAGAAAGACGCCAGTTTGCTCAACGCGGCTTACGACGATGCCCAAGGTGTAACCGCGGCGTTCAACAGCAATTTGCTGGTGCGTCTGAATCGCGAACTCGGTGCGGACTTTGACGTGCACGCGTTTCGCCATCACGCGTTTTATCATGCGCAGCGCGGTTGCATCGAGATGCACTTGCGCAGTACCAAGCGTCAGCGCGTGACGATAAGCGGGCATGCGTTCGAGTTCCAGCCGGACGAGACCATACACACGGAGAGCTCGTATAAATACTCGGTGCCAGAATTTCAGGATCTTTGCCGCGACGCTGGTTATGCGCCGGTCAAATGCTGGGTCGACGAAGCGAACCTGTTCTCAGTGCATTTGGTCGCGCTGCCTTGAAGGTGCCAAATCGGAGTCTGTAAACCTCGCAACGCGGAGGACGCAGGGGACGCGGAGGGGCGCGGGAAAAACAAAACCTCGGCGATCTGCGACTGTACGGCCGGTTGGCGGATGGACCACACAATAGGTGTGGCACAATATTCCTCTGCGCTCCACTGCGTCCTCCGCGTCCCCTGCGTTGAGAGTTTGACGACAGATCGGCTACTCGGCGCGTATTCCTGCTGCTTTAACGACTTTTGCGTATTTGACGATTTCGGATTTGATGAGCGCGCTGAATTGTTCGGGTGTGCCGCCGGCGCCATCCAGGCCCTGGGTGCTGAGTGCATCGAGCATGTCCGGCAGCTTGAGTGCTTTCACGAGATCGCTATTCAGCTTGCGAATGACGGGCGCGGGCGCCTGCCGCTGCAAGGCGATGCCATACCAGTTCAACACTTCAAATCCGCTGACGCCAGCCTCCGCGATGGTGGGTACGTCGGGCGCCGCGGCCGAGCGCTTTGCGCCCGATACGCCGAGCGCGCGCAGCTTGCCGGTTTTCACATGCGGCAGGTTGGGCGCCATGCTGCCAAACATGAGCTGGACATGGCCGCTCAACAGATCGATCAGGGCCGGTGCCGTACCCTTGTAGGCGACATGCACCAGGTCCGTGCCGGTCGCGAGTTTGAACATCTCCCCGGTCAGGTGCAGTGACGATCCCTGTCCCGCAGACGCGTAGTTGAGCGCTCCAGGTTTTGATTTTGCCAGCGAAATCAAGTCCTTGACGGATTTGGCGGCGACTGACGGATGGACCACGAGTATGAAAGGTGAGGACGCGAGCAGTGTTACGGGCGCAAAATCCTTGACCGGGTCATAGGGTAGTTTGGCGTGCAAGGCGGGGTTGAAGGCAAGATTGCCGACGCTGGCGAGAAACAATGTGTATCCGTCCGGCACTGAGTGCGCCGCGAGTTCGGCGCCTAGCAGTCCGCCCGCGCCGCCGCGATTATCGATAATGACCTGCTGACCGACCACCTCAGACAGTCGTTGCCCCACCGTGCGTGCCAGTATGTCGTTTCCGCCGCCGGGCGGAAAGGGAACGATCAGTCGCAGTGGCTTGTTGGGATAGCTGGTCGCTGATTTGCCTGCTTGCGCGATTGCACGGCCATTCAGCGCAAGTACGACGGCAGGTACGACAAGCGCAAGGAAAATCGGAACATGAAGTTGTTTCATTTTTTACCCCCAAGTTCAAGGAGTACGTTAATAAGATTGACCGCGGAGCGCAATTTGACTATTGTTGCGCGCGGTAACCAATTTCAAATAACCAGTCAGGAACGGAACATCATGGGACGAGGCGACAAGAAGACACTGCGCGGCAAGATATTCAAAGGTTCGTACGGCAAGACGCGACCGCATTTTCCGAAGAAGAAACCCGCGGCAAAACCCGCCGGACGCAAGTAACCTCCCGATCAGGGTTTCTGCGCCTGGACACGGTCGAGAAACCCCATCATGGCGTTGTTAAATAGCTGTGGCTGCTCGACGTTGGACAGGTGCGCGGCCGACGGAATGATCAGGAGTTCCGAACCCGGTAAATTTTGATGGATCGCGCGCGCCATGTCGGGTGGGGTGCCGTGGTCCTGATCGCCGACCAGTATGAAGGTCGGACACGCGATTTCCCTGAGCCGCTCCAGCGTATTCACGCGTGATATGGCGTAACAGCTGCCGCAGAAGCCGTCCACAGGCGTGCTACGTATGTACTCGCCGATACGCTGCATGACCTGCGTCTGAGTTTTGCGGTAGGGTTCCGTGAACCACCGTGCCAGCGTGCTTTCCACCATCGCATGCATGCCTTTTTCTTGCGCCATCCGGATGCGGTCTCCCCACATTTTTTCGGCGTCCGGCGGGCGGCGGCTGGTGGTGTCCGCGAGCAGCAGGCTCTGAAACACGCCGGGATATTTAAGCGCGTACGTCTGGCCTATCATGCCGCCCATGGACAGGCCTACCCAATGGGTCTGTTTGATGCCGAGCGCCGCGAACAGGCCGTGCACGTCGTCGGCCATCTGCTCCAGTGTGTAATCGCCCGCCGGCGCGCTGCTCGCGCCGTGGCCGCGCGTGTCAAAGCGCAGCACTTTGTATTTCTTGGTCAGCACATCCATCTGCTCGTCCCACATGTGGATATTGCAGGCGAGCGAGTGCGACAGCGTAACCCAGGGCCCGCTGCCGTCGATTTCATAGTTGATTTCAATACCGTTCGTCTTAACTTTCACAGTGCCATCCTTCCCGGATTACTTGAGTATCTGGAACAGATTGTTGAAGTCGTCGGTCCACAACTTCAAACCCGGTATCGCGTCTATTGCGCTGGTCTTGCCCGCGAACGCCTCTCCGGACAGAAGGTTTTTGTCACGCGTTACGAGCACCCAGTCGGTCTTCGAGTAATCCGATTCCTCCGCATCATCGATGATCAAACCGGTATGCAGTCCGTAGCTGTCTGCAATCTGCTTGACCACAGGCGCAAGCTTCAGAAAGCGGTTAGTCACATGAAACGCAATTGCCCCGCCGGGCTTGAGGTGTTTCAGATACACCGCCATCGCCTCGCGCGTGATCAGATGCACCGGGATAGAGTCGCTCGAAAACGCATCGACCACGAGTACGTCGAAATCATGCGGTGCTTCTCGCTCAAGGCTCAGCCGCGCGTCGCCGAGACTGAGCTCGGTTTTCGCCTTGCTGTCCTTTAAATAGGTGAACTCGGTTTGCGCAAGGTCGATCACCAGGGGATTGATGTCGTAAAAGTGATAGACGTCGCCGGGCTTGCCCCACGCCGCGAGCGTGCCGGTGCCCAGGCCGATCACGCCGACACGCTGATTTGCCGGGTTTATGTGCTTGATCGCCAGGCCTACCCCCGAATCCGGCCCGTAGTAAGTGGTCGGCTTGAGCCGACCCTCGGCGCTCAGGTGCTGCTCGCCGTGCAGAATAACACCGTGTATCAGGCGCCGCACCGCGTCCTCGCTGGCCGCGGGGCCAGTATCCTTGGTACGCAGCGTGCCGTAAAAATTGCGCACAGTGACCCGTGCGTCTTCATTCATCTGTTCGATCTGCTGGTTCCAGAAATAACCGCATACGCCCGCCAGTGCTATCGGCGTTATCCAGACGAAGAATGGCATCTTGCGCAGTGTCATGGCGGCTAGTATTGCCGTCACGACAAACCCCAGGCCCAGTTCGTAATAAGCCGGGAAGATGCGTGGCGCGATCAGTCCGACGAACATGCCGCCCAGCGCGCCGCCCAGCGAGACCATCAGATAAAACTGCGTCAGGTAACGCGGCGCGGGACGTATCTTTGCAAGCTCACCGTGGAAAAACATGCAACACGCGAACAACCCGGCCAGATACAGCGGAATCGCGGTTTTGATTTCGAGTGTAACGTCGCTGGTTTGCAGGCCCCACGCGCAAAACCCGAGTATGACCGCCAGAGGACCGAGCACGACAGACCGCCGGTACCAGAAGTCGCTTTCAAAACACAGTATGAAAGTGAGCAAGTACAGGGTCAGGGGCGCGAGCCACAAAAATGGAATTGAGGCGATATTTTGCGTGATGTGATTGGTAATCGCGAGCAGCAGCCATGAACCCATGGCGGACAGCGCCAGCCACAGAAACAGGTCGAACTTGCCGGGGGCGGGCGCGGCGTCTTGCACTACCACGGTCACGGGCTGTGCATCGGCGTTGCCCGCATTGCGCAGGCTGTAGAGGGCGGACGCGGCGCACAGGACTGCAAAAAGAGCATAAGCAACCGACCACGAATAGGCCTGCACCGCAGTCGCCACCCACGTTTCAAACACAAACGGATACGATATCAGCGCCAGCATGGAGGCAAGATTAGACAGCGCAAACAACCGGTAAACCGTGCCGCTGGGGAAGCTGCGCGCGAACCACGCCTGGACCAGTGGGCCGGTGGTGGCGAGCAGGAAGTAGGGCAGGCCTATGGTCGCGAACAGCAGGCCTATGATGCGCAGCCCGGGGTCTTCCGCGCCTTCCGGCTTCCAGCTTGAATTGGCGACGATGGGCAGCACGGCAAGGCTGGCTAACAGGAGCACGATATGCAGCATTGCCTGCGTGCGTGGCTTGAGTTTGCGGGTGGTCAGGTCGGAGTAGGTATAGCCGGCGAGCAGCGCAACCTGGAAAAAAACCAGGCATGTCGTCCATACTGCCGCCGAGCCGCCAAACCACGGCAATATCTGTTTGGCAATAATAGGCTGAACCAGGAAAAGCAGAAAAGCGCTTGTGAAAATGGTACAACCGTATAGCAGCATCAGTACACTCGACTTTGGGTTATTGTTGTAAGCGTGGTCCATTATACAGGTGTGCCGTCGTCCATCCGTGTACGTCGCCGGGGAGGACAGGAGTTCGCGTATGTTTAGCATCAGGAATGACAGACTCTGGTTCAGAGGCAGGGCGGCATGCGCGTGCGTGGTGTTGCTCACTTGGGCACCGGCGATACAGGCCGCCTGCGCGTCGACGGATGCCATCGCAACCATGGTACGGGATTGGCGCGCGCTCATGCCGCTGCTTGGAGTGGCGCACGAACTGACGCTGGAGGACGGACTGTGCACGCAACAACTATTCCTGACTGAGCTTGCGAAAACCCAAGGCAGGGTGGTCGGCTACAAGGCTGGACTCACCAATCGGGCACTGCAGCAGCGTTTCGGCTATCCGCAGCCGCTGCGCGGAACCCTGTTCGAGAAGATGTTGTTGCTGGACGGAGCCCACGTGGCGGCGCGGTTCGGTGCGCGCCCGGTAGTGGAAGCCGATTTGCTGGTTGAAGTGGGCGACGACGCGCTACAGCAGGCAACGACGCCTATTGAAGTCCTGCGGTCGCTTTCCCGTGTCACGGCATTTATCGAGTTGCCCGACCTCGTGCTGGCCGACGGCGAGCCCGTCACCGGGGCCGCCATCGCGGCGATCAACGTCGGGGCGCGACTGGGTGTGGTCGGCGGCAGCATACCTGTCGAGGCTACGCCCGCTTTCGTGGCTGCATTGGCGCGCATGCAGATCGTGGTCACCGACCACGACGGCGCCGAACTGACGCGCGGACAGGGTACGGCCATACTCGACCATCCGTTAAACGCCGTGATATGGCTGGCGCAGGACCTTGCTCGTGCCGGCATCAAACTCAAGCGTGGCGACTTGCTGAGTCTGGGTGCATTCGCACCGCCACTGGTGCCGCGCGCCGGGACAACGATCACGGTCAGTTACGAAGGCCTGCCGGGCGCGATTTCTGCGTCCGTGACATTCAACTAGAGCGTCCGGCAGTTGTCGCTGAAGACGCTGTGAGGTCCGTGCACGCTCTTCTTCAAGTATTTGATTAATATATTGTAAATGACTTTGTTCAGGTGAATTTTCGGCGAATGTGAACTTAGTCAGCTTTCGTGCTCAATCGCTATTCCCCCCGGTCGTTAATGACTGCATGAACATCGTCTACAACAGCATGAACTACTACGTCGTCGAATATCCGCAAGAGCACGGCTATGAAGTCGTCGACAAGCAGGCGCGGCGCGGCACGTATTTCCACGGCAAGGTTGCCGAAAAGTTTCGTGCTTCCATGATGGGCGCGATGGGCGAGGATCCGTCATCCGAGCACGTCGACGAATTTCTTTCCGATTTTGGCGGGCTTATCTCGTTTCCGACCGCCGTTCACTAGTACCGTGGTCGGTGCCGTCCGTGCCGAGGTGGGCGCGGCCTAACTTGTCGGCGATCATTTTTCGAGTGCTGTCGGCAGTATCCTCGCCCTTCAGGTGGTCAGCTATCAGCAATGTGCGATCCTTGCCGCGTGCGTAAAGGCGGTAATAACGCACGGAATCGAAGATGCCCACGTACTTTGCTTCAAGCCGGACGTCCAAGGCCCCTATGTCTGTACATTGCAACTGACTGCGCACCAGCGGGTATCCGAGGCAGCGGCGTTCGGTGCGTAATCCGGCTGTGCCGACTTCGACCGTCAGCGAGTTCGATGCGGTCCACAATGCGACCACGACAAACCACAGTCCGAGCGATATGAGTGGAATGGCGAACACGCCGGCAAAAGCGAAGGCCAAAAGACTGGCCGCGCCGGCCTGCTCCGAATGCAGCAGCGCCACGGTGGTTGCGCCGCCGATCACGCAACACGCCACGCCAAACAGTGCCAGCATGAGCGACGAGCCCGCCGCGCGCAAGGCGGGAAAACGCAGTTCCACGATGTTGCCGCGCGAGGTTACGTTCATGCGGGCGCTGGTGGTTTGATCTGCGCCGCAGCGGCTGCCGTCAACGCCTCAACGCCGACATCGTCGCGCCATATCCGCGTCAGGTCCCACAGTACGCGCGCATCGCCGAGGGCGCGGTGACGCGCGCTGCAGTCCACGCCATGGCGCTGCATCAGGGTGTCGAGGTTGTGACGTGCATGGCCAGGATATAGTTTGCGCGACAGGCGCACCGTGCATAGCACGTCGGAACGGTAGACGATATCGAGGCGCTGGAATTCGTTCATCAGAAATCCATAATCGAAACGGGCATTGTGGGCGACGAGCAGCCGGCCATCGAGCCGTGACCTGAGTTCATCCGCGATCTCCGAAAAAACGGGGGCCGATGCCACCATGTCGTCATTGATGCCGGTCAGCGATTCTATGAACGGCGGAATGCTCATTTCCGGATTGACCAGGGTGGTCCATTCGCCGACGTGCTGTCCGTTTTCGATTTCGATTAGTCCAATTTCCGTGATGCGGTCGCGACTGGCGGTGGCGCCGGTTGTTTCGAGATCGAGAAAGACCAGCGGGCGATCAAGCATGGGTATTGGTCGCCGGCGTTGGGGACGCGGCGGGCACCGGGCGAAAGCCGAGTGCTTTCGAGACCCGCTCCGATGTTTGCCGGAGAGGGACAGCCCACGCTTTGTTGAAGCGCTCGGCAGGCGCGGATATGGACAGCGCGGCGACCAGCTGGTGCTCATCATTGTAAATACCGGCGGCCACGCATGAGACGCCCTTCTCCCATTCTTCGTTGTCCATCGCGTGCCCCTGTCGGCGTACGTTTTCGATTTCCATCAGAAAATTCGCCTGATCGGTAATGGTGTTCTCGGTGAGCCTGGGCAGACCCGTGCGAATTGCATATTCAAGACATTTTTCGGGCGTGTCCGCACTAAGAAAAACCTTGCCTACGGAAGTGGCGTGCAGTAGCGCGCGTGCCCCCGCGGCTGCCATGACCCGCAGGTTGAGCCCCGTAGGCGAGGTGCATTCGACATAGATGATCTCGTCATCGTGGCGCACGGCCAGGTTTACGGCTTCGCCCAGTTGCTGATGTAATTGCCGCATGCATGGCCAGGCTTCTTGGCGAAAGCTGGTGCGCGAGCGAACCACGGCGCCCAGTTCGAGCAGGCGCATGCCCAGCCGGTAGGTGCCGGGCTCGACGCGTTCCGCCATGCGATGCTGCACCATGACGTTGAGTATGCGATGCGCGGTCGATGGATGGAGCTCGGCTTGTGCCGCGAGCTGTTTAAGGCTGGCCGGCGCGGCCTGACTCGACAGCGCATCCAGCAGGCTCATCATGCGTGTGATTACCTGTATCGATGCTGGGGATTGTTGCACTGGCATGTATTTGAATACTTGTTTAATTACTGGTACTTAGCGCTGATTTTATATGGTGAAATGGTGCCCGGCAAGGCGCCAGCGACTATAGTCAGGCTAGACGGCGGCCTACGCATGCCGCCGTCGCGTTACTGGGTCGATTCAAACTCCCAATGCAGAGGACGCGGTGGACGCAGAGGAAAAGCTTTATATTGGTTTGCAACAATTCATTTCCCCCGAGTCCTCTGCTTTGAGCAATTGATCTTCATAAAGTAGCACCATTGCGGATCAGGTTGTGTTTTATGCCGGGTCAGATAAGATTGCCGGACATTATGCGCGTCGGATTGCTGGTTACCTGTCTTGTTGATTTGATGCGTCCCAGCATCGGCATGGCCGCGCTCAAACTCCTTGAAGATGCCGGATGCGAAGTCGTCGTGCCGCCGACCCAGACCTGTTGTGGGCAACCAGGCTACAACTCGGGCGATCGTGCATCGGCGCTGGCGCTGGCAAAGAAGCTGCTGTCGGAATTCGAGTCGTGCGACTACATCGTTGCGCCGTCAGGGTCGTGCGCCGGCATGGTGCGCACACATTATCCGGATGTCTTTTCCGAATCAGCATCCGATCTGAACCGTGTTCAGCGCCTGTGTGAGAAAACCTACGAACTCACCGACTTTCTCGTCAATGTTCTCAAGGTCGATCGCATCTCGGCGCGGTTCGACGGCACGATTACGTACCATGATGCGTGCTCGGGACTGCGCGAGATGAATGTCAAATCGCAGCCTCGTGCGTTGCTGGCAAAGGTTGCGGGGCTCAAGCTCGCCGAAATGGCCGAAGCTGAAGCGTGCTGTGGATTCGGCGGCGCATTTTCCGTCAAGTTTGGAGACATCTCGACCCGTCTCGCCGACAATAAATGCGCACATGCCCAGGCGACCGGTGCCGATGCCATCGTACTCGGCGACCTCGGATGCATGCTCAATATTGAAGGGCGGTTGCGCCGTCGCGGCGATGCCAGGACCCGCGTGCTGCATGTCGCGGAAGTGCTGGCCGGGGAACAAACACCCTGATCAAGGACGCAGGTGCACGCACGGAATAAAATGGCGTTGCTTGCCGTCGAGAGTGTGATCAACAGCACAGGGGAGACATGATGGGTGTTACTGAGCAGTTCGCCAACTGGATAGTATCCACGCGCTTCGAGGACATACCCGCCAAGGGTATGGAGACGGTGAAACAATCGGTCCTGGACTGGATCGGTTGCGCGCTGGCCGGTTCGGTGCGGAAAGAGGCGTGCATCGTGGTGGACTTTACGCGGGAGCAGGGCGGAACGCCGCAGTCCCGGCTGATTGCATTTGGCGACCGAACCAGCAGCGCCAATGCGGCGCTTGCCAACGGCGTCATGGGACATCTTGAAGACTTCGACGATTCCGGGGCGCACCCGGCATCGTATCTGACGCCCATGGTGTTGGCGCTCGGTGAGGAATTACACCTGTCCGGCAGCCAGATATTGCTGGCGTGGGCCCTGGGTTTCGACATCAGTTCGCGTATCGGATCGGGGCTGCATCCGGATCGTGCGTGGCACACCACGCCTTTATTCGGCACCATGGGCGCTGCCGCGGGGGCGAGCAAGCTCGCGGGCCTCGACGTTAACCAGACGCGCATGGCTTTCGGCATCGCCGCGTCGGAAACTTCCGGTCTCATGCGCAACTTTGGCACCATGACCAAATCGTTTCATCCCGGCAATGCCGCTCGCAGCGCGATAGTGGCGGCCAAGCTGGCCGGACGCGGATTCGGCGCCGATCCGGACATCATCGAAGCGCGCTACGGCTACGCCGATTGTTTCGGCGGTGAGAAATGTTATCTGCCCGCGATGACCCAGTTTCTGGGCTCGGTCTGGCACATTGCAGCCAAGGGACCCGATGTCAAGGTGTGGCCTTGCTGCTCATCCAACCATCAGACGCTGACCGGCATCATGAAGTTTCTGCACAAGCAGGCTGTCGATGCGGGGAACATCGAACGTATCGAGCATTACGGTCCCGACCAGCCTGGAGCCGGCGCGCTGCAGGGCAAGCAAGTGCATACCGGATTTGAAGGAAAGTTCAGCCTGGAATACAACATCGCGGCTGCGTTCATCGACAAGAAGGTGGACTTGGCTACGTTCAGCGATGCGCGCTTGATGCGCGGCGACCTGCAGTCCTTTATGGCCAAGGTACATCGTTACCAGGATCCGGAGGCGGCGCTGCATTCCAGCCGCACCAGGAAGGGACACAGCGCAGCCTGGTTGCGGGTGACCATGAAAAATGGAAACGTGCATGAGATTGCGCTCGGATCGCGCGATACCCTCAAGGGCGAGGCAGTGGTTGAGAAATTTCGCGCCAATGCCGGTTTGGCGCTGGATCGTGACACGGTGGAGCGCGTCGTGACCATGGTGCGGAATCTGGAGAAGATGGCCGACATCAATGCGTTGATGGACGTGATCTGCGGCAAGGACGGACTTCGGTGATGAACTGTCAATCAGGGAGGGAGAGATAAAAGTTTACCAAGTGGTAGCCAATGCGTTCATAAAGGAAGGCACGACCAAGGTATTCGGTTTGCTCGGCGACGGACAGATGCCGTGGTGGGCGGCCATGGCCAAGCCTCCGCAAATAAATGGTCAATAAATGCGCGCAGTGTAACTTCTCAACCGGTGATGCTTAGACTATGGAGCGGAATAGTTACACTGACCCCATTTATCGGCAATCTGAGACGCAGCCTAAGGGCAAGGCCCGTGGAATCACGCGTCTACCACGAACGGGTGGTACATGGCCGCGCGCGGTTCGGCACGCATGAAGGGCAATTTCGCGCACCTGTATAATAGAACGCTTGCGCGTTTTCTGGTTTCCTGAGTGTCCGAATGTCGAAGCCCCGAATAATCAATGCTGTCCTGCTCGCGTACGTGCTGAGCGCGGCCTGCTCTGTCGCGTACGGACAAGCCACGACGGGTTCAGGACAGTCCTATCCGGTCAAGCCCATACGCGTTGTTACCGCTGGCATAGGCGGCGGCAACGATGTGTCGGCGCGCTTGATGGCGCAGGGTCTGACCGCGGCATTCGGGCAGCAGTCCATTGTCGATAACCGCGCCAGCGGCATCATCACCGCCGAAGCGGTGGCCAAAGCGGCGCCCGACGGTTATACCGTGCTGGTTTACGGCAGCACAATCTGGATCACGCCGCTGCTGCAAACCACGCCGTACGATCCGGTGGCGGATTTTGCCGCGATCACGATGGTTGCAAGCTCGCCGCACGTGATCGTCGTGCATCCGTCATTGCCGGTCAACTCGGTACGCGAACTGATTGCACTTGCCAAGGCTCGGCCGGGACAACTGAACGATGCGTCGCTCGGGACCGGCACCTCTACGCATCTGGGCGCCGAGTTGTTCAAGTCCATGGCGGGCGTCAAAATCGTCCGCGTGCCCTATAAAAGCCCGGCGACGCAATTGACGGATCTGATCGGCGGCCAGGTGCAGCTGACGTTTTCAACCTCGGGCGCGGCGATGCCGCACGTCAAGACCGGCCGCCTCAAGGCGCTGGCGGTAACGAGCGCCAAGCCGTCGGCGCTGGTGCCCGGACTGCCGACGGTGGCCGCGACCGGGTTGCCCGGCTTCGAGTCCGGTGCGATCTACGTGAGTTTCGCGCCGGCGCGCACACCCGCGCCCATCATTACGCGCTTGAACCAGGAAATGGTGCGTTATCTGGGGCACGCCGAGGTCAAGGAGAAGTTCTTCAACGCCGCGCTCGAAGTGGTGGGCAGCACGCCCGAGGAGTTGACCGCCAAGATGAAGTCCGAAATGGCGCGGCTGGGAAAAGTGATCAAGGATGTCGGAATACGCGTCGAGTAAGCGCTCGGCGGCGTTGTTGATTTTTGATGTCAGGCATGGGAGGCACAGTGACGGAATTAGCGCAGGCATTTCTGAACAAGACAGCGGTTTGCGGAGTCGGGCTGAAGATCGGCAAATATCCGGACCGCACGCACCTGTCGCTGGCCGCCGAGTCGTTCAAACTCGCGCTCGACGACTGCGGCATGAAGCGCGAGGACGTGGATGGACTGATCTGTTTGTCGTTTGGCTCCGACTATGACCGGTTGCTTGAGGCGCTGGGCGTGAATGTGCGCTACGCGTATCAGGGCTGGAGTCATGGACGCTTTATCTCGCCGATGCTGCAGCAGGCCGCCATGGTGGTTGGGATGGGGCTCGCCAAGACTGTTGCCATCGTTCATGGCCGGCGCAGCAAAGCGTATGGACAACCCGCCGAACCGGAGCCGTGGCGCCAGGGACTTGGGCCGCACGGTGAGAGCCCCGCCTACGGTGCGCTTGCGCCCGCCTTCGGTGCGGCGATCGCGGCACAGCGCTATTTCCATATGTATGGCGGCGGCAATGAGGATCTGGCGCCGGTCGCGGTGGCGTTTCGCAAGCACGCGCGCATGAATCCGCAAGCGATACGACGCGACCCGATGACCACCGAGGATTATCTGAAGTCGCGCTGGATCATAGAGCCGTTGCGATTGTTTGACTGCTGCCAGAACAACGATGGCGGCGCGTGTATTATCGTCACCTCGGCGGAGCGCGCGCGCGACTGCAAGAAAGCGCCGATCTATATCTCGGGCATGCAGGGCGTGCACGCGGGGCGTGATTACCATAATCTGACCTTGCCGGGTCTGGGGGTTGCGCAGCAAAAGGTATACAAGTACGAGCCCAAGGACGAAGACCTGTATGCCTACAAAATGGCGGGTATCACGCACAAGGACGTTGACCTGTTGATGACCTATGATGCTTTCACGCCGCTGGTGCTGTTCGTTCTGGAACGCTTCGGTTTCTGTAAACCCGGTGAAGCGCGCGAGTACATCAAGAACGGCCGCATCGAACTCGGCGGCGATATCCCCATCAACACCTCGGGAGGCCTGCTGTCCGAAGGGCACGTCATCGGCTGGAACCTGTTCATAGAAGCGATCCGGCAGCTGCGCCACGAGTGTGGCGAGCGGCAGGTCAAAGACGCGCAAATCGCGCAGTACGCTTGTTTTCTTGGTGAATCAATCATTTTCCGGAGATAGTCAAATGCAACCTTCCCCACGTCGCATAGATGAAAAGACCGGGCGTTACCTGCCTGTCATATATCCCGAGGAAGTCCCGTATTGGGAGGCCCTCAAACAGCGCAAGCTGATCCTGCAGCGCTGCAAGTCGTGCAGCAAGGCATGGTTTCCGATCGGACCGGCGTGCCCGCACTGTTTTTCCATGGAGTTCGAATGGGCGCAGATGAGCGGCAAAGGCGTGCTGCACAACTACGTGGTTTATCACAAGGCGTGGACGACGTGGCTGGAAAGCCGCGTGCCGTATGCGGTGATACAGGTGGAGCTCGACGAAGGTCCGCGCCTGACCACCAATCTGCTCGACTGTCCGGTAAAGGAAACCAGAATCGGCATGCGCGTCGAGGCGGCGTTCGAGGACATCACCGACGAGATTACGCTGCTGCAGTTCCGGCCGGCGAAGACTTAAGGAAATAGTTTCTGCAAGGAGAGCAACATGAAAAATGAAATGCAGGGTCCGCTCGCAGGACTGCGCGTCATCGATTTGAGCATCATGGCGGCGGGTCCGTGGACCGCCGGACTGCTCGGCATGCTGGGCGCGGAGGTCATCAAGGTCGAGCCGCCGGCCGGCGACGGCGTGCGCTGGCATTTGCCGCAGCAGCGTGGCATCTCCACCAACTTCATCGCGATGAACGTCAACAAGAAGGACATCATCCTCGATCTGAAGTCCAAGGACGGGCTCGCGGCCGCGATCGAACTCGCCAAGACCTGCGACCTGCTGGTGCAGAATTTCCGTGCCGGTGTCATGGAGCGCCTGGGCTTCGGTTTTGAAACGTTGCATCAAATCAATCCGCGTCTGATCTATTGCGCGATTTCCGGTTTTGGAGAGTTCGGACCGTTGTCGAAAGAAGGCTGCGGCGATCCCATCATGCAGGCGTTCTCGGGGTTTGGTTGCGCCAATGGCGCGCCCGATGACGTGGTGGACGCATTCCGGTTTACCGGTCTGCTCGATCTTGCGACGGCCTCGGTCGCGACATCGTCGATACTGGCCGCGCTGATGGAACGCGAAACCACCGGTCTGGGACAGAAGGTGGAAGTGTCGATGCTGGAAGCGGCGCTCGAAATGCAGAACACGCGCATCGGCGAAATGCTGGGCGCCGGCTTGGTGCCGGTGCCGCGTGGGAGCGAATCGCCGGGGCTGGTTCCGGATCGCGCCTTTGCGACCATGGATCGCGAAATTTTCGTGACCGTGCACAATGACACCGAGTGGGCGGCGTTCTGCCGTGCCATCGATCAGTCCGCGCTCGCGACGGACGCCAGGTTTTCATCGACGCGCGCACGTGTTGCGCATCGCGCTGAACTGCACGCGTTGCTGGAGCCCATATTCAAAACGCGGCCGGCGCTGTGGTGGTTGCGTGTCAGCGAGCGACAGGGCGTGCCGGCGGGGATTGCTCATCACTTTGAAACCTTCCGCCACCACCAGCAGGTCGTGGAGAACGAGATGATCGCGCGTCTGCAGACGCGCGGCTGGGGCGAAATATCGATTGCGGGATTGCCCTGGCATTTTTCCGATACGCCGTGCGTGGTACGTGAATCGCCGCAGCCGGGCGAGCACACCGAAGAAATCATGGCGGAACTCGCGCCCGCACTTGCCCGCGCGCAGACAGCGGCCTGATGAACGGTTATATGGAAGTTAAAAATGCTTAATGGAATCAAGGTATTAGAGTTCTCAGAGGGCGTGGCGGGGCCGACCACGGGATTGCATTTGCGCGAGCTGGGGGCGGATATCATCAAGCTTGAGCCGGTGGATGGCGACTGGCTGAGGAGTGCCGCTCCCGTGCAGCAGGGCGACAGCGTCAGCGCGGCGTTTTTCGCGCTGAATCGCGGCAAACGCTCGGTCGCGCTGGGCGTCAAGCCGCAGGCGGCAAAACCGCTGGTGCAGGCGTTGCTCAAGCGCGCCGACATACTGATTACCGACCGTCCTGTTGAAGAACTCAACGCGCTGGGCATAGCCGCTGACAGCGACCTGCCGGTGCCGTCCAATCCACGCCTGATCACAGCTTCGATTACGCCGTGGGGCCGGCGCGGGCCGTTCGCTCACAAGAAAGGATCGGAGTTGAGCGCGCAGGCGATGGCTGGTTACACGCGCTATCTTGGCTATCACGGCGAACCGCCGCGGCGTCTGGGCGCGGACGTGGCATCGGTCGGCACCGGCATGTTCGCGCTGCAGGCAGTGCTGGCGGCGCTTTATGCGCGTAATCGTACCAACCGCGGCCAGCGTGTCGATCTGTCGTTGCTTAACTCGCTGCTGTCGATGAAAAGCATACACATGGCGGCGCAATCCGATCCCGATGCGTACGAAGGGCCGCGCGTCGGCGGTGCGAATCACACGCCGGAACGCGGCTGGAAAACCGCCGATCGTCCGATCTATTTTGGCTTCGGCGGTTCGGTCGGCGCGGAAGGGCGTCAGGGTTGGGTAGATTTCGTTAAGGAAGTTGGGCTGGAGAAGTTGCTCGACGACCCGCGCTGCGACAAGGCCGGCCGCAAGACCACCGGCCACGGCCTCTATACGCATGATTTCCGCGAGATTTATGAAGAGGCATTCAAACGTTATGGCGCCGAGGAATTGTGCGCCATCATCAAGAAGCATCGCGGTAACGCGGCGACCTATATCAGGGCCGACGAAACGCTGGCGCATCCGCAATCGGTGGCGTTGGACATCGTGCGTACCGTGACGGACAGAAACGGCAACGCGGCGAAAGTGCGTGCCTATCCCGCCCATTTTTCGAGTTTGAAGCCCAAGGTCGAAGGTGTCGTTCCCAGATTGGGCGAGCACACGCGCGCGGTGGCATCGGAAGCCGGTATTACCGGCGCGGAACTGGATGCAATGATCAAGGGTGATGGAATTAGTTTGGAGGTTGGCGCCAAATGATGACACGTGAACTCGCGGCTTATGCCGCGGGACTGAACTACGGCAAGATACCGCCGGCGACGATAGCGATGGCGAAACGACTGCTGCTGGACGGCGTGGGGTGTCTCTTGGCCGGCATCAACGGCGAGCCGGCGCGCAGCGCGGCGAAAATGGCGCGCGAACTGGGCGGTGAAAAGCAGGCGACGATATTGCCGGGCAACACCATGGGTTCGGTGCGCGACGCAGCGTTTGTCAACGGCATATCGCTCTACAGCGTGGGTCTGAACGACGTGCACAGTGCATCCGGTGCTCATCCCGGCGGATGCATACTCCCGGTGGTGTTGGGGATGAGCGAGTGGCTGCGTGTCCCGGGCGAAAAACTGCTGACCTCCATGGTCGCGGGTTACGAAGTCAATGGACGTGTCGGCAGAGCGATCATTCCTTCGCATCGGCAACGCGGTTTTCATCCCACCGGCACGTGCGGCACCTTCGGCGCCACGACCACTGCGTGTTTTCTCCTTGGATTTGAAGCCGAGCAGATCGCGAGCGCGCTCGGCATCGCCGGCAGTCAGGCCGCCGGACTTTACGAATGTCATCATGACGGCACCTCGACCATGATATTTCACGCCGGCCGCGCCGCGCAAAACGGCGTGGAAGCGGCGTTGCTGGCGCGGGCGGGATTGACCGGACCGGCCACTGTGCTCGAAGGCAGCAAAGGGTTTTTGCAGGCGACATCCAATGCGTCCGATATCGCCGGCGCGATGCGCGATCTGGGTCAGCGCTACGAGCTCGATTCCACCAGCTTCCGTCCTTATTTCGGGTGCAGTTCGACGATTTCCTCATCTGGCGCCATGGCGCGTATCATGAAGCGCTCCAAGATCAATGCCGAGGACGTGGAGGAAATCACCGTGCGCTGCCACGACATCGTCGCGCATGACAATGCCGACGCGGATCCGCATACCATGCTGGCGGCCCGTTTGAGTCTGCCGTTCAACGTCGGGCTGGTAATCGTGCATGGCGACGTGCTGGCGGCGGACCTTGAAGAGTCCGAACTTTACAATCCGCGCGTACGCGCCCTGCTGCCGAAAATAAAACTCATCTCCGATCCGGCCATGAAGCGCCGCGGTGTAAACCTGCACCTGCGTCTAAAGGGCGGCCGTACCGAAACCGAGACCATAGACGTTCCGCGCGGCAGCGCTTCCAATCCTCTGACGTGGGAAGACATCGTCGATAAATTCAAGCCGCTGGTGCGGCCGGTGATTGCTGAAAAACATCAACTGAAAATCATAGCCGCGGTCGCCAATATCGAAGCCAGCGATGGCGCCGCGTTCATGGGCGTGCTGCGTGAGGCTGTGAAGGACTCGTTGCAGGTGCGTTGATTCCTAAGTACGAAATGCCTTATTCAGCAGTCGCAGTTTATGGCAACACTCGCACCGCGAAATAGAAACCAGCCGAGGTAGGGCGCAATGGCGGAGCGTATTGCGCCGGAGTGTGGTTATGCGAAGTCGGTGGGTTACGCTCCGCTAACCCACTCTACGAAAGAGTGTCGCCAAATTTGACGACTGATGAGCCGTAAAGTTTAGAGATTCGATCCGCCACCCGACACAAGTACATGGTTATGCCGCATTCGCGATTCAACCGGAGCGCCCAGGAGTAACGTATGCTACGAATGACATTGTTAAGTACAGTTTCGTTCAGCTTGGCCATGTTGGCGGGCACTGCCCACGCCCAGACTTACCCAAGCAAGCCGATCCGCATGGTTGCTCCGACCGCCGGTGGCGCGATTGATTTCTACGCGCGCGCGCTCGCGCCGTCACTCACCACCATACTGAAACAACAGGTTATCGTCGACAACCGCGGCGGTGGCAGCGGCGTCATCGCGGTTGAAACGGTGATACGTGCCAATCCCGACGGCCATACGCTGTTGATCTACGGACCGCCGGCGTGGATGTTGCCGCTGCTCAGGAAAAGCGTGCGCTACGATGTGATCCGCGATCTTGTTCCCGTGGTGTTGCTGAATCATTCGGGGAATCTGCTGGTGGTGCACCCGTCGGTGCCCGCGAAATCGGTCAAGGAACTGATAGATCTCGCCAAGGCCAAGCCGGGTTCGTTGCTCGACGCCGGCAGTGATACCGGTTCGTCGGCTCACCTTGCGGCGGAGTTGTTCAAAGCGATGGCGGGTGTAAACATAGTCAGGGTGCCCTACAAAGGCGTAGGCGCCGGCATCAGCGCGTTGATCGCGGGCGAAGTGCAGATCATGATCCCGGCAATTGCCGCCGCCATGGCGCACGTCAAGTCGGGCAGGCTGCGCGCGCTGGGTGTTTCATTCGCACAGCCGTCCAAACTTGCGCCCGGCATTCCCACCATAGCGTCGTCCGGTGTGCCCGGTTACGTATCGCAAACGACCGGTGCCGTATTCGCTCCCATGGGTACCCCTCCGGCGATCATCAACAAACTGAATCAGGAATTCAATCGCGCGTTGCAGATGACTGAAGTCAGCGAGAAATTTCTCGGGGCGGGCGCTGAGCCTGCCGGTGGACCGCCACAAGTTGCGGCCGCTGCCGTCAAGGAAGAGATTGCGCGCTGGGGCAAGCTGATCAGGGAACTGGGCATACAGGAAGAATAGCAACGAAAATCAAACACCTGTCGACAGACAGGTGCTGAAAAATTGATCGGAGACAGTTGATGACGGACTTGGCACAACAATTCAAGGACAAGATCGCGGTATGCGGGGTCGGTTTGACCAATGGCAGCTTTCCCGATCACACACCGTTGTCGCTCGCCGTGCAGTCATTCAAGCTTGCCCTCGACGACAGTGGTCTGAAGCGCGACGACGTCGACGGGGTCATATGTATGTCGTTCGGCTCCGACTACGATCGTCTGCTGGAAGCTGTCGGTTCCAATGTGCGCTACGCCTATCAGGGCTGGAGCCACGGCCGTTTTGTGTCACCGATGTTGCAGCAGGCGGCGATGGTCGTGAGTATGGGCATGGCGAAGGCCGTAGCCATCATCCATGGCCGACGCGGCAAGGCGTTCGGTCAGCCGGCGGAACCTGAGCCGTGGCGTCAGGGGCTGGGTCCGCACGGCGAGAGTCCCACCTATGGCGCGCTCGCACCGGCCTTCGGCGCGGCGATTGCGGCGCAGCGTTACTTCCACATGTACGGCGGCGGAAACCCGGATCTTGCGCCGATCGCGGTCGGTTTTCGCAAACACGCGCGCATGAATCCCGAGGCCCTGCGCCGCAAACCCATGACCACCGAGGACTACCTGAACTCGCGCTGGATCGTGGAGCCGCTGCGCTTGTTCGACTGCTGCCAGAACAACGACGGCGGCGCGTGCATCATCGTGACCTCCGCCGAGCGTGCGCGCGACTGCAGGAAGCCGCCGGTCTATATTTCCGGCATGCAGGGTGTGCACGCAGGTCCGCAATTCCATAACCTGACGCTGCCGGGCCTCGGCGTGGCGCAGCAAAAAGTCTACAAGTATGTGCCGGGGAAGGAAGACCTTTATGCCTACCAGATGGCCGGCATCACGCACAAGGACGTCGACCTGCTGCTGACCTACGATGCGTTTACGCCGCTGGTGTTGTTCGCTCTGGAGCGCTTCGGATTCTGCGGGCCCGGCGAAGCGCGCGAATTCGTCAAGAACGGCCGCATCGAAATCGGTGGGGAACTGCCGGTCAATACGTCTGGCGGCCTGCTGTCGGAAGGGCACGTCGCGGGCTGGAATCTGTTCATAGAAGCGGTGCGCCAGTTGCGCCACGAATGCGGCGAACGGCAGGTCAAGGACGCCAAGATTGCGCAGTACGGATGTTTTCTCGGCGAGTCCATCATTTTCCGGAACTGATCAAATGCAAACTTTAATGCGTCGCATCGGCGACAGGGACGGGCACGAGACCCTCAAACCCGGGAGCACCGCGTGAGCATTTCCGAACAGCGGCATGACGGCAAGGACGGACGGCTGGATCTCGATACGCCGGAGACGGTGCGTTTGACGGTGGCGGAGGCAACCGCCATAGGCGCACGTGCGCTGAAGAGCGTCGGCTACAACGATGAAGAAGTCGACATCATCATGGGGCAACTCATAGACAACGCGCTGTGCGGCTATCGATTCACGGGCCTGCCGCGCGTACTGGCGATTGCCGACAACACGAAAACGCGCAAGGAAAAAACACCCATACGTATCATCAGCGAAACGCCGGCGTCGGCAGTGATAGACGGCGGCAATCAGGTCGGATATCTGTCGGTGTATCGCGGCGCCTGCGTGGCGATCGAGAAAGCAAAATTCTGCGGTCTGGCCTCGGTCGGCGTCTACAACAGTTATTACAGCGGCCGCAACGCCTACTACCTGGAAAAAATCGCGCGCGCAGGATTAATCGGTCTGCACGTGGCGGCCGCGGAGCCCAAAGTATTCCCGCCAGGTGCGGCACGCGGCATGCTGGGTACCAATCCGCTGGGCTTCGGTTTTCCATCGACCGAAGGTCCGATCGTGTTCGACATGGGCACCGCCGCGATGATGGGCGGTGAGCGTTTGCTCTATGCTTTGCAGGGCCGCGAACTTCCCGATGGCATTGCATTTGACGGCAATGGCAAACCCACACGCGACCCCGAGGCTGCGCTCGCCGGTGGATTCAGTACTTTCGGCGGTCATAAGGGATATGGCCTGTCGTTCTGCGTGCAGGCGCTGGGCCTGATTGCCGGCGCCGCCTACAAGTGCGGCGATGTGCGCGACTACGGATTCCTGTTTTTCGTGATCCGGCCCGATATCATGCTGGCCACTGGTGAATTCGAAAAACAGATGACCGACTACGTGCGCCAGATCCGCGAGGCGCCGCGTCAGCCCGGAGTCGACGAGATCCGCATCCCGTCGGAACGTTCACACCGCGAACGCGAACGCCGCCGTGTCGAGGGCATCGTTATAGAGCGATCTATTGTCGACAAGTTGAATCAGATTTGACTTGAATTCTCCTTCGTACATACCTACACATCTTCTATCTTCACGAAGCAAGGCGTAGGATGGGTCGAGCGTAGCGACACCTATCAAACATCTGTCGCAGGAACAGGCCACAGCTGATGGGTTTCGTGCCTCAATCCAGCCTACAGGGGTGAAGATGTGTAGATTCGATTGCCCTCGGAGACAAGGGCACACTTGAAGCAACGCAGAGAGGCAGGCGTGAGGGCGCGCACTATTTATGAAATTTTCCAATTCACTTTTCTTCGCATTGTGTGCGGCAACGTTGCAGCTTTCTTCCTACGCTGCCGACACTCAACCCTACCCCAGCCGCCCGATACGCATCGTCGTTCCCTATCTGCCCGGCGGCGCCGGTGATGTAGTCGCGCGCACGATCGCGCCGAAAATGGGAGAGTCGTTGGGGCAACAGACTTACATCGACAACCGTCCGGGCGGTGCAACCAAGATCGGCACCGAGGCGGCAGCGCGGGCGCCTGGCGACGGCTATACGCTGTTCATGGCCACACCGGCAAGCGCGGTCAACGTAAGCCTATATACGGAAATGCCGTACGATCTTGTTCGCGATTTCGCGCCCGTGGTTCTCATCGACATTTCGCCACAGGTTCTTATTGTTCACCCGTCGCTCCCCGTGAAATCAGTCAAGGATTTGATTACATTGGGAAAATCACGACCCGGACAACTCACGTTTGCATCCTCCGGCATCGCCGGTTCAGTGCATCTCGCCGGCGAACTGTTCAAGTCCATGGCGCGTATCGATGTTGTGCACATCCCTTACAAGGGATTCGCGCAGGCGCTCACCGATCTGCTCAGCGGTCAGGTCACCATGAATTTCAGCACGCTGCAAAGCGCGCTGCCCCACATCAAGGCGAACCGCATACGCGCGTTGGCGGTGACCAGTGCCAGGCGTTCCGCTACCCAGCCTGACCTGCCCACCATCGCCGAAGCGGCTTTGCCGGGCTATGAGATGGTGGTATGGCATGCGTTACTGGCGCCTGCCGCAACACCGCCGGAAATTATCCATCGCCTGAATGGCGAAGTCCTGAAAGCGCTCAAGCTCGCCGACGTGCGCCGGCAACTCGAAAGTGTCGGCGTGGAACTGGTGGGCAGCACGCCCGCCGAACTCGGCGCATACGTCAAGAGCGAAATCGCGAAATATGCGCGTTTGGTCAAGAACGCAAATATCCGGCCCGAATAGGAACTCGACACCGACGGCAGAATTGCTTGGCCGTGTCTATACGCGATATTTACAAATCTCTCATTTTCATGCATCTCGCGACCGTATTCGCGGCTTTCGTCATAGGTACTTATCTTCTGCTTAACCGCAAAGGAATGCCACGTCACAAATTGTTGGGGCGTATCTATCTTCCCATGATGTTGGTGACAGGAATTGCGACGCTGTTGATGCCAGCCGTCGTGGAGCCCCAATTTCTGGGACATTTCGGATTTATTCACCTGTTCAGTTTGTTCACCCTATACAGCATACCTGCTGCTTACATTTACGCGCGCCGGGGAAACATCGCGGCACACAAGGGGCCCATGCTGGGGCTCTACATCGGGGGCTGCTGATCGCCGGATCGTTCGCGTTCATGCCAGGACGTATGCTGCATGGTTGGTTGTTCGAATAGCCGCGGACTGCCATTCAATTCTTCATTCGTCCCTGATGCCGGCATCGCGGATAACCTTGCCCATGCGTGCAATTTCGGACTTGATTTTCGCGGCAAACTGCTCCGGTGTACTGCCCACGGCCTCGACGCCGGTGCTGGCGAGTCTCTCCCTGACACTGGTCAGTCGCAATGCGCTCACGATCTCCTTGTTCACGCGGGCGATGATGACGGCGGGCGTTTTCGCAGGGGCGAACATGCCGGACACCTGCACGGCTTCGTAACCTGGCAGGCCGGCAGTTGCGATCGTGGGCAGATCCGGAAATGCCGCTGTCGGTTGCGCCGAGGTCATGGCCAGCGCCCGTAGTCTGCCGGTCTTGATGTGGGGCGCGGCGGAAGGCGCGGTCGCGAACATGACATGCACCTGACCGCCGAGCAGGTCGTTGAGCGCGGCACCCGTGCCTTTGTAAACAATACGCATCAGATCGACGCCGGCCATGGACTTGAACAGTTCAGCGGCGAGATGGGGTATGGTGCCGGCTGCCGCCGAGGCATAGTTGAGTTCGCCCGGCCGGGATTTCGCCAGCGCAATCAGCTCCTTGACCGATTTGGCGGCGACCGTCGGATGCACGACCAGAACATTGGGAGAGCTCACCGCGAGGGTGATCGGCGCGAAATCCCTGACGGTATCGTAAGGCACGCTCTTGCGCATTAACGGCAGTATCCATAGCGTGCTGCCGTAGTAGATGAGAGTATAACCATCGGGTTGCGAGCGCGAGACTATTTCCCCTGCAATGACACCGCCGCCGCGGTTGTCCACAACGACCTGTTGTCCGAGAGGACCTGTTATGCCTTGTGCGATCACGCGTACGATGACATCGCTGCCGCCGCCGGCATCGGAGGTGACGATGCGTATCGGCTTGGCCGGAAATGCCGGTGCTCCCGCTGTCGTTGTGGATTGGGCAACGGCGGTACCCGCTCCTGTAAGTGTCAAAACGGCGCATAACAAGGACTTCAGGAATCGACGATGCAGCATCAACTTCTCCACGCGTAATTTTGAAAAAGTCCAAATTGGCGACATGGCTCCCTCCACCACATCGAAGGAATTTCATGGACGGGGATAATGCGTGCGCAACGAAGGGATCATGGATATCAAGAACAGGGTAGCGTAGCCATTTATACTCGCAAACTTGCAAACCGGAAACCACTACAATTGCACGGACCCGCGGCGACCTGCATCGCGGTTATAACAAACGGGACAGTATCCAATGAGTGCTAACCTTCAGTCGCGCCACGAAATAGATGTTGACGATGTTGAGTACAACCGTCATGGCGACAAGCCATTGCTCGCACGTGTCTACCAACCACGCACGGGCGGGCCGTATCCGCTGATTATCGATTTGCACGGTGGCGTCTGGTGCAATCTCGATCGTACACGCGATGTTGCGATCGATGCGCCACTGGCGAGCAGCGGCGTGGTGGTGGCATCGCTGGACTTTCGCATGCCGCCCGAGGCCGGCTACCCGGCATCACTGGCCGATATCAATTACGCAATACGCTGGTTCAAGTCGCGTGCCGCCACTTACAACATACGCGCCGACCGCGTGGGCATACTCGGCTGTTCAAGCGGCGGCCATCAAGCCATGTTGACCGCGATGCGGCCGCGCGATGCGCGCTATGCGGCGTTGCCGCTGCCCGGTCATGATGATATTGATGCAACGGTGCGGTGCGCGGTGCTGTGCTGGCCAGTAATAGACCCGCTGGGCCGTTACCATTACGTGCTCAAGCTCAAGCAGAGCGGCCCCTCGAAATTCGCTGATCACGTATTGCCGCACCATCATCAATATTGGCCCGACGAAGCTGCCATGGGCGAGGCCAGTCCGTTACTGGCGCTGGAGCGCGGCGAGGCAGTGAACAAGCCTCCGGTAATCTACCTGCAGGGCACCGCAGATGGCGCGCATCCGCGTCCGCTGCTTGACCGTTTTGTGGCTGCGTACCAAAAGGCGGGCGCCAGTGTGGATCTGCACATATTCGAGGGAGTTACCGAGGCTTTCATCAATACCGATCCGGGGATTCCGGCGTCAGTCGACGCGCTCGGCAAGATCATCGATTTTGTTCACCGTGAACTGGATGCCTGAGCGGAGATGTTGGCGTGAAATGACCGGCGTTCATTCGCCGCGTATGCCGGCTTCCTTGATTAACTTGCCTAACCTTGTCATATCGGCCTTTACCGAGGCGGCAAGCTGTTCCGGAGAACGGGCGACGGTCTCCGTCGCGGCATTGAAGAACTGCTCTTTGATGTCCGACCGGTTTAGCGCTTGCACGATCTCGCGATTCAATCGGCCGATGATGGCCGCAGGCGTTTTGGGTGGCGCAAACATTGCCGCCGCGGCGACTGTCTCATAACCCGGAACGGTGGCCGCGACCGTGGGCAGGTCGGGATAGAGCGTGGACGGTCGCGTGACTACTCACGGCGACCGCTTTCAGCTTGCCGGATTTGACAGGCGCGGTCACCGAGGCGGCGGTGGCAAACATCATCTGCACTTGATCACCAATCAAATTGATGATGGCCGGGCCGGTGCCTTTGTAGGGAATATGCACGATGCTGACGCCAGCCATGGATTTGAACATTTCACCTGCCAGGTGTGCCGACGAGCCGATTGAACTCGACGCGTAGTTGAGCAGTCCCGGTTTGGTTTTGGCGAAATCGATCAGATCCCTGACCGACTTTACCGGCACGGACGGATGAACCACGAGTATATTGGGCGAGCTGACGAGATACACAGGGGCGAATCCCTTGACCGGATCGTACGAGGTCTTGCGCAGCAGTGGCGTGCCCTAGAACGTGCTGCCGGTGACGAGCAGGGTGTAGCCGTCGCGCGCGGCTTTGGTCACGATCTCACCTGAGACATTGCCCCCGCCGCCGCGGTTTTCCACAATCACGGGTTGACCCCGGGAGCCGGAGATTCCCTGGGCGACGATGCGTGCCGCAAAATCAACACCTTCCCCGGGTTCCGGGGCAATCAGGCGTAACGGCTTGTGGGGATAGGTCTGGGCCGACACGATCTCCGTGCCCGGCATCGCGAATCCAGCGGAAAAGATTACCGCGATAATTTGCGTTTTCAACAGGAACCTATTGAATCCATGAACGCGATCTGGCTATAGTTTGATGCCTCCCGCCGCCAGCAGATCGCCCCATTTTTTCAGTTCCTGATTGATCTTTTCTTTCAGCTGTTCGGGCGAGGTCGGTTCGGTTTCTGCGGCATCGGCGGCAAAGTTTTTTTGCAGTTCCGGGGAATCGAGTGACGCAGCGATTTCCTTGTTCAGTCTCATGACGATATTTCTGGGGGTGCGTGGCGCCGTCGCCATGCTGTACCAGCCGGTCAGGTCGTAGCCGGGAACCCCGCCTTCGGCCACGGTCGGCGCATCGGGCATGTACCTGGAACGTTTTTCGCTGCTGACTGCGACCAATCGCAGCTTGCCTGATTTCACGTGCGGCATCGTCGAGATCGCGCTCGCGAATGAAATCATGAGTTGCCCGCCCAGGAGGTCGCGGACTACATCGCCTGAGCCCTTGTATGGTACGTGCACCATGTCGATTTTGGCTATGTGGTTGAGCAGTTCCGTTCCCAGATGCGCGGTTGTGCCGATGCCGGGCGTGCCGTAATTGAGTGCACCGGGTTTGCTTTTCGCATATGCGAGCAGGTCCTTCATGGACTTGATCGGGGCCGACGGATGACTGACCAGAAGATACGGATACCAAACCAGCAGGGTAATGTGCGAGAACGCATCGCGGATATCGACCGGATCTTTTTGGACCATGTTCGCGTTGACAATCTGGCTGGAGGTCAGCAGCAGCAATGTGTGTCCGTCGGGCGCCGAACTACGGACGATTTCGCGGGCAATGGCGCCGCTGGCGCCGGCCCGGTTGTCGGTTATCACCAGTTGCCCGAGCCGTTCTCCGAGCTTTTGCGCGACCGCGCGCGCGGTAATATCGGTGCCGCCGCCGGGAACCATACCGACCAGCACGCGGATGGGCTTGGTCGGGATATCGTTCGATTGAGCGCTAAAGCAATCGGCGATGAGCAGGCTGGAACCGATGACGCAAAGAATGTTCCACGAAAGATGTTTTGAAGTCGGGTTCATGATTTCCTGTCTGAAAGTTATTGCAATAAATTACCGCAATGCGCAGTGCCTTCACTCGCATGTCTAATTGGTGAGTCCTATGGCCTTATACAGCTTGCGCGCCCGCGCATCCGCCTCCGCCAGCTTGGCGATGATCTGCGCGGGCGTACTGCTGACCGCCTCCGAACCGCCGATGATCATCTGTGCCTTGACTTCAGGCAGGCTCATGATTTGTACGACTTCCCGATTCAATCGATTGATGACGGACACGGGCGTATTGAGCGGCGCCAGCATAAAGCCTATCGTTTCCAACTCGAAGCCCGGTACACCGGACGCTATCATGGTGGGTACGCCCGGAACCAGAGCGGTGGGTTCCGCGCTGGTGACAGCCAGCGCTTTGAGTTTGCCAGACCTGATGTGAGGCATCGCCCCGCCCGCGGTGGAAAACGCCAGTTGCACTTCGTTGCCCAGCAGTCCGATGAGTGCGGGCCCGGTGCTCTTGTAAGGCACGCGCACGATGTCGACGCCCACAGCTATCTTGAACATTTCCGCGCTCAGATGCAACGAGCCTCCTGCGCCCCCGGAGCCATAGTTGAGTGTGCCCGGCTTGGCTTTCGCCACGGCGATCAGATCCTTGACCGAATTCACCGGAAACGATGGATTCACCACCAGCACGTTGGGCGAGCGTTCCAGTTGCGAAACCCCGACAAAGCTTTTCACCGGGTCATACTGCGCTTTTTCCAGGATCGGCACGGACTGAAAGGTACCGCCGCCGACAATCAGGGTGTAGCCATCCGCGGAGGCTATGGCGCCGAGCGGCCCGACTGCCGCGCTCGCGCGGTTGTCTACGATTACCTGCTGGCCGAGTGCGGTGGCGAGCCGGGGGGAAACCACACGCGCCAGAAAATCGTTGCCGCCGCCCGGTTCGGCGGTGAGGATACGTACGGGCCTGACTGGGTAGTCCTGTGCGTGGACAGGACCCACGCTCAGCATGATTGTTGAACACGCAACGGCGCCGCAAACAATTCGAGCAATTAGCATGAGTCGACCTCGTATTGGAGTGGTATGTTTCTGATTCGAATAGCGCAAATGGCAGTTTACCCGCGCTGAAGGATTCCGGCCAGAATATGGCACAGCGCAAGAAATTAAGGTACGCTGGTGTTCTGCACTTACCATCACGAAAACATGACTAAGACAGGCAACTCACGGTCAGAGTTCCCTATATGGAACCGGGAAATCACCGCAAACCCAAAGAACGGTCTACGGGGCCGGACCGTTGCGGTCAGGGGCAGGGAAGCGATCATGCCGCTGCCGCACCTTGTGCTGGGGTTGTTGTTGCTGGGATTTTCTGCTACGCGCGCCGGCATCGCGTTCGGTCAGGATTATCCGCTCAAACCGCTGCGCATTGTCACCGCGCCGGTGGGAGGCAGTACCGATTTTCTGTCGCGTCTGATCGCACAGAATATTTCGGTTCCCCTGGGTCAGCAGGTGATCGTGGACAATCGGCCGGTGATCCTGCTCGGCGAGACCGTGGCCCGCGCGCAACCCGATGGGTATACGCTGGTTCTGGTCAGCGACAGTCACTGGGTAAGGGCGCTTATCCAGAAACAATCCTATGATCCGGTGCGCGATTTCGCGCCGATTTCAACCGTAACCCTGCAGCCGAATATGCTGGTGATACACCCCTCGTTGCCGGTCAGATCGGTCAAGGAACTGATTGCGTTGGCAAAAGCCAAACCGGCAGAGCTCAACTATGCAACCGGGTCGGTGGGCTCGGCCACGCACCTTGCGGCGGAATTGTTCAAATCCATGGCCGGCATCAGTCTGACGCGTATTCCTTATAGCGGGGTTGGACCTGCACTCACTGCGCTTATCAGCGGCGAACTGCAGTTGATTTTTTCAGTGACCGGCGGCACCCTGCCGCATGTAAAGTCCGGACGCCTGAAGGCGCTGGCGGTCACCACCGCGAAACCTTCCGCGCTGGTTCCCGGTCTGCCGACGATAGCCGCATCGGGTCTGCCCGATTACGAAGCGGTGGCCATCAACGCGGTGTTCGCGCCGGCAAAAACACCTGCGGCGATCGTCGCACGCCTGAATCAGGAAATCGTGCGGGCAATCCATTTGCCGGAGGTGAAAGAGAAACTGTTCAACGCCGGCGTCGAAGGTGTGGGCAGTTCCCCGGAGCAACTCGCTGCGACGATACGTTCTGAGATGACCCGCCTGGGGAAGGTGATCCGGGAAGCGGGTATCAAGGGTGAATAAACCGGTAGCCGAAGTCCTGGTGTAGCATCGGGCCATGCAGATATCATCCATGCATTTCAAGGCGCGCGCCGGCGAAAAGCTCGCTGACGTGAAGTTGCAGGCCGCGCTGCACCGGCTGCAGGGTAATTTCGTCAAGGGTCGCGCCGATCGCGTAGCCGAGCTTGAAAACTTCGAAGAAATACGCACCGCGGCGGCTGCCATACGCGACCGAGTGATCAACAATCTCGATCTCTACCTTGAAGAATTCGAGCGCAATGCCACCGCACGCGGCGCGGTCGTGCACTGGGCGGAAACCACCGCCGATGTCAATCGCATCGTATGCGAGCTGGCGTCCAGATACGGCGTGCGCAAAGCGGTCAAGTCGAAATCCATGGTCAGCGAGGAATGCGCGCTCAATGACGCGCTCGAAGCAGCCGGGGTGCAGGTGGTCGAAACCGACCTCGGCGAGTACATACTGCAGCTCGCGAAAGAGCCGCCGTCGCATATCACCGCGCCGGTGATACACAAGAGCCGGGACGAAGTGTCGGATTTGTTCGCGAAAGAGCACCAGCGGCCGCGCAAGACCGATATCGGCGAGTTGACGCGAGAGGCGCGCGAGCTGTTGCGTACGCATTTCCTGTCGGCGGACATGGGCATAACTGGCGCCAACTTCATCGTTGCCGAAACCGGCACGACGCTGATTGTGACTAACGAGGGCAACGGCCGCATGGTAACCACCCTGCCGCGCGTGCATGTGGCAATCACCGGCATTGAAAAGGTTGTGCCGACCCTGGAGGATCTGGCGACGCTGCTGAGGCTGTTGCCGCGCTCGGCGACCGGGCAGACGATATCGAATTACGTGTCGCTGACGACGGGAATAGCTCAACCGGGTGAGCAGGGCCCGCAACATTTCCACATTATCCTGCTCGACGCGGGTCGCTCCCGCTTGATAGGCGGTGACATGCAGGCAATGCTGCGGTGCATCCGCTGTGGCGCCTGCATGAACCATTGCCCTGTGTATCAGAGCGTCGGCGGCCACGCTTACGGATGGGTATATCCAGGCCCCATGGGGTCGATACTCACGCCCACATTTGTGGGGCTGGAGAACGCTCTGGAATTACCGCAGGCGTCGACGTTCTGCAACCAGTGCAGCGTGGTATGCCCGGTGAAGATTCCGCTGCCTGATCTGATGCGGAAATTGCGAGAGCATCAGGTCGAACGTGGCCTGCGACCATGGCAGGAACGCGTGGCGCTGGCGTTATGGAGTTGGTGCGCGCAGCGTCCCGCACTGTACGCATGGGTCTCCAGTATTGCGGCGAAAGTGCTGCACCGGCTGGGTGGAGCAGAGCGGCTGATACGGCATTTACCCTTAGTCAGTGGCTGGACGGCTGGACGCGACTTGCCGGCGCCGCAGGGCAAGACTTTCCGTGAACTATACGCACGGCGCAATCGATAGTGCGCAGGATCCGGTCTAGCCCATACCAGCATCCGCCGGTGCTCTTCGTACCATAGGCTTGCCGGAGCAAACGCGGTACATTATCCAGGTAAAGCGTGATCACACACGCACCCCGTCACTTCCGGATCACGACATGGATTTTCGCTTAACGGAACAGCAGCGGATGTTCCGCGACTCGGTCGCGGCGTTTGCACGCAAGGAACTTTCGCAAGGTGCGCTCGAGCGCGCGCACGACGCCGAGTATCCCTACGAGATTTCGAAAAAGATGTCTGCTGCCGGACTGCTGGGCATCATGATCGCGGAAGACGATGGCGGCGCCGGCGGCACGGTCATGGATGCGGTACTGGCGATCGAGGAAGTCGCCAAATTTTGTCCGCGCAGCGCGGATGTGATTGCCGAGGGCAATTTTGGCGCGATACGGGTACTGGCGCAGTTTGCCAGCGCGGACCAGAAGAAACGCTATCTTGCGCCGCTGCTGAGCGGCGTCGAGATGATCGTTGTCGCGATGACCGAGCCGGACGCAGGCTCGGCGACGACGGATCTTACAACCACGGCGACGCCGGATGGCGACGGGTTTCGCATCAATGGTTCCAAGATATTTCCCAACCCGCTCGCCGATCAGTATCTGGTCTACGTGCGCTATGGTCCCGGCGTGGGCGGGATAGGATCGGTGATGATGCGCCGCACCGCGCCGGGATTTTCCATCGGCAAGGTTTCGAAGTTCATGTCGGGCAACCATTGGGCGCCGATTTTTTTCGACAATGTATACGTGCCTCCCGAAGACGTGCTGCTGCCGGCGGGCGGATTCAAGAAGCAGATTCAGGGTTTTAACGCCGAGCGCATCGGCAATGCCGCGCGTTCGCTCGCCTATGGCCGCTATTGTTTCGATCTGGCGCGGCAGTACGCGCTCGATCGCAAGCAGTTCGGGCGCCCGTTGTGCGAATTTCAGGGTTTGCAATGGAAGTTCGCGGACATGAAAGTGAAGCTCGACGCTGCGCAGTTGCTGCTCTACCGTGCCGCAACCAACGCCGACCGCGGCTTTCCGGCGGCGGATGAAACCACGGTGGCCAAACTGATGTGCAATCAGACCGGTTTCGACGTGGCCAATGACTCGCTGCAGGTGATGGGCGGGCTGGGCTTCACGCAGGAAACGCTGGTCGAATATTGCGTACGCCGCTCGCGCGGCTGGCTGATCGCCGGCGGTTCGGTTGAAATTCTGAAGAACCGCCTCGCGGAAATCATTTTTGAGCGGCGATTCTCGCAGCGTCCGCCGCGCGCGGCAACCACGACCTGATTTTTTAGGGCAATAGCGTGAGCATGCATAGCACGCTGCGCAAAGCGTTGTTGCAGCCCAAATCAATTGCGTTGATTGGCGCCTCACCGGATATCGGTAAAAACAATTCGCGGCCCCAGCGCTATCTGAAACGCTATGGATATCGCGGGCGCGTGGTGCCCGTCAATCTGTCGCGTAGCGAGGTTCTGGGCGAGCGTGCCTATCCCGACGTACGGTCGATCCCCGAGTCCATAGACCACGCATTCATCATGGTGCCGGCGGCTGCGGTCCCGGCGGTGATTTCACAGTGTTGCGAGCGGCACGTAAAAGTCGCGACACTATTCACCGCGGGCTTTGCCGAACTCGGAACGGAAGGGTTGCAGCGTCAGCGCGACATCGTGAAGCTCGCGCGCGACGGCGGCATGCGTATCCTCGGACCTAATTGCATGGGCATGATCAATGTGCACGACCGTATCCCGCTGACGGTGAACGCCGTCGTCGAGCATGGCGAATTGGTGGCAGGTCCGCTCAGTCTGATTTCGCAGAGCGGCAGCATGACCGGCAGCATACTGACGCGCGCGCAAGCGCGCGGGCTCGGTTTTTCGAAGCTGATTTCCGTCGGCAACGAATCAGACCTGGGTGTCGGTGAACTCGCCGAGATGCTCGTGGACGATGATGACACTGGCGTTATCCTGTTGTTTTTATAGACATTTCTGGATGCTCATTGCGCGCCGATTACACAGACCACGGCGTCTTCGACGGTGCTGGTCGTGAACCCTGCACTGCCTGTGGTAACTGTGAAAGAACTCGTCGCACTGGCAAGACGGAAACCGGGTCAGATCAACTACGGTGCGAGTTCGGCCGCCACGGCATTGCCCATGGAGATGCTCAAGCAGATGACGGGCATGGATCTGCGCCGCGTGCTGTACAAAGGGACCGGACCCGCGCTGATAGGCATCATCAGCGGCGAAGTGCAGGTCATGTTTGGCGGAGCCATCAAGACCGTGCCGCACGTCAAGTGCGGGAAGTTGCGGGCACTTGCGGTTGCGGGCGATATAAGCGCCAGAGCACTGCCTGACGTACCTATGGCCGCGGAGGCGGGCTTTCCCGGTTATGAGGCGAACAGCTGGAACGGCATCGTTGCCCGCGCCGGTACTCCGCGTGCGATCGTCAACAAGCTCAACGCCGCTATCGTCAGGGGCCTGCAGAATCCGGAAATGCAGGCAAGCATGATAGCGGACGGCGCCGAACCGGTATCGAGCGCTCCCGCGCAATTTGCCGAGTACATCAAAACCTGTCACGCGAAATCGGCGAAAGTTATCAAGACGACTGGGCTCAAGAGTGAGAATTCATGACCGCTACCTCCGCCAGATGCTGCCTGCGGCCGGCGTCGACGCAACCACACGGCTCGCCAAACATGTGGCGGCGACGCGCTATACCGATCTGCCGACCACCACGATACATGCGTTCAAACGCGCGTTTCAGGATCATCTGACCTGCGCGATTGCCGGTTCGGCGATGCCGGTGTCGCGTGCGTTGCTTGAATATTTTCAGCAAACCTAAGCGACTCGAGGTCAACTGGCAGCGCCTCGTCGCGCAATTGGGCGAGCGCTATGAGATAGAAAATATCTACTTCAAACCCTATCCCTGCTGTCGTCACTACCATGCCGTTATCGACGGCATCGTTGCGCTGCGCGAGCAGCATCAAGTCAAGGCGCGGGATGTGGTGCGCCTCGACGTGGGTCTCTACGCCGTCGGCGTGAGCGGTTACGATCACAAGCACGCCGACAATTTGCTCGATGCTCACATGAACGCGCCGGTCGCGGCGGCACTGGCGGTTGTCGATGGCGAACTGGCGGCGCATCACTTTTTACCTGAAAGTCTCTTGCGTCCGGAAGTCCAACGCCTTATCCCGGCAGTCGATACGCACCTCGATGCGGAATGTGAGCGCATCTATCCCGGTATACGCTCCGGTGCCGTGCGCGTCGAATTGGAGGGCGGACGTAGCCTGGAGAAACGAGTGATCGAGCCCACGGGCGAAACCAAGAATCCCATGAGCGATGCGGACCTGGAGCGCAAGTTCACCGTCAATTGCGAAAAGGTCGTGGGCAAAGCGAAGTGCGAGCGGCTGCTGGAAATGGTGTGGGGTTTCGACAAAAATCCCGATGTCGCGGAACTGATTAGCTGGTAACTCGTAGCGTGGGCAACTTGTTGGCCACGTCAACACAAAGAATCGGAAACAACACCAAGTGTTCGTGCCACGGCACTGGTTTGTACGGTGACCGCATGGGCACGCTATGCTTTGCCCACCCTGCGAAATGCCCAAGGGAGTGGGCAGGCGCGGAGGAATCAGGGATAATCCGGGGAGTGCGGACATAGTGTGGTCAAGCGCGATTTCTATAAAGATTCAAGGTGAGGCAGATGAACAACTCGGTTGATGTGAAGGTGGTGCAGTCCGTGCCGCTATGGATAAATGGCAAGCCGGTAACGGCAAGCGGGCAGCGTTCAGGTGAGATCACCAATCCCGCCACGGGAATAGTGACCAAACGCGTCGCATTTTCCAATGCGGCGGATGTTGACGCCGCGGTGCAGGCGGCGCAGCGTGCTCTGCCCGCGTGGCGTACTGCACCCGCACTGCGGCGTGCACGCATCCTGATGCGATTCCGCGAGCTGATGGAATCCCATCGCGACGAACTTGCGCAGCTGATAACCGAGGAGCACGGCAAGACACTGGCCGATGCCGGAGGATCGGTGCAGCGCGGCATAGAGGTCATCGAGTTTGCGATGGGCATACCGCACCTGATCAAGGGCGAGTTCAGCGAAGAAGTCGGCACCGGCGTCGACACGCACTCGTTACGTCAGCCGCTGGGTGTGTGCGCCGGCATTACGCCGTTCAATTTTCCGGTGATGGTGCCGCTGTGGATGTTTCCGGTCGCGCTCGCGTGCGGCAACACCTTCGTCCTGAAACCCTCAGAAAAAGTGCCGTCCGCATCGATGTTGATGGCAAGCTTGCTCAAGGAGGCGGGGCTGCCGGACGGCGTGTTTAATGTGGTGCATGGCGACAAGGAAGCCGTCGACGCACTGCTCCATCACCCGGACATCAAGGCGATATCGTTCGTGGGTTCCACGCCGATCGCCAAATACATATACGAGACCGCAGCCAGGAACGGCAAACGCGTGCAGGCGTTGGGGGGCGCCAAGAATCACGCCGTGGTGTTGCCCGACGCCGACATCGAGTTCGCGGCGGATGCTCTGATCGGCGCCGGTTACGGTTCGGCAGGAGAACGCTGCATGGCCATATCTGCGGTGGTCGCGGTGGGCGCGGCGGCCGACCCGCTGGTCGCCAAACTCAAGGAAAAGGCGGCCAACCTCAGGATAGGCGCGGGCGACAGTCGCGTCGACGGCAAGGAGCCGGACATGGGGCCGCTGGTGACGCGTGTGCATCGCGACAAAGTCGCGGGATATGTCGACAAGGGCGTGACCGAAGGCGCCACGCTGGTGCTGGACGGTCGCGGTATCAAGATCAAGGGCAACGAGGAAGGCTTCTTTCTCGGGCCGTCCCTGTTTGACCGAGTCCATCCCGACATGGCGATCTATAAAGATGAAATTTTCGGCCCGGTGCTGGTCGTGCTGCGCGCCGATACGCTGGACGACGCAATCCGCCTGATCAACGCGAATCCGTATGCAAACGGCACCGCGGTGTTTACCCGATCCGGAGGTGCGGCGCGCAAGTTCGAACGCGAAATCGAAGTCGGCATGGTAGGCATCAACGTGCCGATCCCGGTACCCATCGCGTTTTATTCGTTTGGAGGATGGCGCAGCTCGCTGTTCGGCGACCAGCATATGCATGGCATGGAAGGCGTGCGTTTTTATACGCGCGGCAAAGTCGTCACCACGCGCTGGCCGGACACGAATGCGCTGCCGACCGGATTCAACATGCCGACTTTGGGGTGAAGCATGAATAGTGACGAGTGACGAGTGACGAGTGACGAGTGACGAGACACCCCGACCATGGCGCATACTCTTCACTACTAACTCTTCACTCTTTACCCCCCCAAAAAAAATGTCTGCCCGCGCCAATATCCTTGCCCGCATACGCGCTGCGCATGGCAGAGGTGATGCGCCAACGCCACAGGAACGCGACGCGATATCAACGTATATCCGGTCGCACCCGGAAAGCGCGCGACCGCAGCATGACTGGAATCCTGTTGAGCGCTTTTGTGATCGCGCGCTGACCCTTTTCAGTACATGGAACATGGTGCAGTCGCGCGCGGATGTACCGCGAGCGATCGCCGAATACCTCAATGGCAACTTGTTGCCGCACGCTGCAGTTTGCTGGCCGGAGTTTCGGGACCTTGACTGGCAGGCTGCCGGCGTTCGAGTCGAAGCGCGTGAGGCTCATGCGGATGATCTGGTTGGGATTACCGGCGTGTATTGCGCGATCGCCGAAACCGGCACATTGATGCTTCTGTCGGGGGTGCAAACGCCGGCGGCCACCAGCCTGCTTCCGGAAACGCATATCGCCGTCCTGAGCAAGTCGCGCATCGTTCCCGGCATGGAAGATGCGTGGCGCTTATTGCGCAGCGAGTGCGGTGACCTGCCGCGCGCGGTCAATTTCATTTCGGGCCCATCGCGAACGGCGGATATCGAGCAAACGCTGGTGCTGGGTGCCCACGGCCCCTATCGTGTGCACGTCATTCTGGCGCACTGACTTGTCGGCATTCTGCCGGAGAGTGAAAAACGATTTACGCTGACTGCGGTGCTGTCGCCGTGCTTGATTGGACCGTGAAACCGGTATAGGATGTTCTGCATGTCACATGACAACGTATAAGTCATTGATAATAAAAAGTTTTAGTTTGATCGTGGCTGGCGACGAAAAAGTGCGCAGTCAGCCTATTCTTCCAACCAGGAGGTCACCATGAAAAAAATTGAAATCAGGAAAACCACGCATGGCCAGGTGGACGTAGCTGCACGCCGCAAGTTTTTGTCCGGCGCGGCTGCTGCGACTGCCGGCGTTGCCGCCATTGCTTTCCCGATGATGGCTGCGGCACAGGACAAGAAGGGTGACGCCAAGGCCGCAGCGCCAGCCGTCGTATCTTCCGCCGGTCCGATCAGCTTGCGTTGGCAGAGCACCTGGCCGTCGAAAGACATCTTCCACGAATTCGCACTCGACTTCGCCAAGAAGGTGAGCGACATCTCGGGCGGCGAACTCAGGATCGAGGTATTGGCGTCGGGTGCGGTGGTGCCGGCCTTCGGCCTGCTCGATGCGGTTTCGAAAGGGACGCTCGACGGCGGCCACGGCGTTGTCGCTTATCATTACGGGAAACAGGCAGCATTGGCGCTGTGGGGTTCGGGACCGGCGTACGGGATGGATGCCAACATGGTCCTTGGCTGGCATAAGTACGGCGGTGGCAAGGAACTGCTCAGCAAGATCTACAGTTCCATCGGCGCGAATGTGGTTTCGTTCTTGTACGGCCCGATGCCGACGCAGCCGCTGGGCTGGTACAAGAAGCCGATCACCAAGGCGGAAGATTTCAAAGGCCTCAAGTTCCGCACCGTGGGTCTTTCGATCGACGTATTTACCGGGATGGGCGCCGCAGTGAACGCGCTGCCCGGTGGCGAGATTGTGCCGGCGCTGGACCGCGGCCTGCTCGATGGTGCCGAGTTCAACAACGCGTCGTCGGACCGTGTGTTGGGCTTTCCGGATGTATCGAAGGTCTGCATGCTGCAGAGCTTCCACCAGAGCGCCGAACAATTCGAGGTTCTGTTCAACAAGACAAAGTTCGATGCTTTGCCCGCGAAGCTCAAGGTGATCATCGAGAATGCGGTGGAAGCAGCGTCCGCGGACATGTCCTGGAAAGCCTACGACCGTTACTCCAGGGACTATGACGAGATGCAGCAGAAGCAGAACGTCAAGTTCTACAAGACCCCGGATGCGCTTCTACAGAGGCAGCTTGTCGTTTATGACCAGACCGTCGCCAAGAAGTCTGCGGACAATCCCCTTTTCAAGGAAGTCGACGCATCGATGCGCGCATTTGGCGGGCGCGTCGTCCGATGGGACCTTGACACCAATGTAAACCGGAGGATGGCGTACAACCATTACTTCGCCAAGCCGGCCGCAAAGAAGAAGGCCTGATACGCTGTTTCGTGGATACAGAACACCATCCGGCGGCCACCGGGTGGTGTTTTTTTTGACAGCTTCGGGAACCGGGGGGCAGCATCGCAATGAAATTCCGGCCTGATACCACATCATTTGAGATCTGCGGCCATGCAAAAAGTACTGCTGTTCGTTGACAAGATGAGCACCTGGGTCGGCCAGGCGTTTTCCTTCTGTATCGTGGTGCTCACCTTGCATGTCTCGTGGGAAGTGTTCTCGCGCTACGTGCTCGGTGCGCCGCGCGCATGGGCTTTCGACGCGATGATCATGCTTTATGGAACGTTGTTCATGATGGCCGGCGCCTACACGCTTTCGAAAAACGGCCACGTGCGGGGGGACGTGCTCTACGGCTTTTTCACGCCGCGGGTTCAGGCCGGACTCGACCTCGCGCTCTACATCGTGTTCTTTCTTCCCGGCGTGATCGCGCTCACCTACGCGGGTTATTTCTATGCCGCCGAGTCGTGGGCGATCAACGAGCATTCGACCATCACCTACGAGGGTCCGCCGCTCTATCCGTTCAAAACCGTCATCCCGATTGCCGGCGCATTCCTGCTGGTGCAAGGCATCGTCGAGATCACCCGCTGCATCATCTGCCTCAAGCAAGGCGCGTGGCCCTCGCGCGAGATGGACGTAGAGGAAGTGGACGTGGAAAAGCTCAAGGAGATGGTGCACGTCAGGGACGCGGACATCCAGAAGCTGGATGAATTGGTGGTGACGCAGGAAACGCACAAATGAAGCTGCGCAAGGAGCTGTGGTTCGGCTTCACGCTGATGGCGATCATCGTGGTCGCCATCCTCGCGTTCATGCCCTGGGGCAATATCACCAACGGCCATCTCGGGTTGCTCATGCTTGCGCTGATCGTGGTGGCGATCATGATGGGCTTCCCCACCGCTTTCACGCTGATGGGCATGGGCGTGTTCTTTGCATGGCTTGCCTACGAAACCGTCAACCCTCGGCTTGCCGTCCAGCAGGTGCTCGACTTGTTCGTGCAGCGCACGTACGGAGTGATGTCCAACGACGTGCTGATCGCGATCCCGCTGTTCCTGTTCATGGGCTATCTGGTCGAGCGCGCAGCCCTGATCGACCGTTTGTTCAAGAGCCTGCATCTGGCATTGGCGCGAATTCCCGGCTCGCTCGCAGTGGCGACCATCGTTACCTGCGCGATCTTCGCCACCGCCACCGGCATCGTCGGCGCCGTGGTAACTCTGATGGGTCTGCTGGCGTTCCCGGCGATGCTCAAAGCCGGCTACAACGTCAAGGTCGCGGCCGGCGCGGTAACCGCCGGCGGGTGCCTCGGCATCCTGATCCCGCCCTCGGTGCTGTTGATCGTCTACGGCGCCACCGCAGGCGTGTCGGTGGTGCAACTCTACGCCGGCGCCTTCTTCCCCGGTTTTATGCTTGCCGGACTCTACATCGGCTATGTGATCGTGCTCGCGAAGCTGAAACCGGGCCTGATGCCGCCGCTTGCCGAGAGCGACAGGCGCGTGACTCTCCCGCCCCTGTCGCGGACGCTGGCCCACCGCGGCAGCAACGCGCTGACCGGTCTCTGGCGCGCGCTCGTCAGCGGCGGCGCCGGGATCCCGAGGCGCACCGTAATCGGGCAGTTGTTCATCTCGCTGCTGCCTGCGCTCTTCATCTTTGCGATACTGTGCTTCACCTATCGCGGTGCGACCGCGCCGGTGATTGAGGCGAGCACAGCCGGCCTGGTCGAAGCAGGCGGCCTGGTCGCGGCGCCCGAGCAGACCAAGGAACCGGAGGGGCTCATCGGTGCGCCGCCGGAGAATGAATCGGAACTCAAGGAACCGCCGGCCGCAGGAGCTCAGGAACTGGGTGTTCCACCGGCGACAGAGGAACTGAAGGCGGGCAGTGCGAGCAAGCCGCCGGATGCCGAGAAATCGACCGGGGGAACGCCTGCAGAACTCGAGCGGTTGCCGGTGCCAATCTGGCTCTGGATCGTGCTTGTCATGGGCGTCGCTACCGTAGTGGTCATCTATCGGCTCTGGAACTGGCAGCGGCTCGAAGTGTTCAAGATGCTGATCACTTCGTTCTTCCCGCTGGCCCTGCTGATCCTCGGGGTGCTCGGCTCCATCGTATTCGGTTTGGCGACTCCCTCCGAGGCGGCGGCGGTCGGCGCGTTTGGCGGATTCTTTCTGGCGGCGGCCTACCGCTATATCGCGCATTTGCGCGGGGGAACGGGTGGGCCGTTTTCCAGCGCAGTCATGGGCGGCACGCTGAGGGAATTCGGAACGATCATCAAGGAGTCGTCGTTCCTCACCGCCAAGACCAGCGCGATGGTGTGCTGGCTGTTCGTCGGCTCCGGCATTTTCTCGGCGGCGTTCGCATTACTCGGGGGCCAAGAGCTGATCGAGAAGTGGGTGCTCTCGCTCGATATGACGCCGGTGCAGTTCATGATCCTGGCGCAGAGCATCATCTTCCTGCTCGGCTGGCCGCTCGAATGGACCGAGATCATCATCATCTTCATGCCGATCTTCATACCGCTCTTGCCCCACTTCGGTATCGACCCGCTGTTTTTCGGGCTGCTGGTTGCGCTCAATTTGCAGACTGCGTTCCTGTCGCCTCCAGTAGCGATGGCGGCGTTCTACCTGAAAGGCGTGTCGCCGCCGCATGTCACACTGAACCAGATCTTTGCCGGCATGCTGCCGTTCATGGGGATCCAGGTTATTGCAATCGTGCTGCTATATGTGTTTCCGGGCATAGGTTTGTGGCTGCCGCACGTGCTGTACAAATGACGCTCGTGGGTCCCTTGGATACTCGGAGATGAAGCCCAAGGTTCTGGTTACGCGCGAAGTATTCGACGAGACATTGCAGTATCTTGCCGAACATTGCGAGGTCGAATCCAATCAGGCCGACGTGCCGCTCGATACCGAAGGCCTTGCCCGACTCCTCGCCGACAGGGCCGGCGTGATCTGCAGTCTGACCGACCGGATAGACGGCGAATTGATACAGCGCTGTCCCGGGCTCAGAGTCGTATCGAATATCGCAGTGGGTTACAACAATATCGATGTGGCCGCCTGCAGCGCGCGCAATATCATGGTCACCAATACTCCCGGAGTACTCGACGACAGCACGGCCGATCTGGCATGGACGCTGA
>CANJQI010000020.1 GCA_947476215.1 Betaproteobacteria bacterium
CCGCGCGTTTGGCGTGGTGTATGACGTCGGTTGATAACGTGGATGTTTGTTCCTTGACGCCGTAATCGGCGAACTGCTCGACCAGCATGCTGATACTCCCTGCGTATCCTGCGTTTGAATCCGGGGTTAACTATTGTGGATCGTATGAATGACGGGCCATTGCACGGCGCGTGACATTCCCCTCTCCCTCGGGGCATACGTATCTGCACATCTTCATCTCTGTAGGATGGGTTGAGGCACGAAACCCATCTGTTGCAGCCTGTTCCTGCGAAAGATGTTTGATGGGTGTCGCAATGCTCGATCCATCCTAGGCCTTGCTTCGTGGCGAGAAAAGATGTGTAGATACGTATGTCCTCGGGGAGAGCGTAGCGAGCGGCCGGGGAGAGGGCGCGCGTCAATTATTCCATATGGGGCTCAAGGCGCATCGCTCTTGAACACGATCAGACCGTCTACTGCCACCACGCCCCGCCCCTCGGGTTTCACGATCAGCGGGTTGATTTCCGCTTCGCTGACCGTGCGCCCTTGCAGTGCCGCGAGCTGGGACATGGACGCGACGGCTTGAGCAAGCGCATCACAATCGCCGCGTGGCAGGCCGCGATAGCCGCGTATCACCGCCAGTCCTCGCACCTGCTCGATCATGGTGCGCGCTTCGGCCACGTCCACCGGCGCAAGCCGGATTGCAATGTCCTTGTAGATCTCGGCCAGCACGCCGCCCACGCCGAGCACGACGACAGGGCCGACCAGTGGATCGCGCCGAAACCCCACGATAACTTCGGCCAGCCCGTGTTCCATGGTTTGCAGCAGTATGCCGTCGATGCGGGCTGCAGGGTGAGAAGCGCGAATTTTTGACAGCATGCTAGATGCTGTCGATTTCAGATCCTCGGCGGTGCCTATGTTGAGCGCCACGCCGCCCGCGTCTGTCTTGTGCAGGATGTCCGGTGAGAGGATTTTCGCGACCAGCGGAAAACCGAGAGCGGTCTTCTGCTCGGGCTTGGTAATAACTTCAGTCTGTGCCTGCGCGATCCCCAGCTTCGCAAATACGCGACACGCGTCATATTCGTTGATCTGCTTGGCGGGCAGGGTCTCCAGCAAGCTCGTTACCGCGCCCAGACGGGCGGTGTCGGGAGCGGGGACTGCGCAAGGTGGTGTCCAGTCGCGCCATGCGCGGATCGCATCCGCGCATGACTCCGGCGTCCGAAAACCCGCAATGCCTGCTTCGGCCAGCAGCCGCAGCGATACGCCGGCATCCGGAGCAAGGAACACGGTCAGCGCTTTCTTGCTGCGATCGGCTTCTATCAGAGGTTCGATTGAGACTTGCGGCTGGAATTGCGCGGAACTGCCGGCGACCGCCAGCACCATATCGCAATGGTCCGACGCGATCAGCTCGTTCAGGACCGCACCATATATCTCCTTTTTCGCCCCGGCCAGTGTTAAATCAGTCAGCCTGGCCTTTGATATTATTATGTTTTTTGCCGCGAGGTTAGTAATCACTTCGGTTGTCGGGCCGACCACGTCCACGCCGTAGGTACCCAGTCGGTCCACCACCAGTGCGGCGCCGCCGCCGGTGGTCGTCATCACCGCAACGCGGTGGCGTTGCGCGGGCTTGCGGCCCATGAGCAGCGTGGGCACCTCAAAAAGACCTTCCAGGCTGTCTACGCGTACGATGCCGTGGGCGCGGAAAAACGCGTCGGAAACCTCATCTCCACTGGCCATGGCGCCGGTATGCGATGCCGCCAGATCCTGGCCGACTTCGGAGCGGCCGAGCTTATACACGATCACCGGCTTGCCGGCGGCCGCAGCCCGGCGCGCGGCATGCCCGAGACGATCGGCGTCGCGAAAGGTTTCGAGGAACAACAAAATGGCGCCGGTCTGCGGATCATCAATCAGGCAGTCGGTCACCTCGCCGACGCCGATATCGCATTCATTACCGATCGAAACCAGTTTGGAAAACCCGACGCCGCGACCGAGGCCGCGCGACAGCAGGCCGCCCATCATGCTGCCGGACTGAGAAACGATGGCGAGCGGTCCGGGTTTGATTTCCAGTTTTTCAAGCACGGCGTTGATCGACAGCGCGCACGACGGCACGCTGCTGAAAAGGCCTATGCAATTGGGCCCCAACAGCCGTACGCCGCCGGCACGCGCAATCGCCAGCAGCTTGTTTTGCATCACCAGCCCTTCCGCGCCGGTTTCGGCAAATCCGTCGGTATAAATGGTCGCCACCGGCACTTTTTTGGCGACGCATTGTTCAATCGCGTCGGCGACGGCTTTTGCCGGCACCATGATGAATGCTTGATCGATGTCGCCCGGCACTGCCTGCAGGTTGGGATAGGCCGTTTCGCCCGAAATCTCCTTGCGGCCCGGATTGATGGGAATCACCTTTCCGGGATAGCCGTGGAGCTTCAAATAACGCTGCGGGCGTGACGTGTTCTTGTCGGGGTCGCCCGAGGCGCCGATGAGGGCGATGGATCTGGGCGCAAACAATATCTGAAACAGCTCGGAATTCGTCATGTTATTCCTTTTCACTGCGCGGCGGCCGTTGTGAAAACGTGCGCTCAAACACGCTTTCCGCGATGCGGTTCTTGAGTATCTCGATCGATCCACCGGCGATCATCCAGCCACGGCATTTGCGCATGCAGTACTCGACCAGCGTTTCCTGGGTAAAGCCCATGCCGCCCATGATCTGCATGGCCTCATTACATATGTCGAATCCCGCCTGGTTGCAATAGGCCTTGGCGATCACGGTCTCCTCGGCGGACGGAATGCCGTTGACGGCATTGGTGACGGCGCGATAAATCAACAACTGACCGGCATCGAGTTTTACTTTCATGTCGGCAAATTTCCACTGCAGGCCCTGAAACTCGCACAACAGGCGTCCGAACTGTTTGCGCTGCATCGCCCATTGCCGTGCCTGCTCATAGGCATAGCGCCCAAACGCCAGCGATCGCGCGGTGTTGCCGATACGCTCGACATTAAAACCGGAAATTTGTTTTTTAAAACCGCCCTCCTTGAGCATGACGTTTTCCGGACCCACGTAGACGTTGTCCAGATAGGTCTGCACCCACGCCTCGCCATTGAGGAATTTTGCAGCCTTGCCCTGCTTGAAGCCGGGGGCATCGCGCGGAATCAACACCGAGCCTATGCCGCCCACGCCGGGACCGAAACGCACATAGGTCAGCATCACCGCGGCGAATGAGGCGTGCGTCTGGAACACCTTGACGCCGTTGATTCGATAACCATCGCCGTCGGGCGTCGCGGTGGTCGTCAGATCGGTGACCGCGCTGCCGGCCTCGGGTTCGGTCATGCCGACCGTAATGACCGACTCGCCACGCAATATTTTTCTCAGGTAACGGTCTTTCTGGTCGCGCGTGCCGTACTCGGCAAGCACGCGCACCGGCCCGAAGTTCCCCGACTGAATCACGTCGGCGCTGCGCGGACAAACCTGAGTCACGGTTTCGATCGCCAGTACCGCATCCATCAGCGAACCACCCTGTCCACCGTCTTCTTCCTTGATGGTGATGCCCATCAAGCCCTGCTTGGCCATCAGCTTGGCGACATCCCACGGATGTTCTTCCGTATGCGCACGCGCGATTGCGCCGCCCGCCAGATGGCGCTCGGCGAAGCCGCGTACCGAATCGCGAAACATTTGTTGTTCTTCAGTGAGCTGAAAGTTCATCGTGTTAACTCGTCCCCGTTTTTCGTGTGCAGATTATATGGCACCGCAAGCTGGGCCGCCTAGCCGGATCCATGCGTATTTCACGATCTGTCCGCGGACTTACAAGAACCCGCCTCACCCCGGCGATTCTATCCGCACGGAGATTATCGAACCCGTGCGCCTGTCCGTCACCGACGCGGCCAAGGCGCTGCAGGTTTCCCGTCCTACCCTGTCCAGTCTGCTCAATGGCAAAGCTGGTTTGTCCGGACGGCGAAATGCATGATGTGAGCGGCATATATCGCGAGGTGATACCAAACCGCAAGCTCGTTTATACATGGGCGTGGAAGACGACGCCCGAGCGCGAGTCGCTGGTTACGGTTGAGCTGCGGGCGCTGAATGGCGGCGCCGAGCCAACCCGGCTGCACGAGCAGTTCTTTGACGTGGAAGCCCGCGACCGCCACCAGCAAGGCTGGATCGGCTGCCTCACCCGGCTAGATCGGGCGCTGGCGTGAATACTGGGCAATAGTGGTTTGGCCTGTAACGAAAAACTCGCACAGCGTGTGTGTGCTTTGTGTCAGGGAGCTATTTGCATTAAAGCGGCGTAAAGTAACCATGTTGACCAATCTGGGAGGAAAAAACCATGCATGATTTTCACTGGCCGGCGTTGATTACGTTGTTGGTTTTGGTACTGCTGTTTGTCGCAGGGGCGAAAGTCGGCGCCGCGCGCGGCAAGTACGGGATCCAGGCGCCGGCGGTCGCGGGCAATCCGGATTTCGAGCGCATATTCCGCGTGCAGATGAACACCAACGAGAGCGCATTGATGTTCCTGCCGGCGTTGTGGTTGTTCGCGGCCTTCGTGAGCAGCCCATGGTCGGCGGGCATAGGCGCGGTGTGGGTGGTGGCGCGGGTATGGTACGCGGCCGCTTATGCGCGGGAAGCGAACAAGCGCGGACCTGCTTTTGGCTTGTCGGCGGCGGTCACCGTGGTGCTGATGCTGGGGGCGGCATGGGGCGTGGCGAAAAGTTTCATGTAAAGATGCGGCGCGGGCCAGGGCGGTTGCTGGCATTGCTGTTTTGCGTCGTCGCTGGAGCAGCGTTCGCGCAGGTCGCGCCCAATTCCAGCGACACCGCGGGTTACACCGGATTGCTGGCCGCCGCGGCGCGCGGCGACGCAGCGGAAATTGGCAGACTTGTCGCTGCCAAAGCGGACGTGAATGCGCGCGACGGTTATGCCCGCACACCGCTGCACGTCGCGACGTTTGGGCGGCACCGGGATGCGATTGCGGCACTCGTCAAGGCCGGCGCCGACTTGAATCTCAAGGAGCGCGACCGCTACGACGCTGTTACGATAGCCGCTGTCGCCAACGACGCCGCGACGCTGCGCTTGCTGTTGCAACTCGGCGCCAGCGCGAGGCAGGTGACGAGCCGCTACGATGGCACGGCGCTGATAGCAGCGGCACATCTCGGTCATGACGAGGTTGTAAAGCTGCTTATCACCGCAGGGGCGCCGCTCGACCACGTGAACAATCTTGGCTGGACGGCGCTGATCGAATCCATCGTGCTCGGCGATGGCGGGCCGCGTCACGTCGAGACCTTGCGCGCCATCGTGCGCGCCGGCGCAAACGTCAATCTCGCTGATCGCAACGGCGATACACCGTTGCGGCTTGCGCGCGCGCGCGGATTCAAGGCGATGGCCGCTGTTCTCGAACAGGCGGGTGCGACGCTGTAGAATCCGGCGTGGCAGGTACGCCGGACATGTGCCGCCGGCCGGGAAATGAATCACGGGTAAACGTGATTCCGGCGTGATCGCGGAACAGAAGCGCTTTTTTGCACGGAGGACGAATAATGTTTCTGCGTAATTTGGTTCGGGCGTTCCCGTTCAGCATGCTGACGATGGCCTGCAGCCAGGTTGCCGGCCAGGATTATCCCAGCAGGCCGATCCGCGTGGTGACTTCCGCCACCGCCAGCGCCGCGGATTTTGTGGCGCGCATCATGGCGCAGGGCCTCGCCGCGGAACTCGGCCAGCAGGTGATCGTGGACAATCGCTCAAGTTCGCTGGTGCCGGGTCAGAACGTGGCGCAGGCGCAGCCCGACGGACATACCCTGCTCGTGCATGGCCCGACATTCTGGATCGGCGCGCTCATGCGCAGCACGCCGTACGATACCGAGCGCGACTTTGCGCCGATTACGCTCGCAACCAGTTCTCCCAATATTCTGGTGGTGCATCCCTCGGTTGCGGTAAGGACGGTCAAGGATCTCATAGCGCTCGCCAAATCGAAGCCCGGCGAATTCAATTACGGATCGGCGGGGAGCGGATCATCGTCACATCTGGCGGGCGAATTGTTCAACGCCATGGCGGGTGTGAAAATCGTGCGCGTTCCTTATGCGAATAACGCGCTGCGCATGGCGGATATACTGAGCGGCCAGGTACAGGTCATGTTTCCGAGCCCCGCTCCCATGATGCCGCACATCAGATCGGGCCGCTTGCGGGCGCTCGCGGTCACCAGTCCACAACCGTCAGTGCTGGTGCCGGATTTGCCGACGGTGGCGGCCTCCGGTCTGCCGGGCTATGAATCCGTATCCATGTTCGGCATGTTTGCACCGGCGCGAACGCCGGCGGCTGTCCTCAGCCTGCTCAATCGCCTGAGCGTGCAGGTCCTTAACAGGCCCGAGGTCAGGGAAAAATTCTTCAACGCCGGCGCGGAAGTGATTGCCAGTTCGCCTGCGCAATTTGCGGCCACCGTCAAAGCCGAACGGGAACGCCTGGGCAAGGTCATCAGGGATGCGGGTATACGGGAGGAATAGTGCCAGGGGAAATGTTCCGCGGTCATCGCGCATGGATGCTTGCGGTCGCTGCACTTGGTTTCGTAACGACGACCTGTTTCGGTCAGGATTATCCGGTTAAGTCATTGCGTGTCGTGACTTCGGAAGCAGGCGGTGGTCTGGATTTTGCGGCGCGCCTCATCTCACGATCGGTCTCGGAGCGGTTGCAGCAGAATGTGATCGTGGACAACCGCCCGATCGCGGTCATGGGGATTACCGTGGCCAGGGCGCCGGCGGATGGATATACGATGCTTTTCGCGGGCACTACTTTCATGATCGCGCCGCTGCTCGAGAAGACGCCGTATGATCCGTTGCTGGATTTTGCGGCCGTCACGCTGGTGGCAAGACAGCCCAATATTCTGGCGGTGCCGGTTTCGTTTCCGGCAAAATCGGTCAAGGAATTAATCGCGGCCGCAAAATCCCGGCCGGGAGAATTCAACTACGCGTCATCGGGTACGGGCTCCCAGGCGCATCTGGCCACCGAGCTGCTGAAATCCATGGCCGGCATCGATATCGTGCATGTCCCCTACAAGGGCGTAGGACCGGCACTCGCTGATTTGAGCGGAGGACGGGTGCAGATGATGATCGCCACGTCCGCCTCCGTGATACCGCATGTCAAAGCAGGGCGCCTGCGGGCACTGGCCGTGACCAGCGCCGAGCCATCCGTGCTGGTGCCCGGTTTGCCGACGGTCGCGGCTGCGGGCCTCGCGGAGTTTGAAGCGATCACGATACAGGGCATGTTCGTCCCCACCAAAACGCCGTCGGCGCGTCTTGATCGGCTCAACCGGGAAATTGTCGCGGTGCTGAGCCGGACGGAGATCAGGGATCAGCTGATCAATGCCGGTGTCGAGGCCGTCGGCAGTTCGTGCGAGCAGCTTTCAGCGGTGATGCAGGCCACCGTCAACCGCATGGGGCGCTTGATCGCGAACCTTGGGCTTGCGCCGCGCTAAGGACATAGCCTTGTAATGATAAGGACGTTACGAAGTGGTATGTTAGACAATAGTAAGCTTTGCGTTATTGAGTCTGTACAACTGGGCGACGAGGGCGCTGAAGTCAATTGGATCCGCGGCGTCACGAGGTTTGGTAAATTTCGACAGGAGCGAACGATGAAAGTAACAACGGCGGTCAAGCCCGCGCGGGATACGCTGAATCTTCGCATTCCGGCAGCGGCACGCAATTTAATCGATCGCGCGGCAAGTTCGACCGGAAAGACGCGCACGGACTTTATTCTTGACGCGGCCCGACGCGCGGCCGAGGAAGCCCTGCTTGACCGGGCATTAGTGTCGGTGACTCCGGAAGCATACGCAGAGTTTCTAAAACGCCTGGACGCACCGGCGCAACCGAATGCACAACTTAGAAAGACGATGCAAACGCCGCCGCCGTGGGCGCGGCCTTGACCCTTTCATCCCCGGAACCCCTGTCGGATCATCATCACCTCGCCGCCGTTGATTGTGGCGTGCCATCCCTCGACGATTGGTTGAAACGCCGCGCTGCGCAGAATCAGGTAAGTGGAGCGTCGCGTACCTTCGTGACCTGCAGCGGAAATCATGTGATGGGCTTTTACGCGTTGGCATCGAGTGCCGTGGCGCCGGCGCAAGCTCCCGGACGTTTTCGGTGCAACATGCCCGATCCCATTCCCGTCGTGGTGCTTGGTCGTCTGGCAGTCGACAAATCGCAAAAGGGCAGAGGCCTTGGCCGCGCACTCTTTCAGGATGCCGCGCGACGTGCCATTCATGCCGCACAAGCTATCGGCATCCGTGGCATGACGGTACACGCACTGTCGGAGGACGCAAAAGGGTTCTATTTGCGGCTGGGTCTTACGGAATCACCACTGGACCCCATGATCTTAATGGCAACAATAGCTGATCTTCAATCAGCTCTCGGACCGTGAGCGGAGCGACTTTTGATTCTTGACCATCACGCCCCAAAAACAAATTAATCAGGCGCGACTTATTACTTCCCGCTGTCCCTTCAGATGATATTCAACGTCGGCGGAAGTTCGGCCATGTCTTGAATTTCATCCAGATGCCAGAGGCGCTCGAGCAGCGCGGTGACGCGCGCTGAGCCCAGTGTATCTTCGGTGAGGCCGCGGAATTTCTCGACGATTTGTGCGGCGCTTTTTTGCGTGGCGAGATCATTTTCCTCGCCGCCGGATTCGCCCACCAGGCGCTCATCATTGCTGGTCACCACCGTAACGCGCGTGCGATGCTGCTGCGGCAGGCGTTCGAAGGCATTCGTGAACTCGGCATCTTCGATCACTTCTATTTTTTTCATCACCGCCCGCAGTTCCGGATTCCAGAGGTGTGCATCATCAAAGGTGCGCGTGTTGACGGTTCCATCCATCAAGGTGGCCGCAACCAGATAGGGTATGCTGTGATCGGCGGTTTCGCGGGAGTCGGGGTTCCAGCGGTGTTCGCCGCTGCCGGCACGTTCCCACGCGTGTTTGTAGACTTCAACGACCACCCGCTTGACGCTGGCGCTTCTGAGCGGCGCGACTTTTTCGGCGGCAAGCACGGATGATATGGAAAGTCCGCCGCACGGCCGCAGCTTGATGCTGGTATCGAGTATCTTGCACGGCTTGCTGTTACGCATGATGTCCAGATCGAATCGTTTTCTCGCCACATGATCGCACCATCCCGCTTTGCCTTCGAAGGGCAGATGCGGGCCTTCCATGCCCGCGCGCGCCAGCAGCGCCGCGTATACGCCGGCGCGTGCCGCCTGTCCGGATGCCGTGGCCTTGAACATCGACATGTGGCCGGTTCTTACCTGTCGCAATATGTTGTTGGGTACGATCGCCATGGCGATGCAATGCGATAGTTGTTCAACCGATAATCCCAACAGTTTGCCTGCACCCATCGCCACGCCCAGACAATTAAACGTGGCATGATCGAACCCCATGTTGTCGAAACCATCGCTTAATCGCGTGTAGGTCTCGTAGGCGATCAGGACGCTGGTAATGAGATCGCGGCCGCTGGCGTGCGCAAATTCGGCAACGCCCAGCAAGGGTGTAATGACATCGCTGGGATGGCCGCCAAAGCTTCCGGCTTTCTGATAGTTGTCGGTCAACTCTATGTAGCGTGCGGTGATGCCGTTGACGAACGCCGCAAGATCGGGCGCGGTCTTCATGCGCGTTCCGATGATCGTGGCGCCCGCGGGATCCGGCATGCGCGCCGCAAGGTTGCGCGAAATCCGGCATGGCTCCGCGAAGAAGCCCGCAAAAAGCGCGCCCAGTGTGTCGATGACGCGCACCTTCGCGGCGTGCTTCGCTTCGGCTGTAATGTCGTCGTATCGCAGGTCGCACGCGTAATGCGCGAGACACTGTTGAATGCTGTCCACGGGTTTATCCAAGCCGTTATACCGACCGTTACGCAGACTTCGCGGGTATGCGTGTCAACGTGAACAGCTCCTTCAAGTCGTTCACCTGTTCCAGATTCCACACCAGATCGAGCAGCGCGCGCGCACGTTTTTTGGGTATCAAACCCTTGATTTGTGAAAGGAATTTCTCATTGATCTCGTCGTCCGACATGGGATTGGCGGGGTGCCCTTTGGGGTTGGTCCGGTGCAACGTCACCAACTCGCCGGATTTCAGTTTCACTTCGAAGCGGCAATTGAAGGTTTTCGGGAATACCGCGGTATAGGCGGCATCGGGCTCTAGGCGGACTTTTTGTACCAGCGCCAGGATGGCGGGATCGCGAAAGCGCTCGGGCGTAAAAGTATGGTGCGTAATTTCTCCATCGATCAGCGCAGCCCCGATCTGGTACGGCAGGCTGTGATCGGCGGTTTCGCGGGTCTGGGGGTCCCACAGATGAGGTTTGTCGGCGCGCGTAACTGCATAGCGCGTGACGAGATAAACGCATATGGACTCGATGTCCTTGTGCTTTACACGCTTGCGCAGTTCCAGTGCGGTACCGGTGGGAAGTTGCCCGGAATAATTGATCGGCAGATATTTGAATGCGGTGCCTTCAACCTTGTAGGGTATGGCGCCGCCACCGAAATCACCCAGTTCGAACGACTGCCCGAGCTGCTTCTTGAAACCGGCCTGTCCTTCGAACGGCTCGTCAGGCCCCGTCAGTCCTTCCCGCGCCAATAGGGCGGCGAACAAGCCGTTGCGGCTGCCGTTGGGACCGGCACACCCTTTCCAGTTGCTCAGTTCACCCATGCGCGTCTGCAACAAACCGATGTTGGGAACCAGCGCCAGACCGAGCGCGTTGCGCAACTGCCCGCGCGACAGGCCCAGCACCTTACCCGCGCCCAGCGCGGTGGCGAGCGCGTGATACATCGCGTAGTCCCATCCGCGCGCCGCAAGCGAACAACTGTCGGCGATCTGGCCGCATGCCTCATACGCGACAGCGATGCCCAGTATCAGCGCTTTGCCATTCTCGCCAGCGGACTCGGCGGCGGCGAGGATGCCGCCGATGTTGTCGCTCGGATGCGGCCCGCTGTCGCCTGAAAGCCCGAAGTAATCGTCGCTGAAGTCGCCATAGCGGATCATAGAGCCGTTGGTGAATGCCGCCAGTTCGGGCGAGGTGCGTATGCGCGTGCCTATGATGGTCGCCGGGTCTCTGGCATTGATGCCGCACGCCAGATTGCGTATGGCCTTCAGCGGCGCTTCGTGAAATGAACCTATCGCGCATCCCAGCGCGTCAACCACGCATCGCTTGGCGGCGTGTACCGCGCCCGGCGTGAGATCCGCGTAACTCACGTCGAAGGTATACGAAACAAATTTCTCGGCGGTTCTGTCCAAGGCTGTCTCCTGCGCGTTGCGTCCGTGATGGCGCCGATTGTAGGCACGACACCACGCCGAGGTCAAAGCATGTCATGTATGCTAATCTTGAGTTCAGACAATTTTCCGCGCGGGCATAGTCTCGGAGAGAGCAGATGAGTTTGCGAATACACCCCTTGTCCTACAATCTGGGCGCTGAAATCACCGGGGTGGATTTCAGCCGGCCGCAGAGCGAGCAGAATCTCGCGCTCATACACGGTGCATTTCTGGACCATAGCGTGCTGCTGTTTCGCGGGCAGCCTGTCACGCGCGAGCAGCACATAGCCGTCAGTGGCTGGTTTGGGGAGCTCGAGAGCAACGATGCCGCGCCCGTCATGCGCATCGAGAATTATCCGCAGATACTGATGGTCAGCCATAAGCCCAATCCAAACTGGAAACCCTCCGACGACTACGTCGGTAAAGTGTGGCATACCGATCATTCGCATACGCTGCATCCGGCCAAAGCGACGACGCTGCGTGGTGTCGAAGTGCCGGACATAGGCGGTGACACGATGTTCGCGAACATGTGCCTGGCCTATGAGACGCTGTCCGACGGCATGAAAAAACTGCTCGAAGGGCAGCACGCCATACATCCGGTGGGCGTGCATACGCGACGCATCGACAAATCGAGTCCGCAGCGCATGGCGGAATCGATACGGCGTAATCCGCCGATCGCACAGCCGCTGGTGAGAGTGCATCCGGATACCGGCCGCAAGGCGCTCTACCTGTCGGTCAAACTGAAGCAGATCGTCGGTATGACGCCGGAAGAGAGTGCGCCGCTGCTGGATTACCTGTGCCGACACTCCGAAAAGCCGCAGTTTGTTTATCGCCACCACTGGCGCAAGGACGATCTGCTGGTGTGGGACAACCGCTGCCTGATGCACATGGCGGTCAATGATTTCGACAAGACGCAGACGCGTTACCTCGAGCGCACGGTCATCAAGGGGACGCCGTCGGGTTACGCAACCACATGAGCACCGGCAATTCCGGCACGCATATGATCGTGCGAGTTTTGCTGATCGCAGGCGTGGCGGTCAGTGCTGGCACGCCGCATGCCCAGACCACCGCCTATCCCAACAAACCGGTGCGCATCATGACATTTGGCGCCGGCGGCACGCTCGATTTCACCGCGCGCATGATGGCGCAGAACCTTGCCGAACCACTCGGTCAGCCAGTGATCGTCGACAACCGCAACGGCAGTCTGCCGATAGAAATCGCGGCCAAGGCGATGCCCGACGGTTATACCTTGCTGGTTTCCAGCGGCGTGCTGTGGCTGACTCCTTATCTCAGAGACCGTGTGTCGTGGGACCCGATCGGCGATTTCGCGCCGATTACCTTGCTGGTGATGTCGCCGAACGCGATTGCACTGCATCCGTCGGTGGCGGCAACGTCTGTCAAGGAATTGATCGCGCTGGCGCGGGCCAAGCCGGGCGTGCTGAATTACGCGACCTCGGGAACGGGAACAGTCAATCACATTTCCGGGGAGTTGTTTAAATCCATGGTAAGCATTGATATCGTGCGCATCAACTATTCGAGCACCGGAACCGCGGTCACCGGATTGCTTGCCGGGCAAGTGCAGTTGATGTTCGCCAATCTCGCGGCGATGGCGCCGCACGTCAAGTCGGGGAAAATGAAGGCGCTGGCGGTAACCAGCGCGGAACCGTCGATACTGTTCCCCGGTCTGCCCACCATCGCGGCATCCGGGTTGCCCGGCTATGAAGCAGTCTCCCGCCTGGGGGCATTTGCCCCCGCCCGAACCTCCGCCACCATCGTCACCCGGCTTAATCAGGAGATGGTGAAAGTTCTCAACAAGACGGATGTAAAAGAAAAGTTTTTCAATTCCGGCATAGAAACGGTAGGCAGCTCACCGGCGCAACTCACTGAAAAAGTGAAATCGGAAATGGCGCGGCTAGGCAAAGTCATCAAGGACGCCAACATCCGCGACGAATAGTATCCGGATTATCCGTGTTCAACGGTACTCGCGGCGGAACTGGGCGCATCGCTGACGATGGATCCGTCGCGCAACTCGATAGTGCGATCGCAGCGTGCCGCCAGGCGCGGATCGTGCGTGACCAGCAGAAACGCGGTGCCTTTCGTCTTGTTGAACTGACGCATCAGCGCAAATACTTCATCCGCGCTGTGCGTATCGAGATTGCCGGTCGGCTCATCGGCGAGTACCAGGTCGGGTGACAGCGATAACGCGCGTGCGATGGCAACGCGCTGCTGCATGCCGCCCGACAGCTGATTGGGCGGCTTGTTTAGTGCGTCGGCGAGGCCCACCGAAGTCAGAAGCTGTTGCGCATGCGCGCGATGTTCGCGCGTGAAGGCGCCGTCGCGCATCAAGCCGGGCAGCATCACATTTTCGATCGCCGTAAACGCCGGCAACAGGTGATGGAACTGGAACACAAAGCCCAGTGTCCGCAGGCGCGCACGTGTGCGCTCGTCATCATCGGCCTGCTGTATCGCGCGGCCTTTCAGGAGATAAGACCCGGCAGTGGGGCGTTCGAGCAAGCCGATCAGGTTAAGCAGCGTGCTCTTGCCGGATCCGGACGGACCTATCAGGCATGCAAATTCGCCTGCTTGCAGCGCGATATTCACGCCATGCAATACTTCCGTGGCGACCGGCGAGCCTTCGTTATAGGTTTTGCGTATGTCCGCAAGCTCGATGATGGCGGCGTTCATATGCGTATCGCCATCGCGGGGTCCAGCTTCGAAGCTCGGCGTGCCGGCATGGCGGCGGCGACTACGCCCAGCATGGCGGCGACGATGAAGGTGTAAAAATAGAGATCCGGCTCCAGTCGCGCGACGAAGATGCGTGTGCCATCCGAGGCGCGCAGTATGCCGCTCATGACCGACGTCAGCGCATAACCGCACAGACTGCCCAGCACCGCGCTGCTCGCGCCTATCAGCGCGCCCTGCAGCAGAAACACGCGCAGAATGCGGCCGCGCGACGCGCCCATGGCGCGCAGAATTCCGATTTCCTTGGTTTTTTGGACCACCGCCACGACCAGCACACTGGACACGCCGATCGCGACGACCAGTGCAAGAAAGAATCGCACCAGCAAGGTCATGATGGTCTGGTTCGAGAGTGCCGCCAGAAGTTGCGGGTTCGCCTGCGTCCAGCTTTCGACTTCATGCGGCATGGCATGGCCCAGACGCGACGCGAGCTTGGGTGCGCCAAACAGATCATCAACCGCCAGCTCTATGCTAGATACCCCACCGGGCAGGGCGTGCAGCGCCTGGGCCGTGGCGAGACCGACATACACACCGGCGCGATTGAGATTGCGTGCGCCCAGGTTGTAAATGCCGCGCACCTGATAGGCATCGCCGGGAGACGTTGGCGTCGACAGCCGCACCTTGTCGCCTATGCCCACGCCCAGATCCCTGGCAAGGTCGACTCCCATCAGCACATCACCCGGATCTACGCGCAGATCGCCGGCGACGATTTTTTCATTGAGGCGCGTCACCGCCACGAATGGCGCGAGGATGATGCCGGTGATGGTTACGGTTTTACTGGCATCGCCGCGGGCAATGATGCCGGGGCCTGCGGCGACAGGTGAAACGGCGCGTATGCCGGGGGTGTCGGCCAGTACCGGTACGAGGGATTGCCACTGCTCGACTGAGCGCAGTCTTTGTGCCCGAGTCTGTATCTGCGGTATCTGGGTAACGGCCGCGGGGGCGTCACGCAGCGGCCTGGCGACCTCCTCGGCGGGCCGTACTACGATATGCGCCTGCACGCCCAGCGTGCGTTTGATCAAATCGCGCTGCAGATCGCCGAGAAAACCGGTAATGAACACGATAACCGCAATGCCGATGGTGGTGCCCGCGACGATCAACAGCGTCTGCATGCCGCCTTCGCGCAGAAAGCGCAGCGCGACGGTCCATTCGAAACCCATGGTGGCGTTCCTGACTAGCCGTTGGAATCAATAGGTAGCCGTGATGTTCGCGTCCTTGATGACGCGCGCCCACTGGGTCACTTCCGTCTCCACGATGGCTTTGAATTCCGCGGGCGTGCTGCCGGATGCATCCAGCGCCTGCGCGGCGAACTTGGTTTTGATTTCTTCCATCTGCACTATCCTGCGGATCTCGGCATTGAGCGGATTGATGATGTTGGCCGGCGTATCCGCGGGCGCGAACAAGCCATAAGTATTGAGCATGAGAAAGCCCGGATAGCCGGATTCGGCGACCGTCGGTACGCCGGGCAATGCGCCTACGCGCTGTGCACTCGAAACTGCCAGCGCGTTTACGCGTCTCGCATTGATCATCGGTATGGACGCGGCGATGCTCAGGAACGCAACCTGTATTTCCCCGGCCACCAACGCGCTGATGGCAATGCCGGAACCCTTGTAAGGAACATGCACCATGTTCATTCCGGCGCGGCTCATCAGCATCTCCATGGTGAGATGGACGGGTGCGCCTATGCCGGACGAACCATAGAGGATCTGTTTCGGACGGGCGCGGGCGAAGTTGACAAATTGCGCGACAGTCTTCACCGGCATGGAAGGATGGGCAACCAATACCACCGGCGCGCTCGCCACGGTCGAGATGTATGCAAAATCCTTCAGCAGATCGTAATTCAGTTTTTTGGGAAAAAGGCTGCGCGCAGGGGCCAATGCCGAGGTAAGTCCCATGAACAGGGTATAACCATCCGGCTTGGAACGCGCCGCGTACTCGGCACCGATGTTGCCGCCGCCGCCAAGTCGCGTTTCGAGCACGATAGGCTGACCAAAACGCTCGGTGAGTTTGGGCCCGATCAGGCGAACGATGAAATCCGTTGTTCCGCCAACCGAGAATGCATCAATGATGCGTATCGGTCTGCTCGGGTAATCCGTGTCGGCGGCAATGGCGCCGAAGGTGGCGCACGCCAGTATTGATGCAATCAGGAGCCGCTTCCACATGGCGTATTCCAATGAATGATAAGACCAATCAATTGTACATGACCGCAACTATCGTTATCGTAACTATTCGGCCTTGATTCCGGCATCCTTGATGACTTTGCCCCATTTGGTCATTTCGGCCTTGATGAGCGTGCCTAACTGTTCCGGCGTGTTGCCTACTGTTTCCAATCCCAGGCCGAGGAACTTCTCCTTTTGTTCCGCGTTGCTCAGCACGCGCACGATTTCCTGGTGCAGCCGTTGAATGATGGGATCGGGGGTTTTTGCCGGCGCGAAAATTCCGAGTATCGATCCGGATTCGTAACCGGGCAGGCCCGACGCCGCCACGGTAATAAGGCCGGGAAGCAGCGCGGACGGGCCGGCGCTGGTAACCGCAAGCGCCTTCAGCTTTGCGCTCTTCAGGTAGGGAAGTCCCGCCGGCGCGGTGGGGAACATGACGTGCAACTGGCCGGCGATCAGATCGATGAGGCCTTGCGCCGACGCCTTGTAAGCGACGCGCACAAGGTCTACGCGCGCCATGGCCTTGAACAATTCTCCCGCGAGATGGTAGGAAGATCCAGAGCCCGTGGTGCCGTAGTTGAGCGCGCCGGGCTTGCTTCTCGCCAGCGCAATCAAATCCTTGACGGTCTTAACCGGTAGTGAAGGATGGACGACCAGAACATTGGGCGTGGTCACAGCCAGCGTAATCGGCGCAAAATCCCGCACCGGATCGAAGGGCACATGATCTTGCAGGAACGGTGAAAGCCAGATCACCGTGCCGGCGATCAGCAACGTATATCCGTCGGGCGTTGCCTTGGCGACAATCTCGCCCGGAATAATTCCCGTGCCGCGATTTTCTATCACCACCGGTTGACCGAGGGGGCCCGTAATATGCTGCGCGATGATGCGGGCCGCGACGTCACCAGCGCCCCCGGCGGCGGTTGCGACCATTTTTACAGGACGGTTCGGGTACGTCTGGCCGAACGCCGCATCACCCGCGACTAGCATGGTGGCGACGGCATATAGACACGCTAACGGTATGTGCATGATCATAGGTTCATCCAGAGAAATTGCGGGAAATGAATTCAAGCGCGGCCTGTGCACAGGTTTCAGCATGGCTCGCCGCGACATGATAGGAATTGGCCTGCAGCACGAGCAGGCTTGAATTCGGGATCATCTGCTGCCACGCGCGTGTTTGATGGACCGAGGCGAGACCGCTTTCCTCGGTCGTGATAACCAAAGTTGGGCACGTTATGCGCGGAATGTCGGCGCTGATGTCGGCGTAGCCGATGTGGCTGATAAAGCCGATCTGCGAGGATACCGGTGTGCGCCCCATGAATTTCGTCCACCATTCAGCACCTTCCGCGGGAAAAGTGCTGCCGAGGCGCGAGCTCATGTTGCGGCGCGCCCAGTGTTCCACGCCGTGCGCCTCGAACTCCGCCACCCATTTGGGTATGGTGGTTGCGCCGCCCTCACGACTCGGCGGCGGCGTGCCGATCGCGGTAAGCGTGCTTACGCGGCCGTGATGGCGTGCCGCCAACGCACGTGCAAGGGTGCCGCCGATCTTGGCGCCGACGAGGTGGAATCGTTCGACGCCCAATTCGTCCATGAGCCGCAGGTAGTCGTTGATGATTACGTCTATGGTCCACGGGAAGTCGCGTGGCATGGGCGTGGAGAACCCGAAACCCCGCATGTCGGGCCGTACCACGCGATAACGCCGCGCAAGCACAGGCACCCATGCATACCATGCGGCGCTGCTCTCGGCATTGCCGTGCAGCAGCAGTATCGTTTCAGCTTTGCGCCACGGGTCGGTGAAATCGTCAACCTGATAAAACAACTCGGCGTCGGACGACAGGCGTAATGTGGGCATATGTGCGACCTAGCCTTTAGTCCGTGTTCGTGCTACACGGCATTTCCGGCTGCATGTCCTTCCGCGGTTGCGTCCAGCATGGTTCGCGGATACTTGCAGTCGCCGACCACGTGTACTTCGATGCCGGCTGCGCGCAGCGGGTCGGCCAGTGCGTCTTCCGGCGTGCGCGGCGTGGAATAGGCGAAGAAAGCGACATCTTCAATGGCGCTGGTAGTGCCGTTGTAGACGTGCACGTATTCCAGTTTTGCCTCTTCTAAGCTGTCGTTCCACTTCAGATCGGTGAGCACGAGAGACTCTATTCCTTGCTGACCAAAGCGCCGGAGTATGGCCTGGCATGTCACCACCGGCGCTTCCTGCGCCAGACTGTCGCGCGGCGTAATCACGACCACACGTTCAAAGCGCGCGCGCAAAAACTCGGCCGCAGCGTAAGTGCCCTCGGTGTGATCAAGATCGTAAATCACGGCAGCACCGTGCTGGCGATTGCTGCGCCCCAGGAGTGGCAACAGCGCACTGCGCAGGTCAGGCACCAGTCCCGAGGTAACGGCATCGGCCGGCAACCAGCGTGGTACCACCATGTTGGAGCCGCTAGCCAACACGACCGCGTCCGGGCGCAATGCGATGACATCGGATGCGGTGACAGATACGCCGAGTTCAAACTGCACACCGGCCCGGCGTGCCGCACCGAGCTGGTAATCGACGGGATTACGGTAAGTCTCGCCGCCCGGCAACAAAGCGCGAAGGCGCGCCTTGCCGCCGACTTCGCCGGTACGGCCGAACACGGTAACCTGATGCCCGCGAGCGGCGGCAATCCACGCCGCTTCCATGCCGGCGACGCCGGCGCCCACCACCACCACGCGCCGCTTGCGTTCGGCCGGCGCCGGCCACCAATCCACCTCGTCGGATCGGGCTACGCGCGGATTGTTGTCGCACGCGGAAGGGCGGCCGGTACTCCAGCAACTGTTGCGTGAAACGCAGTAACGAATATCGTGGGCGCGACCCTGCGCTGCCTTGGTAAGCCAGGCGGGATCCGCAATCAGCGAACGCCCCAGCGCCACCAATTCAGCATCGCCGCTTGCAATGATGGCATCGGCTTCCGCGGGATCGGTAATGTAGCCGAGTGCGGCGACCGGTACGCCCGGAATACCGCGGCGCAGTTCGCGCACCAGCGGCAGATAGGGCGCACGTGGCCCGTGGCTGTCGGGTATGTGCATTTCCAGCGAACGCGCGTGGCTGCCTTGAGCGAAGGACAGGAAGTCGACATCGCCGGATGCCGTCAGATGCGCGGCGATACGCACTGCCTCGACAGGACCGATCCCGCCCGCAACGCCGTCGTTGCCCGGCAGTTTGAGTGCGACGATGAACTGCCGTCCGCACAAAGCGCGCACCGCGCTCACGATTTGCGCGACGAAGCGGGTGCGTCCCGCCAGATCGCCGCCATACGCGTCGCTGCGCACGTTGGACCAGGGCGACAGAAACTGGTGGAACAGATGTCCGTGTCCACACGACAGTTCGACACCGCTGAATCCGCATAGCTGCAGCCGTTGCGCGCCTTGCGCAAAGCTCTCAACCAGGCGTTCGAGTTCGGCGCCGGACAGCACGTGCGGCACGGTGCCGCTGATGTCATCGGCCAGCGCCGAGGCGCCGACCGCGTGCGGATTGCGGCCGGGCAAATGGCGGCCCCGACCCGGATCCTGAATCTGGCCCAACAGCCGGCAGTCCAGAGACTCGACTGCCGCCGCCCAACGCTTGAGACCATCAAGATTTTCGTCGTTCCATACGCGAACTTTGGCCGGGATATCCTGATGCGGCGCCATGCTCAGCGGTTCAGTGACGATTAAAGCCGCGCTGCCGCGCGCGCGGTTGATGTGATACTGGATCAATCGATCCGTCACACGTCCGTGTTCGGCGAGACGCGTGGTCATGGATGCATGCACGACGCGATTGCGCAGCCGACCGCCGCGCAGCGTGTAGGGCGAGAGCAGCGCCGGGTACAGCGCGTTGTTATCTTGTATGACGGCGGACATGTGGGGCTGGCATCAAGGTTACTTTTTCCTGAGCGCTTCAGGGTTGAGAACATTGACCGGACTGCCTGAAGCGTATCCGAGTATGCTGTCTATCGCCGTGCCATGCATGCCTTCGAACGTGTTGGTTACGGCGTAACCCAGGTGCGGGGTGCAGATGACGTTGGGCATTTTCAGCAACGGGTGGTCGCCGTTCAGTATCGGTTCTTCTTCGTAAACGTCAACCGCCGCACGACCGGGCCGTCCCTGTTTCAACGCAGCCACCAGTGCGCCTTCCTGTATCAGGCGCGCACGGCTGGTATTGACCAGCAGCGCAGTGGGTTTCATGCACGCGAGATCGGCAGCGGTAATGATGCCGCGCGTTTCCCTATTGGCGAATATGTGCAGACTCAAAATGTCGACTGTGCTGAAAAATTCTTCGCGCGTCGCCGGCATTTCGTACCCCGCGGCGACGATCTTGGCGCGTGAGGCTTCGCGTCCCCAGCACATGACTTTCATGCCGAATGCCTTGCCGACCTGCGCGACCAGGCCGCCTATGCCGCCCAGCGCATAAATGCCCAGTATCTGGCTGCGCAGTCCGGTGCCTATGGTGGTCTGCCATGCGCCTTTTTTCAGTTGTTCGACCTCATGCGGCAGATTGCGCAGGCTGGCGAGTATCAGCGCCCAGGTAAGTTCGGCGGTGCTCACCCCCACGCCTATCCTGGTGGGTGCCGCAACGATGATGCTTTTCTCGGTGCACGCGTCGAAATCGATGTGATGTCTGTGGCTGCCCGTTTGCGCCACGAGTTTGATGGTGGTCAGTTTCTCCACCAGCGCACGCGGAAAGGCCGAGCGCTCCTGCGTGAGCAGCACCACTTCCGCGCCATTGAGCCGCGCCGCCAGTTTGGCCGGGTCTTTTTCGGTGTCGTGGTATACGACCACCTCGTGATCCTTGAGGCGTGAAAAACACTTAAGCTTGCGAAACTCTTTCGCCCAGTCATCCAGTACTACTATTTTCATCGGATTCCCCCAAATATTGATTTTTGCGAAACCGCATGGCCATCGGGTTTCGCCCCACGTGTCTGCACATCATCAAAACCGTAGGGCGGAAGAGCGTAGCGCCTCCACCCTACAAAGCGACGTTAGGCGTTTCCTACATCTGCCTGCCGCCCGAGCAGCATATGAAATCCCCGGTAACATAAGACGATTCATCGGAGGCGAGGAATAACGCAACGTTGGCGACTTCCTGCGGGTTGCCGGTTCTGCGCAGCGGAGTAATCTCATATTCCGTGTCGTCGGTATTGAAGTCCCCGCCGATATCCTTATACCATTCCGGATTAGCGCGCTGGTTTTCGATGAATGACGGCACCAGCATATTGGCGCGTATGCCGTGCGGGCCAAATTCCAATGCCAGCGATTTGATCAGGCCGTGCAAGCCGAACTTCGAGGAAACCACCGCCGAGCCGAGTTTCTGGGGCGCCAGCGCGGCCAGTCCGCCGAGCGCGATAATATTGCCGTTCTTGCGTTCGACCATCCCGGGTATCAGCGTCTGGGCAAGATAAAACGTCGAGTTCAGATTGACCGCCTGTATCTGGTGCCAGTCCTGATCGGTGATTTTCAGAAACGGCGTGTGCGGCCGCAGTCCAGCCACACTGACCAATATGTCCACCTTGCCGAAGTGGTCCAGCCCTTGTTGCGCCATGCGGCGCGCATCGGCCGATTGCGCGAGATCGCCGAGCAGCGCGAGCGTCTTGACGCCGTGGCTGCGGCATTCGGCCGCCACCTGGTTCAACTCGTCGCTACGGTTTCTCGCGATCAGGACCAGGTCCGCGCCCTCGCGCGCAAACGTCAGCGCAATGGCCTTGCCGTTGTTGCGTCCGGCTCCCGCGATCAATGCGGTCTTGTTTTTCAGGCGCAACTCGGCGTCTCCTGCGTTGAGCGGTTCATGCCGGTGTGGAGACTATCGGGTCGCGTTCCACGTCCCGCCGCTGCCGCCTTTGATGGTGCCGTCCATGCTGTTGCCGCTGACTTTGCCGCTGTAAACGGCGCCGTCCGCACTGAAGCTGATCTGGTCACCGAGCAGCCGTCCGCTGGAAATGGAAATATTCTTGCTTCCGCTCTTGAGTGTGCCTGTAACCATTTGAAAGGATTGGGAAAGTGTCAGTTCGCTCTGGCCGAGCTTCCATGTGCCTTCGACTTTGGCCGGCACTATCCACAGCAGCGCCTTGCACCAGTATCCGCTGCAACCTTGCTTCTCATCCACGATCGCGGATTCGTCGGTGACCCACTCGCCCATCGTAAATGTATTCGAAACGATACGCGTGCCGGGCTTGAGGTCGAGAATTTTCGGACGCAGTTTGAGATTGATGTCCGGCAGCAGGAACATGGTGATGACGGTGGCTTTCGAAAGATCCATTTCGAACAGGTCCGCTTTCATGAAGTCCGCTTTGCCGGAAACGCCGGCTTTCGCGGCATTGGTTTTCGACAACGCAACCATATCCGGGTTGTATTCAACGCCGGTCGCACGTATACCGCGTTTGGCGGCTGTTATGACGGTGCGGCCGTCGCCCGAACCCAAATCCATCACATAGTCGCTGGTCGTGACTTTCGCCATATCGAGCATCTTGTCGACCAGCGCCTGCGGTGTCGGCACCCAAACCACGTCTTTGCCGGGTTGACCGGAATACGGTTCGAACGGCTTTTGCGCCGGTTGGGCCTGCGCAACGGAACACAGCATGGACAGGAACAGCAGCGTCAATAACGAACGCAGGCGCGGACCGGGGGATGGATGCATGGTGTTTCTCCGGAGGGGTTTAAGTTTTTTAGTGTTGCTTGTCATCGAACGATAAATTTACTTCGCCGGTGCGGCGGCGGGTCTCACGGCACGCGTTGCGTTCCAGCTACCGCCGCTGCCGCCTTTGACTGTACCTTCCATGTTATTGCCGCGGATGGTGCCGCTATACTCCGCGCCGCCGGCGGTGAAACTGATCTGATCGCCGCGCAGCTTGCCGTTCTGAACGTTCACCGTATTGCCGCCGGTTCTGAGCGAGCCGGCGATCATCTGAAAGATTTGCTTAAGATTCAGCTCGCCCTGCGGCATTTGCCATACACCTTCGACCTTCGCCGGGACGATCCACAGATAGGCAGTGCGGTTGTCAAACGAGTCGGTCTGGTCGGCCATCCACTCCTCCATCGTAAACGCGTGCGAAACGATGCGGGTGCCGGGCTTGAGGTCCAGAATTTTCGGGCGCAGCTTGACGTTGAGTTGCGGCAGCAAATACATGGTGATGACGGTGGCTTCGGAAAAATCGCTTTCGAAGATATCCGCTTTCATGAACGCTGCTTTGGCCGAAACGCCGGCCTTGGTCGCGTTGGCCTTGGACAATTCGACCATGTCCGGGTTGTATTCGATGCCGGTCGCGCGGGCGCCGCGTTTCGCGGCCGTGATCACCGTGCGGCCGTCACCCGAGCCCAGGTCGATGATATAGTCACTGGATGTAACCTTGGCCATGTCCAGCATCTTGTCGACCAGACCCTGCGGGGTCGGCACCCAGATTACATCCTTGCCCTCCTGGCCGACTTGCGGTTCATACGGTTTCTGTGCTGTCTGCGCCAACACGCCGCAGGCGGAGAAAAACAGCAAAAGCGTCAGTACCGATACATGCAAATGGCGGGCAGGCTTCATGTCGGTTCTCCTGGTACGGCATTGAAGGGAAACGTTTTCAGTTGCTACTACTTCTGTGCATTGGATGCCGGATCGCTGGCGCGCGAGGCACTCCACGGACCCGAAGCGCTGCCTTTAACCGTGCCTTCAACGCGATTGCCGCTTACTCGTCCCGTGTAGTCCGCGCCGCCGGCGCTGAAACTCAGCTGATCGCCGCGCAACTGGCCGTTTCGGATGGCCTGGGTGCCGTCCGCGGTCTTGAGAGCGCCTTCCACAAACTGATAGCTCTGGGTGAGGGTGAGCTCGCCTTGAGTCAGTTGCCATACACCCGCAACCTTGGCCGGCACCAACCACAGATAGGCAGTCTTGCCTTCGATGGTTTCGGTGCGATCCGGTTTCCAGTCGGCCATGTCGAACGCATGCGAAACCACGCGCGTGCCGGGCTTGAGATCGAGTATTTTGGGACGCAGTTTGAGATTAAGCGAGGACAACAGGTACATGGTTACCAGCGTGGCTTCGTTGAAATCCGTTTCGAACAGGTCAGCCTTGATGAACTTGACCTTGTCCGACACGCCCGCGGCTTTCGCGGTGCGATTGCTGTATTCCACAAGATCGGGATTGTATTCAATGCCCATGCCGCGTGCGCCGCGCCGTGCCGCGGTGATTACCGTGCGGCCATCGCCTGAACCCAGATCAATCACGAAGTCCTTGGCGGTAACTTGTCCCAGATCGAGCATCTTGTTGACGACCTCCTGCGGCGTTGCCAGCCAGATGACATCCTTGCCTGCCTGGAACGGCGTCGGCTCATAGGGTTTCGGTGCGGGTTGCGGCTGGGCAAAAACGAGCGGTGCACACAGCAGTGCCGGGAGCGCGAGCGCATAGCGGAACGTTCGATGAAAACGAATAGTCATGTTTAGCTCTCCAAGGGTACTTATGATCCGGGTATACAGGGAGTCAAGGGAAGAATTTCTTCTTGCGCGGCAAGTATGCCATACCCTTTTGCCTGAGCGCGCGAGTCAATCGTCGATATTTTTCAAGCGACCATCGACGGTCGCGCCAGTGGCCGATAACTGCTCGATTTCAGTGTCGCTGTACCCGGTTTCACGCAGAATTTCGAACGATTGCTGCCCCAGCTTGGGTGCCGGGCTCCAGTCTGTGCGCGTGCCGCACGACCAGCGGTTAGGCAGTCGCATTTCGCGGATCTTGCCCTCCGTGGGATGATCCCTGATGTCGAAAAATCCGGCGTCCTGCAGGTGCGGATCGTCGAGCAGGCTGTCTAGCGTGTGATACGGCATGGCCGGTACGTCGTGGCGGTCGAACACGTCCAGCCACTCTGCCGTGGCCTTAGCCTTCAGCGCGTCTATCCGCACCTGAAAATAGTCTTTCACATTGGCGAAGCGCGCCTGCACACTTGAAAAGCGCGCGTCGGTTTTCAGTTCCGGCCGGCCGACCGCGTCGAAAAACGCAAACGCCTGCTCATTGGTATTGGGTGAAACACAGATCCAGCCATCCTTGGTCGGTATGGGTTTACCCAGCGGGTCGAGCAGGCGCGGATCGCCGGTTTCTCCCAATGGTGGGTCAAACGTTTTCAGATACATGTGCTCTTCGAGCACGAACTTGACGAGATTTTCGAACATCGGAATTTCGATGGCGCAACCCGCGCCGGTCTGCGTGCGGCGATACAGTGCCATGGTTATCATCTGTACCGCGGTCAGTCCCGCGACTTTGTCGGCGACCACCATGGGCACGTAGCGCGGCTCGCCCATTGCGCGATGATGCAGCGCCGCCATGCCGCCGGAGCCCTGAATTATCGTATCGTAGGCGGGTTTGTCGCGATAACGGCCATCCTGTCCGAAGCCGAACATGCCGCAATAGATCAGGCGCGGATTTACAGTGCGCAGGTCTTCGTAGGACAGTTTCAGGCGCGCCATGGCGGCCGGGCGCACATTCCAGATCAACACGTCGGTGCGCGCAATCAGTTTGAGCAATGCCTGATGGCCCTGCGGTTTCTTGAGATCAAGAACGATGGAGCGTTTGTTGCGATTGAGATGCAGGAATTTGGCGCCCATGCCGGGCGTTACAGACTTGCCATTCATGTTGCGCACGAGATCGCCGCTTCTGCTTTCGACCTTGATGACGTCCGCGCCGTGGTCGGCGAGTATTTGTGTGGCGAGCGGGCCCGCGACGACCGATGTCAGGTCGACGACTTTGACACCGGCAAGCGGTCCACCGGCCATCAGCTGAACTGGGCCTCCGCGCTGAGCGCCAGCGCGCCGGTGTCGTCGAGCGCCCACAGTTTGGCGCGCATGCCGTCGCTTTCGGGGGCGCCCTGAATCGAGATAGGCCGGTTAACGAACAAGGGGCGCACATTGCGCGAAGCGATGTAGCGGATGGTCTTGCCCTGAGCACGCGCAAGTTCAAACACCAGCAGCGTGGTGAGCCCGCCATTCATGAGCAGGGTAGGGTAGCCCTCGGTCTGTGTAACATAGGGAAGATCATAATGTATGCGGTGGCCGTTGAAGGTCAACGCCGAATAGCGAAACAGCATGACCGTGTCCGGCGTAATGGTTTTATCCCATACTGCCTGTGCCGGCGCGGGCTGGGGCGCGGCCGGTGGCGCGTTCTTGCCGGTCTCTTCGCGATAGACGATGTCCTGTTCCTCGGTGATGGCGAGGCCGCGTGAACTGGATATTTCCGCGACCACGGTCACAAATACCATCTGGCCCGAACGCCCGGTCTTGGGTGTAATGCTCTTGATCACCGAGCGTTTTTGCACTTCGTCGCCGACGAGCAAATCGTCATGAAAGGTAATGCGTTTGCCGGCAAACATGCGGCGCGGCAAGGGTACCGGCGGCAGAAAATCGCCCAGCCGCGGATGGCCATCACCGCCTATCTGTGAATGACGCACCACGCGCGGAAACAGCACGCAGTGCCAGCCTGTCGGCAACGGCCTGCCCAGTTTCGGCATGGCTTCGTCGCGGTCCAGCGTGGCTGCCAGGCGGTGCACGGCGGGCGCGGTGACGTAGTCGGTCGTCGTCTCTTCGCGGCCTATCCATTGCTTGAGTTGTTCGATATCGTCGCTCATGTCGAATGCGTCCGGTTGAAATAATGGTGGGTGTGTGAAATTCTAGCAATCTTTGTGCAAACCAATCATGCCCATCCAGAACATCGGAACCTTGCTCGCATCGATATCGTACTTGCGCACGAAGTCGAGTTTGCCATCCGCACCGATGCGGAACAGGTCCATGCAGGCTGAAACGGTATGCACGCCGGATGCGTCCTTGACCGGCACAGTGGACTTGTTGGCCGCCACCAGCAGACGGCCACTCGGATCGATGGCGAAGGTGCGCGGGTGCAGTCCGCGCGTGTAGATGCGATCGATCAACGCCGGCTCTCCGCTGCTTTGATCGATGGAATAAGCCAGTAGCGTGTTTTCTCCGCCCGAAAAAACACGCTGGCCATCGACTTCCACCTCGTTGTCGCCGCGTTCAGCGGTATAGACGTAGCGGCCGTTGGGATGCACATGCACGGTGCTGGTCAATTGCCGTGATCCCACATTGACCGGATCGACGAGCGTATCCTTGCAGAAGTGCGGTGTTGCACTCAGCTTATTCCCGTCGATGGAAAACATGCACAGCTTATTTTGCGCTTCCAGGGACATGTATATCCACGGCTTGGACGGATGGAAATCGAGATGGCGCGGACCGAATGCATGCCCGCCGTCCGGCGCTATCGATACTTCATCGCTGAGGACACCATCGCGATACTGAAAGACCTTGAGCGCGCCGGGTGCCTTGGCCTTGCCGGGCGTGATGTGGTGGCCGCGTGTCACCAGTATCACCATGTCGTTGGCGGGTGTGACGCGTATCTGGTGCGGATAGGTTCCCGTGTCTATACGCAGGGTCTGCTGAACTTCGTCGCCCAGCGTGCCGTCCGGATTGATGCGATGTATGCTGAGGCCGCTCGGGTCGCTGTAGGCGACCAGCGCGTGCCTGGAAGTAATGTCCAACGTCATGTGGATCGGACGATGCTGGAGCCGCACCGGCGTGCCGTGCGGCTCCAGTGCACCTGACTCGGGATCGATGCGAAAAGCGCTCAGATGATGTTGCGATCCACTGGCGCCGCCTGACGCCGCCGGACCGCCGTCGCTTGAGGTGGCGTAGAAGTATTTTTTCGACACATGCGGCCAGCAGTACTGTACGCTGGCCGGCAACCTTACCGTGCTGCGCCGCGTGAGAGTGGCTGCGTCGACATCGACTTCATAGTGCGTGAGATCCGCGCCGAGGCTTGCGTAGACTGCGACTCGTTTGAGATTACCGTTCATAGGGATGGCCTTCTGTAGATATTAGGTATGGAAGCATTGCAACCGGCTGATGCGTGCCTACTCTTCCCTGATTCCCGCATCCTTGATCAGCTTGCCCAGCCTTGCCATTTCGCTCTTCATCGTCGCTGCAAGCTCCTGCGGCGTGCTGGCGATGGGTTCGACGGTCGACTTCAATAATTGATCTTTTGCTTCCGGCGAGAACAGGTAACGTTTGATTTCCTGATTCAGACGGTTGATGCGTGCAACCGGTGTTTTGGCCGGCGCGAATATAGTCCCCAACGAAGCCGATTCGTAGCCGGGCAAACCCGACGCGGATACCGTCGGCAAATCAGGAAATAGCGCGGATGGTTTTGAGCTGGTCACGGCCAGTGCGCGAATCTTGCCGGCCTTGATCAAGGGTACCGACCCGCCGGCAGTGCCGAACATGACCTGCACCTGACCGGCGGAAAGCCCGATCAGTGCCGGGCCCGTCCCTTTGTAGGGAACGCGCACGAAATTTACCCCCGCCATGGACTTGAATAACTCGACCGACAAATGCGAGGACGCGCCGAGCGCACCCGAACCATAATTGAGTTCGCCGGGTTTGGCCTTTGCGAGTGCAATCAGCTCCTTGATGGACGTTGCCGGCACCGAGGGGTTTACCACAACGATGTTGGGCGAGCTCACCGCCAGCGTCACCGGCGCAAAATCCCTGACCGGATCGTAGTTCACTTTCTCGCGCAGAAACGGTACCAGCCAGATGGTGCTGCCGAACACCAGCAGCGTATAGCCGTCGGGCTGCGCCCTGGCCACGGTTTCAATGGCAATGACGCCGCCCGCGCCACCGCGATTTTCGATGATAATCGCCTGACCCAGGCCGCCGGTAATTCCGTGGGCGATGACGCGCGAGGCAAAATCGAGTCCGCCGCCCGGTTCGGAGGTGACGATGCGTATGGGTTTGCTCGGGTAATCCTGGCCGTGAATTCCGCCGGCCAGCAACGCCATTACGCCGATCGAAATTGTCTTCGCTAATACGCGAGGTTGTTGCCGCATGTTCCCTCCTTGATGTTCAAACTGCGGGCGGCCGGTGGAGCGCACGGTAACACCGCGTCGCCACGTCACCCGCATACAAAATCCGTGCCGGATCAGTCAGCCTTGGCGCCGGTGGCACGCACGACCTTGCCCCACTTGTTGAATTCGGATTTGATATAGGCGCCGAAAGCCTCGGGCGTGCTGCCCACCGGTTCGGCGCCGGCGTTCTGCAGCGCGGACTTGCCGTCCGGTGATTCGAGCGCACGGCGTATCGCCGAATTCAGGCGCGCGATGATAGCGCGCGGCGTTCCGGCAGGCGCGAGCACGCCGGTCCATGAGGTCGACTCCGCACCCGCATATCCCGCTTCGGCCATGGTCGGAACATCCGGCGCAACGGAAATCCGGTTGGCGGTCGTGACCGCCAGCGCGCGGACTCGTCCGCTCTTGAGCGGCCCCAGCGAGCTGGTAATGCCATTGAGCGCCAACTGAACCTCATTCGATAACAGCGATGTGTTCATGGCCGCGCCGCTTTTGTACGGTACATGGGTCACCTTGATACCCGCTACATTCAGAAACAGTTCAGTGGCGAGATGCGAGCCGGTGCCGCTGCCAGCCGAAGCATATCGAAGTTGATCGGGCTTGCTGTGCGCGAGAGTCACAAACTCCCTGACCGTCTTGACCGGCAAGGAGGGATGCACCAGCATCATGTAAGCGGCGGCTGAAGTCTGCGCCACCGGTGCAAAGTCCTTCAGCGCATCGTAGGGAAGCTTCTGGTACAGGTGCGGACTGATAGCCAGATTGCCTATGGTGCCGATGAGCAGGGTGTAGCCGTCGGGAATGGAGCGTGCGACCATCTCGGTCCCTATGACACCGCCTGAACCGCCACGGTTGTCGGTGACGACCTGCTGGCCCAGCGCTTCCGACAATTTGTGCGCGATGGTTCTCGCGACGAGATCCGTCGATCCACCCGCACCATTCGGAATGATCAGGCGTATCGGCTTTGCCGGATATTTATCGCCGCTTGTCGTATCGCCCTGCGCGCCGCTACTTGAGGGCGCGGCGATGGTCAGCACGACACCGCTCACGCACACCAGCATGCGCTTCATCGAGCGCGCGTCCAAATTGGAATTATGTCTCATGGTTGCGCATGATGGGGTGGTATGGATGGCATCGGCCATCGTGTCCTCATTTAGATTTTCCTTCACAGCGTGCGATATCCATGAGCTCAGTCACATCGGCAAGCTTATCGAGACGGTCCACCAGTTCCAGTATGAGGTTGGCGGACTTGTCGTCAAGAATGCGGCGCGTGCAGGCGTAGAACTTCTTGAGCCGCAGTTCACGTGTCAGCGGATATCCGACCCAGCCGGTCAGTTTGTCGACCTTCTTGGTCACCTCGCGCCCGTCCTTGAGCCACACCGTCACGATGGCATGCATGCGGTCAAAATCCGGCGGTATGGTGTCGTCCATTTTGAGCTCGACCTTGGGCAACAGCGCAGCCACATCGGCGGCAAAGCGCCTTTCGTTGTCGAAGGTATCGACGGTAATCTCGCCGTCGAGCAGCGCCACCAGCGTGGTGTACTGGACACTGAATTTGCCGTCGAGTCCGGTGCGTGGGTTAGGGCGATTCACGTACTCGAAGCGCGGGAAGATCACCTGCACGCGCTCGATATTCGCCGAATTGATTCCGTGTTCCTCGCGCAGCGACAATGCGGCATCGATGGGCCGGTGCGTGAAATAGTTGCAAGGGTGCTTTTTGAAGCCAACGCCGGGGTCAACCATGCGCAACGGCGCGGCGAATCCCTGATTCAGCAGTTCGGGTTTGGAGTCCCCGGGCATGAAGGTATCGAAGAACCCCTTGGGCCCGAACACATTGGCGCTGGCCGTCCATCCCATTTTCGCCAATACGCCGCATTCAACCCCCATGCGTGCGGCGTGTCCCGAGTGCGACGATTTGGTCATGGTGCCGGTATTGATGGAGATGCTGCAGGCACGCGATCCGGCGAGGCCGAATGCCATCAGCGCCTGCTCACGCGTCAGATCGAGCAGCTTGGTCGCGGCTGCAACGGCGCCGAAGGTGCCGGTGGTCCCGGGTTTGTGAAATCCAACGCCGGTCTCCAGGCCGGTGGCAGCCATGCGCACGCGCGCCTGAACCTCGAATGCGGTCGCTATGGCTTCGATGATTTTTTCGCCCGACATGCGGTGGTGCTCCGCGATCGCCAGTATCGCCGGCAGCGTAGGCGAGGTTGGATGATTGAGCGGATACCAGGTATTGTCCCAATCAAGCGCATGCGCCATGGTGCCGTTCACATAGGCGGCATTCTGCATCGAGGTCTTGAACCCGCCCGCGATCACGGATGCCTGCGGCGCACCGCCCATCTCACGCGCATACGCGGTCGAAATGCGACCCACCCCCTCGGGCTCGGTGTAGCCCGCGAACATGACGGCCAGTCCGTCGAGCGTGACCTGTTTGGACATCTCGACCGCGGCGGCAGGCAACTTCTCGTATTTGATGGCGAGGACGTGATCGATCAATGTTTCGGTAATGGTGGCTTCAGCCATGATGTCCTTGATTAAGTAATGCGAATGTATTCCGGGTATCTTGCGCGATCAGGGATTTTTCGTCAGCAGCCGCGCCAGCGTTTTGGCATCGTCCAGCTTTTCGAGTCCCAGCACGGCGTCTCTAATATTGTCGACCTGCGATTGCGGGAATGCATGGCGCGCAAGCGTGTCAAATTTCTTGATGACGCGTTCGGCACTGGGGAATGGCATCTCGTCGAAGCGTTTCTGTATCGTGGTCTTGAGCACGGCGCCGTCCTTGAGGCGCACTTCGACGTGGACCTTGTGCCGATAAGGCCGTCCAAGTGCCGTGATCTCCGGATCATGTTTGATTTCGATTCTTTCTATCATTGCCAGTCGCCCCGGGTCCGCCACCCGATTCTCGGAGAACTGATCCACAAAGCACTCTCCGTCGATCAGCATCGTCGCCAGGCAATAACTCATGTTGAGCTGCGCCGAAGTCACTCCTTCCGGCCGGTACTTCCAGCCACTGTGATCTACGGAAATCTGCGATACGCCGACCGTCACTTTCTCCACTTCCTCAGCGCTAAACGCGCGCTTCTCTCGCAACTCGCGGATCGCATCCAGGGTGGGGTGCACACCGCCCACGCACGAATAAAACTTCAGGAATATTTCCATCGTGTGATAAGTCTCGCCCAGTCCCGCCGTCAGTTCGTGCAGATTGAAGCGGTCGGTGGAATTGGAGAATGCGGTGCAGAAGCCGCCGTATTTGCTCTCGAATACGTCGACGATGCCGGTAAAGCCGCGCGCGGCGAGCAGCGCGCCGTAGAGGCCGCTTTGCGAGGCGCGACCGGCATGCATGCGCTTGACCATCGCGCCGTACTGCGCCGCCATCAGGCCCGAGGCCTGCGTGCCCGCGATACCCAGCGCGTGCACGGCTTTTTCTTCGTCGAGGCCCAGCCCCGCCGCGGCACCCGCCGCCGCGCCGAACACACCGGTGGTCGCCCCCGAGTGCCAGCCCTGGCCCAGGTGCTCGGGTCCCATGCACAGCGCGGCGCGCGGCGCGATCTCGTAGCCGACGAGGGCGGCGCGCAGGAATTCGCGGCCGCTCATTTTCGGGCGCGTCTCGGCGACCGCGAACAGCGCGGGCAGCACCACCGCGCCGACGTGTATGGGGCCGCGATGAAACACGTCGTCGATCTCGAAGCCCTGTATCAGCGTGCCGTTGACCAGCGCGGCGTGCGGCGCGGAGATGCGATCGCTGGAGCCCCAGATCGCGCAGCCGGTCGAGGTGTCTACTTCCTTGAGCGCGTCTATCAGTATGCGGCTCCATTCAAGTTCGGCGGCGTAGATGCCGCAGCCTATCGAGTCCAGCATGACAAGCTTGAGACGTTCCCGGACTTTATCGGGGATATCTTCGTAACGCTGCTTCGCGATGTACGACGCGATGCCGCGCGTGTAGGGATTGTCGGCCGTGCCTGAATTCTTCTTTGACATGATTATTCCATTTCAATCGGCGCGCGCGCCGGAATCATTGATGACTTTGGTCCACTTGGTGATTTCAGACTTCAGGTGCGAGCCCAACTGCTCGGGCGTGCCGCCGACCACCTCGAAGCCCTGATTGAGCATGCGCTGCCTGACGTCGGACTGCGCGAGCGCGGTCACGATATCCGCATTAATCTTGCTGATGATGGCACGCGGCGTGGCGGCCGGCACCAGCGTCCCCGTCCACGAATTGGCTTCGAAGCCCGGCAACCCGGATTCAGAGATCGTGGGAATCTCGGGCGCCATGCTGGAGCGCTTCGCGCTGGCAACACCGAGTGCCCGTAACCGGCCGGACCTGATCTGCGAAATGCTCGACGGCAGTCCCGAGAGCTCAAAACTCGTTTCGCCGCTGACCACGCTGTTGTGCGCGGCCGGGCTGCCCTTGTAAGGCACATGGACGAGGTTGATTTTGGCCATGGACTTGAACAATTCACCGGCCAGGTGCGGCGTCGAGCCGCTGCCCGACGATGCGAAGTCGATGCGGCCTGGCTTGGTCCTGGCGAGCTTGATCAGGTCGGCCGCCGTTTTGACCGGTAATGATGGGTGTACGATCAGCACATACGGCGTTTCCGCCACCAGTATCACGGGGGCGAAATCGCGTATCGGATCGTACGGGATCTTCTTGTATAGCGCTTGCGTGGTGGCGATGTTGCCATTGGACGCGAACAGCATCGTGTAGCCGTCGGGCGCGGCCTTGGCCGCGGTGTCCGCGCCGACGATGCCACCGGCACCGGGGCGGTTGTCTATGGTGACCTGCTGGCCCCACATTTCAGTCAGTTTCTGCGCCACGATGCGCGCGCTGGTGTCCAGCGATCCGCCGGCCGCGGTCGGCGTGATGATGCGCACCGGCTTGCCCGGGTACGCGGGTGACTGAGCGCAGGCCGCGCCACTTGCAATCGAAACTGCCGCTAATGCAGCGTGCGTGTATATGCTTAATTTCATTTGGCACCCTCTTGTGGCGCAGTCTGGAACAGCCAGCTCATCTGCTGCCGATGTTTGTCCTCGAACGCCTTGATGCGCGGTTCCTGCTCCAGTGTCAGCTTGATGTCGCTCAATCCCTGCAGCAGACAGCGCTTGCCGAATGCGTCGATGTCGAAGGGATAGACCGTGCCGTCCGGCCCGGTTACGGTTTGTTGCGGCAGGTCGAGCGCGATCGTGGTGCCCGGTTGCGCGTGCAGTTCGCGCCGCAACCTGGCCACTGTTGCTTCGTCCAGGCGCACCGGCAGTATGCCGTTCTTGAAACAGTTGTTGTAGAACACATCGCCGAAGCTGACGGCGATCACGGCGCGTATACCGTAGTCATAGTGCACATAGACCGCGCCCAGTCGCGACGAACCGCATGCGTAATTCTTGGCTGCGACTACAATGCGCGCGTCGCGGAATCCGGGTTTGTTGAGCACGAAATCCGGCATCTCGCTGCCGTCTTCGTTGAAGCGCTGGTCGTGGAACCAATAACCGCCGTAAGCCTTGCCGATACGCGGCTTGCGCATCAGGCGTGCCGGGATGTGCTGGTCGTTGTCGACATTGTCGACGTCTATGGGTACCGCGACGGCGGTGAGGGTGGTGAACGCGTCCATGTCAGTTCCGCAGAAAATCGCGCACGTCGGCCAGGCGTCCCGAAAGCGCGGCAGCCACTGCCATGATGGGACTCACGAGGTGGGTGCGGCTGTCCTTGCCCTGACGTCCGCGGAAATTGCGATTCGATGTCGAGGCGCAGCGCTTGCCCGCCGGCACCGTGTCACCGTTCATGGATACGCACATCGAGCAGCCGGCCTCGCCCCACGCAAAGCCCGCCGCGCGAAAAATGCGGTCCAGGCCCTCGGCCTCGGCCTGTTGCTTGACGCCGGTGGAGCCGGGCGTGACCAGCGCCGGTACTATCGCCTTGCGGCCGTTGGCGATAGCCGCGGCGGCACGCAGATCCTCGATGCGGCTGTTGGTGCACGAACCGATAAATACCTGGTCGATCGCGATGTCGGTCATGCGTGTGCCGGGCTTGAGATCCATGTATTCCAGAGAGCGCACCATGCCCGCGCGGCGTTGCGCGTCGGGTTCGCTGTCGGGCTCGGGCACGACAGCGGTGATCGGCAGCGCGTTCTCGGGGCTGTTGCCCCACGTCACCATGGGCGCAAGCGTGGTCGCATCGAGCGTCACTTCGCGCTCGAACTTCGCGTCGGCGTCGCTGGGCAGCGAATTCCAGTATGCGACGGCCTGGTTCCACGCTTGCTCGCCGCGCGGCGCATAGGGGCGCCCTTTAACGTAGGCGGCGGTTTTCTCGTCCGGCGCAATGATGCCGGCGCGTGCGCCGGCCTCGATCGACATGTTGCACACCGTCATGCGCTCTTCGACCGACATGTCGCGTATGGTGGACCCTGCATACTCGATCGCATGTTGCACGGCGCCGCCGGCGCCCACTTTCGCGATGATGGCGAGTATTACATCCTTGGCGGCGACGCCGGGCGGGCGCTTGCCCTCGACGGTGACGCGCATGTTGGCGGGCTTGCGCTGCCATATGGTTTGCGTCGCCAGCACATGCGCGAGCTCTCCGCCGATGCCGAACGCAATCGCGCCCACGGCCGCCTGCGTGGAGGTATGCGAATCGCCGCACAGGATGATCACGCCCGGCTGGGCCAGTCCCTGTTCCGGGCCGACCAGATGCTGGATGCCACGCCGTGGATCGCCAAGGCCGAAATACTGGATGCCGTATTGCTGTGTGTTGCGATCCAGCGTCGCAATCATGTTGCGGCGTTCATCGTCGAGCACATCGGCCATCGTCGGTCCGCCACTGGCCGGGTAGTGATCGGCGACACCGAACACGCGCTCCGGGCAGCGCACCTTCTCGCCCTCGGCGCGCAGGATGTTGAACGCGTGTATCGATCCTTCGCTGCACAGCAGCCAGTCTACGTAGAGCAGCGTCTGCCCGCCCTCGTTGGTGACGATGGTGTGCTGATCCCAGATTTTCTCGAACAAGGTGCGCGGAAGACTCACTTGAACTCCTCAGGACTTCAAGCCGACGCGGGCATGTTCCGCCACGCCGTAGCGTTGTTCCAGTTCCTGTATCTCATGCATGCCGAGCAGATCATGGCGTTCTTCCCACGCCGCCATCATGGGGTCGAGCTTGGCTATGGATCCGGTCGACTTGAGTTCGCGCAGCACGAGTTGCGCGGCACGTATTTGCGCGCGCATGATGAAGTTGGGATAAATTACTATTCTGAATCCCAGATCCGCAATCTCTTTCGGCGACAGGAACGGCGTCTTGCCGCTGCCGCCCATGTTGAACAGCGCCGGAATCTTGAAGGTACGCGGCACCGCCGCCAGTTGTTCCACGGTGCGCAGCTCTTCGACAAATATGACGTCGGCGCCGGCTTCTTCATAACACTTGGCGCGCTCCATGGCACGCTCGCAGCCTTCCACCGAGTAGGCATCGGTGCGCGCGATCACCACGAAATCCGCGTCGTGCCGCGCATCCACGGCCGCCTTGATCTTGCTTGCCATTTCTTCCTTTGTAATCAAAGTCTTGCCAGAGAAATGTCCACACCGTTTCGGCCACTGCTGATCTTCGATGTGGATCGCCGCGACATTCGCACGCTCGTAGGCGCGCACCGTGCGGCGCACGTTGATCGGGTTGCCGTAACCGGTGTCGGCGTCCGCGATCAGCGGAATACCTGCGGCATCGGCGATGCGTTCGGCGTTGTTCACCATTTCGGTCATGGTCAACAGTCCGATGTCCGGCATGCCCAACAGCCCCGCGGTCGTGCCGCTACCGGTCATGTAGAGCGCGTTATAGCCTTCCTTGGCGACGATGCGCGCATTCAGGGCGTCGGCCACGCCGGGCGCCTGTATGAGTTCCTTGCCCGCGAGCAGCTTGCGCAGGGCCTGAGTAGGTCTGGAAGACATGACTTTTCCTTGTTGAATTGTGCAGGGCGGAGCAGGGGGCATAGTGTACTACTTGCGACCCGCAATCGCAGTAACCTACTCTTCGCGTATGCCGGCGTCCTTGATGACTTTGCCGGTCCGGGCAATATCGTTTTTCATCGTGGCCAATAGCTGCGCCGGGGAACTGCCCACCGTTTCCACGCCGGAGGCAAGAAATCGCTGGTTTGCTTCCGGTGTGCGCAGATAGCGTACGATTTCCTGGTTGAGGCGATTGATCACGGTGGTGGGTGTCCGCGCCGGGGCGAACACCGCCGCCACGGACACCGATTCGTAACCCGCAAGGCCTGATGATGCGACGGTCGTCATTTCCGGAAACAGCGCGGACGGCTGTGCGCTGGTCACCGCCAGCGCTTTGAGCCGTGCCGACTTGAGATGCGGTACTACGCCGCCCGAGCTCGCAAACATGATCTGCACCTGACCGGCGATCAGGCTGCTTAATGCCGGGCCGCTACCTTTGAAGGGGATGCGTGCCAGGTTGACACCGGCCATGACCTTGAAGAGTTCCGCCGCCAGATGCGATGTTGCGCCGGTGGATCCCGAAGAATAGTTAAGCTCGCCCGGGCGTGATTTGGCGAGCGCGATCAATTCCTTGACTGAGTTCGCCGGCACGGCCGGATGCGCCACCAGCACATTCGGCGCCATCGACGTCAGCGACACCGGCGCCAGATCGCGCAGCGGATCATAGTGGACCTTATCGCGCAGCAGCGGTGCGAGCCAGATATTGCTGGCGTGCAGCAGCAGCGTATAACCATCGGGCGATGCCTTGGCGACGGTTTCGATCAATACGATGCCGCCGCCGCGGTTATCAATAATCACCGGTTGTCCCAGCGCACCCGTGATCCCCAGCGCGATGGAACGCGTCGCGAAATCGAGGCCGCCGCCGGGTTCGCCGGTCACGATGCGTATCGGTTTGTTGGGGTACCCCGTTGCCGGGGCGGCGGAGCTTTGAGCGTACGCTGCCGGAATGTATGCCACCGCCCACACAAACGCAACACGCGAAATCGGCAGCATGGCATACCCGCGGATGCCCACGTCGCGTATCACCTTGCCCAGTCTCGAAATTTCAGACTTCAAAGTAGCTTCACCCCGAATGTCTTGCAGGCAGTCTTGATTCCACCGTCTAGCGTTGCGATTGGTATCGCCAAACGCCGTGCAAGCTCGAAGTAAATTACGTCGTAACCTTGCAGGTGATACCGCTGACTGAGATCGATGACTTCCGATGCATTGAGCTCGAGTGCCAGTGTCTCAACGCCAAGTGCGCGTAACGCCGTTTGTGCAACACCAAGTTTTGCCGCTGAAATTCTTTTGTCCCTCCGTGCCGCGACGAGCACACTCCCCAATTCGTAATGCCAGAGATCGGGAACCATCGGTATGAGTTCACCGATGCCGATTTGCTCGAGGATGGTTTCGGCGTAGTGGCCACGAGGCCCGCCACATGGCAAAAACCATGCAACCGCGACGCTTGCATCCAGAACAAAGCGTTCAGCGGGCATGGCGCGCCGCGCGGACTTCCTTAAGATACGTTTGTCCCGATTTGCCGGTGCGCTGATATTTCTCGCCGCGCATTGCGCTTAACAACAACAACGCTGCGCGCTGTCGCGCTGCGCGCGACTTCACCGGTACCGCGCGCAACAGGTAGACACCGTGCGCCATCGGAATCTTGATGAGTTTGTCCGGGGCGTTCATTAATGAAAACGGTTAACAATAACATCAGGCATCACGGAATTTTCCATTAACTCTTGATGGCAGGTCTATCTACTATGACCGATTGATTCTACATATTCGGTTTGCCGATGTCATCTGGCATCGATTTTCGCCATTGCAAGAGGCGTGGGCGGAACGCCCAGCTCAACACTAAACCGGATCGCAGCGCGCAATATCCATCAACTCCGTTACATCGGAGAGCGTTTCCAGCCGTTCGACCAGATGCAGCATGCGATTCGCGGATTTTCCATTCAGCAGACGGCGCGTGCAGGCGAAGAACTTCGCGATGCGTTCCTCGCGCGACAACGGATAGCCGACCCATCCCGAGATGTGATCGACGCGTTTTGTAACCTGCCGTCCGTCCTTGAGCCAGATGTTGACGATGTTATGGGTCACGTCGAACTCCGGGTCGATGGAAGGGTCCGGGAAGAACGAAATCTTCGCCAGCATGTCCACGACGTCGGGCGCGTAGCGTCGCTCGTTCGTAAAGGAATCCACCGTCACCTCGCCGTCGAGCAGCGCGATCGCCGTCGTGTACTGCACGCTTTGCTTGCCGTCGAGTCCTGATCGTGGCTGCGGGCGGTTCAGATGGTGAAAGTCCGAGAACACGATTTGCACGCGATCGATGTGCGCGGGTTGTATGCCGAATTCCCGGCGCAGCGCCAGGGCTGCGTCGATGGCGCGGTGCGTCTGGTAATTGCACGGATGCTTCTTGAAACCGACACCGGGATGCACCATGCGCAAGGGCCGCGCGAAATCGCGTATCAGCAGCTCGGGCTCGGCATCGCCGGGCATGAAGGTATCGAAAAACCCCTTGCGCCCGAACACGTCCGCGCTCGCCGTCCAGCCCATCCTGGCGAGCAATGCGCATTCGACGCCCATGCGTGCGCCGTGTCCGGAGTGCGAGGATTTGGTCATGCTGCCGGTATTGAGCGAGATACTGCTCGCACGGGAGCCCGCAAGGCCCAGCGCCATCAGTGTTTGCTCCTCATTAAGATCGAGCAGCCGGGACGCAGCGGCGGTGGCGCCGAAGGTGCCTGTAGTACCCGGTTTGTGAAAGCGCAGCCCGGGTCTGAGACCGGTCGCGGCGAGGCGCAATCGCGCTTGCACTTCGAACGCCGTGACGATGGACTCTATAATTGTTTTCCCCGGCAGGCGATGGTATTCGGCGATGGCGAGTATTGCCGGCAGGGTCGGTGAAGTCGGGTGATTGAGCGGGAACCACGTATTGTCAAAGTCGAGTGCGTGTCCCATGGTGCCGTTCGCGTAGGCTGCATCGGGCATGGCGGCCTTGAAGCCGCCGCCGATCACCGTGGCCTGCGGCGCGCCGCCCGTGTCACGCACATAGGCGGTGGTAATGCGGCCTATGCCCAACGGTTCGGTCGCGCCGGCGACCGTGACCGCAAGGCCGTCTAGCATGACCTGTTTTGAAATTTCAATCGCTTCGGGTGGCAGGGATGCGTAATCGAGCGCACGAAAATTTTCGACCAATGTTCTTGTCAGGGTAGTTTTGTTCATTGCTGAATTTTCGTTAATGCAAATGCTTAACGCAGAGGACGCAGAGGTTCGCAGAGAAAATCTGATGATTCATCGTTTTCATAACCTTATCAATCTCAATATGTGCAATCGGATATGTTAACGACAATATCTAGTATATTGGGTCGATCCAAAACGCTCAGAATTACCCTGCGCTCCTCTGCGCTCCTCTGCGCTCCTCTGCGCTCCTCTGCGCTCCTCTGCGCTCCTCCGCGTTGGGCGTTTATATTGTCGGGTGTAGAGCGCCTATTCCTCGCGTATGCCCGCGTCCTTGATGATCTTGCCCCACTTGATGACTTCCGCCTTGATGGTCGAGGCGAAGTGCTGCGGCGTGCCGCCTACGGCTTCGATACCCGCGGCATTGAACTTATCCTTGATGTCGGGACGGTCGAGCGCGCGTATGATTTCCTGATTGAGGCGGGTAACCATCGCGGGCGGCATGCGTGCCGGCCCGAAAGCGCCGGCCATGCCCACGGAATCGTAGCCGGGCACGGTTGCCGATATCGGTGGCAGTTCGGGGAACAGCCTGGATGCCTGTCCGCTGGTGACGGCAAGTCCGCGTAACTTGCCGGACTTCATGTGCGGCGGCGCGGCGGTGGCGTTGGAGAAGAACAGTTGTATCTGTCCGGCCATCAGATCGGCAATCTGCGCAGCATTGCTCTTGTAAGGAATGCGCACCATGTTGATGCTCGCCATCGACTTCATAAGCTCGGCGGCGAGGTGCGACGATGCGCCGGTGGCACCGGAACCGTAGTTAAGCTGCCCCGGCTTTGCGCGTGCGAGATCGACCAGTTCCTTGACCGATTTGGCAGGCAGACCGGGATACACGAGCAGCACATTGGGGGAGACCGTCGCCAACACGATGGGCGTGAAGTCACGCGCCGGATTGTAAGGCGTGTTGTCGCTCATCAGGGGCCCTACCCACAGGCTGTTGGTGGTCAACAGCAGTGTGTAGCCGTCGGGCGTGGCACGCGACACGATTTCTCCCGGCACCACGCCATTGGCGCGGTTGTCGACGATCACCTGCCAGCCGTTGTTGGATGTCAGCCCCTGCGCCATCATGCGCGCCACGAAGTCGGCGCTGCCGCCTATACCGGGGGCGACAATACGTATCGGTTTGCTCGGATACGGTTGAGCAGCGCCTACGTTTTGCGCGCACGCCGTGCCCGTTGCCAGCGCCAGGCTCAATCCGAGACATGCATTACGAAATAACTGGGTCATTTTTTCCTCCTGCTGGTCGCGGCGACACACCGCAACTATTTATACGATATCCGCTTGCCATGGATGCCACGGCCCGTTTAGTCCGCGCGTATGCCGGCTTCCTTGACCATTTTTCCGATTCTGCTGACGTCGGATTTTATCTGCGCGGTGAATTCGTCCGGTGTCGAGGGCGACGCTTCGACGCCCAGCGTCAACAGTTTTTCCCGGGCTTCAGGCGTGGCGAGGAAGCGTACCGTACTTTCATTGATGCGCTTGATGATTGCGGCGGGAACTTTGGCGGGCGCGAGCAAACCGTAGACGGAGCCCATCGCGTACCCCGGCAACGTGGATGCGATGGTGGGCAGGCCGGGGAACAGTGGTGACGGCTGCGCACTGGTCACCGCCAGCGCGCGCAGCTTGCCGGCCTTGACATGCGGCATCACGGAAGCGGCCGTGCCGAAAGAAAGCTGCACCTGGCCGCCGAGCAGGTCGACGATTTCGGTGGCGCCGCTCTTGTATGGGATGCGCGCCATGTCTATGCCAGCCATGAACTTGAACAACTCGGGCGCGAGATGCGACGTCGAGCCCGTCGCGCCGGTCGAAAAATTGAGCACGCCGGGCTTGGCCTTGGCGAGTGCGATCAGTTCCTTGACGGAGTTGGCCGCAACCGCCGGGTGTACCACCAGCACCGTCGGCGCACGAGCGAGTAGGCTGACAGGCGCGAAGTCCGTGAGCACGTCGGTAGGCGCCTTCTGCAAGATCGGCAACTGCCACAGGCCGCCGCTGCCCGCCAGCAACGTATAGCCGTCGGGGTTGGCCTGCGACACGACTTCGCCGGGCAGCACGCCGCTGCCGCGGTTTTCAACGATCACCTGCTGGCCCCAGCCCGTGCTCAGGCCCTGCGCGAGCAGACGCGCGATCACATCATTGCCGCCGCCGACACCGCTGGTGACCACGCGTACCGGTTTCGTCGGGTAGGCCGAGCCCACCGAAGACGTCTGCGCCCACGTTACCGACGAACTCGCAGCCGCGGCCGTCATCAAAAAAACTATAGTCTTGGTACCGGACCACATAATGACTCTCCAATCAGAGGTTTCGAAACGGAGGAGACAGAATATCGCTATTGAGCGTTTCATAATAGATGACAGTCGGAATGCTCAATTCCTTACCCTAACCCTCTCCCGGAGGGCGAGGGGGAGAATGGCCGCGACCTCCACGCCAGACCCAAACAAGCGCTCTTTCACGTCCGCACTATTGAGCACCTTGATGATTTCACTGCTGATCCGGTTGACCAGTAATCTGGGAGTTTTCGCGGGCACGAAGACCCCCGACATGGAAACGGACTCGTATCCGGGTAATCCAGCGGCACTCACCGTCGGCAAGCCCGGCAGCAGGGGCGACGGTTGCGCGCCCGTCACCGCCAACGCTCTGAGCTTGCCTGACTGGATGTGCGGCGTTGCGCCGCCGGTGGTGGCAAACATCAACTGCACCTGCCCACTCAGCAGGTCAGTATAGGCCGCGCCATTGCTCTTGTAGGGGATGCGCACGACTTCGACGCCCGCCATGGATTTGAATAACTCGGCCGCGAGGTGCGGCGTGGATCCCGACGCACGCGCCGCGTAATTGAGTTCGCCGGGTTTGGATTTCACCAATGCGATCAATTCCTTCACCGACTTCGCCGCCACCGACGGATTCACCGCCAACACATTGGGCGAGCGGATTGCAAGCGTAACCGGCGCGAAATCGCGCACCGGGTCGTAGGGCAGATTGCTGCGCATGAAAGGCGAAACCCAGATCGTGCTGCCATAGAACATCAGCGTGTAGCCGTCCGGCTGCGCTCGCGCCACCACTTCCGCCGCACCGATGCCGCCGCCGCGGTTTTCGACAACGACCTGCTGGCCGAGATTGGAAGTCAGCCCCTGCGCGATCACGCGCGACGCAAAATCTCCACCGCCACCCGTGCCGGATGCGACGATGCGCACCGGATTGTGGGGATAATCCTGGGCATGCATGGCCCCGTTTGCAAGTCCTGTCAGCGCAGAGGCAAACAGCCCGAAATAATTTCGACTATGCATTAACTATTTGATTAATATAGACAACTGTAGACCTGCG
>CANJQI010000021.1 GCA_947476215.1 Betaproteobacteria bacterium
ACCGAGTTATGTCATTACCGCCTGGATGTCGGCAAAGTTAATGATTATTTGAGCGAAAACCGATAAAATCCCGTTTTGTTTATTCAAAGGGCATTTCATACGTGCCCTTTTTTGTAGATGCAGCATATCCGCAACTTTTCCATCATCGCGCATATTGATCACGGCAAATCGACGCTGGCCGATCGATTTATCCAGTTGTGCGGCGGCCTGAGTGACCGCGAGATGGGAGCACAGGTGCTGGATTCCATGGATCTGGAGCGAGAGCGTGGAATCACCATCAAAGCGCAGACCGCGGCTCTGGAATATCTTGCACGTGACGGTACTGTCTATCATCTCAACCTCATAGACACGCCAGGGCACGTGGATTTTTCCTATGAGGTGTCGCGCTCGCTTTCCGCCTGCGAAGGGGCGTTGTTGGTCGTGGACGCGTCACAGGGTGTCGAGGCACAAACGGTCGCCAACTGTCACACCGCCATAGAGCAGGGCGTGGAAGTAGTACCGGTTTTGAACAAGATCGATCTGCCGTCCGCCGAACCCGAACGTGTCATTGCCGAAATCGAAGACATAATAGGCATACCGGCAAAGGATGCAGTGCACGCCAGTGCTAAGACTGGCGTGGGCGTGCAGGACATACTCGAAGCCGTCATCGAACGCATCCCGCCGCCGGGTGGCGACCCAACCGCACCACTCAAAGCACTTATCATAGACTCGTGGTTTGATAACTATGTCGGCGTGGTCATGCTGGTGCGTGTGGTCGATGGCGAACTCAGACCCAAGGACCGCATTCTGCTGATGTCGACCAAGGCGCAGTATCTGTGCGAAAAAGTCGGTGTCTTCACGCCCAAGGCTCGTGCCAAGGACACGCTGGGTGCCGGGGAAGTCGGTTTCATCATTGCCGGCATCAAGGAACTTCAGGCAGCGCGTGTCGGCGACACCGTGACGATATTTGATCGCCCGGCGGCGCAGGCCTTGCCGGGATTCAAGGAAATCAAGCCGCAGGTTTTTGCCGGACTGTACCCGGTGGACGCGAATCAGTACAACGCACTGCGCGATGCCCTGGAAAAACTCCATCTTAACGATTCGTCTTTGCGCTTCGAACCCGAATCCTCGCAGGCGCTGGGGTTTGGATTTCGCTGTGGATTCCTGGGTTTGTTGCATCTGGATATCGTCCAGGAGCGTCTCGAACGCGAGTATGGCATGGAACTCATAACCACGGCGCCGACGGTGATTTATCAGGTGCTGCTGCACGACGGGTCGCTAATCGAGATCGAAAACCCTTCCAAGCTGCCGGATCCGTCCAAGATTGCGGAGGTTCGTGAGCCGATTATCACCGCTTCGATCCTGGTACCGCAAGATTACGTCGGCTCGGTAATCACGCTGTGCAATCAGAAGCGCGGCGCGCAAAAGAATCTGCAATACATGGGGCGGCAGGTCATGCTGACTTACGAATTGCCGCTCAACGAAGTGGTCATGGACTTTTTCGACAAGCTCAAGTCGGTGAGTCGCGGCTACGCGTCGCTCGACTATGAATTCAAGGAGTATCGCGCCGATGATCTTGTCAAGCTGGATACATTGATCAATGGAGACAAGGTCGATGCGTTATCACTGATAGTCCATCGCGCGAATTCCCTGTTCCGGGGACGCGATCTTGCCTCGCGTATGCGCGGATTGATTCCACGCCAGATGTTTGATATTGCAGTGCAAGCCGCCATCGGATCGCACATCATCGCACGCGAAACCATCAAGGCATTGCGCAAAAACGTGCTCGCCAAATGTTATGGCGGCGATATATCACGCAAGAGAAAATTGCTCGAAAAGCAGAAAGCCGGCAAAAAACGAATGAAGCAGGTCGGCAATGTGGAGATTCCGCAGGAGGCATTCCTCGCGATTTTGCAGGTGGAAAAATAAAATCGTGAGCTGTGAGCTGTGAGCTGTGAGTGGTAAACGGTCGACTCTCCTGCGAGATTACTGTTACTGCTTACCGCTTACCGCTTACTACTGACTTGGTGTGGCCCTATGAATTTTGCCTTGATTCTTTTTTCTGCACTCGTATTCACCGGTGCGATCTGTCTACTCGATCGTTTTTTCCTGAGGCCGGCGCGGACCAAGGATATTCCGGAACCGTGGTGGATCGAGTATCCGAAGAGCTTTTTCCCGGTCATCCTCATTGTATTTCTGTTGCGGTCGTTCCTGGTGGAGCCGTTCAAGATTCCATCCGGCTCCATGCTGCCCACGTTATTGATCGGGGATTTCATACTGGTCAACAAATTTACCTATGGGATTCGAATTCCGGTTATTAACAAGAAGATAATCGACATCAATCAACCGCAACGAGGCGAGGTGATGGTATTCCGATTTCCCGATAATCCGTCCCTGGATTACATCAAGCGCGTAGTCGGCCTGCCGGGGGACAAGATCAGCTATAAGAACAAGCGACTTTCAGTAAACGGCGAGGAAGTTCGAATAGAAACCGATGGTCAGTATAATTACATTGAGACTGGGCTCACGTTTCTTGCGACAGATCGTTTTTGGGAACAGCTCGGCAGCCAGCGGCATTGGATAATCACGCGCTCGGAAGTGCCCACGGTGCATCTGGACGGCGTTCAGCAGTTTCCATTTCGCGACAAATGTGTCTACAATGATTCTGGCTTCAACTGTACGGTCCCAGCCGGGCACTACTTCATGATGGGCGACAACAGGGACAGCAGCAGCGACAGTCGCTACTGGGGTTTTGTGCCGGATCAGAACATCGTCGGCCGGGCATTTCTGGTGTGGTGGAACTTCGACGAATTCAGGCGCATCGGGCAATCTATCAATTGATGGGGGGGGGTATGAAGAGACAAAGAGGCGTATCGCTAAGCGGCTTGATGATAGTCTTGTTCCTGCTGATCATGGGAGCATTGCTGGGATTCAAACTTTTCACGCCCTATAGCCAGTATTTCACGATACAGAAAGTATTCAAGGCGGTGGCCGCCAAGCCCGAAGCAAAGTCCGGAAACCGCAGGGACATCATGGCAGCTTGGGCGAGTTATGCGACCATCGAAAATATAACGACGATCAACGGCGATGATATAGAAGTGACCAAGGATGGAAACAACGTGGTCATCAGCGCAAGCTATTCGGTGAAAGTGCCATTGTTTCGGAATATCAGTCTCGTGATTGACTTCAATCCCACGTCCGCCGGCACGCCGTGACCCCGCATGTCTTGTCATCATCGGAGCCGGGATGGAACACGATGCATTTGCCGCAAAAATCGGCTATTGTTTCCATAATATTGAGCTGCTAAAGCAGGCACTGACGCACCGCAGCCATGGTTCCCCGCATTATGAAAGGCTTGAGTTTCTGGGGGATGGTGTATTGAATTGCATCATCGCAGCGGAGCTGTTTCATCTGCTGCCGCAGTTGCCAGAGGGGAATCTTACGCGCTTGCGGGCCAGTCTTGTCAATCAGCACAAGCTACATGAAACCGCATTACGTATTAATCTTGGTCCGCAACTGCTGCTGGGCGAGGGCGAATTGCGCAGCGGCGGAGCAAATCGGCCGTCCATACTCGCTGATGCGGTCGAAGCGCTGATCGGCGCGATATTTCTCGATGGTGGTTTTGAGACGGCTCGCGATGTGACGCGACGCTTGTTTGGTGATGCACTCAATGCGCAGGATTTGCTCGCGCTGGGCAAGGACGCGAAGACTCAGCTGCAGGAATATCTTCAGGGTCGCCGTATCTCCCTGCCACAATACACAGTGACCATGACCCGCGGGGAGGCGCATGAACAAACGTTTTGCGTTGCATGCGCGATCCCGGAACTTGGAATCTGCACGCAAGGCGAAGGTCCAAATCGTCGAAGCGCCGAACAGATAGCCGCGCGCCGTGCCTTTGAACGCGTTACCGGGACATAAATGACATCGCAGACCGACTTCAGAACCGGCTACGTGGGTATCATTGGCCGTCCCAACGTCGGGAAGTCCACATTGCTCAATCGATTGATCGGGCAGAAACTCAGCATTACGTCTCGCAAACCACAGACCACTCGCCAGCGCATTACCGGCATTCTGAACGTGGACAACGGCCAGCTGCTGTTCGTCGATACTCCGGGATTTCAGATCCGCCATGGAAGCGCGCTCAACCGCAGCATGAATCGCGAGGCGACGCAGGCCGTCGCCGACGTGGACGTGGTTTTATTTGTCGTCGAAGCGCTGCGCTTTAGCGCCGAGGACAACGCGGCGCTGAAGCTGATCGCTAGGCACGGATGCGTGATCCTCGTGATCAACAAGATCGACAGCATCCCCGAGCGCGCACTGCTGCTGCCATTCATCGCCACGATGTCTCAAAGGCATGCATTCGCGGAAATTGTCCCTGTTTCGGCGAGCAAAGGGCATGCGATTAAAGATCTCGCTCGCACGATTAGGGGATATCTGCCGGAGTCGGCACCGATCTACCAAGCGGATGAGATTACTGAGTCCAGTGAGCGTTTTCTGGCATCGGAACTGATACGCGAGAAAATGTTCAGACAGCTTGGGGACGAGCTGCCGTACGTGAGCGCGGTCTTGATAGATAGTTTTACGCTAGTAGGGACGCTGCGCAAGATCCATGCGTCCATTATTGTCGACAAGGAATCGCACAAAGGGATAGTGGTCGGGGCGAAGGGAAGTCGCCTCAAGGAGATCGGTACGCAGGCGCGTATCGACATGGAAAAACTTTTCGGCGGCAAAGTTCATCTGGAAGTATGGGTTACGGTCAAACGTGGATGGAGCGAAAACCGGCAACTGCTGAAGAGACTTGGATATGGCTGATGCAGAGAAGGCGCGGCATGACGCACAGCCGGCTTTCGTTCTGCATAACTATCCTTACCGCGAAACGAGCCTTTTAATCGAGGTTTTTACCCAGAACCACGGCCGCGTGGCCCTGGTTGCACGCGGCGCGCGGCGGCCGCGCTCGGCATTGCGCGGGGTACTCCTTGCATTTCAGCCGCTATTGTTGAGTTGGGCGGGCAAGAGCGAATTGCGTACTTTGCATAAAGCGGAGTGGCGCGGCGGATTGCCGCAACTGAAGGGAGGCGCGCTGCTGTGCGGGTTTTATCTGAATGAGTTAATGGTGAAATTGCTCCCGCGTGATGACCCGCATGAAATACTTTACCAAGCATACTTTGATGCTTTACATGCGTTGAGTAATGGGCAAGACCACGCCGCCACATTGCGGCGGTTTGAAAAAAATCTTCTCAAGGAACTGGGTTATGCCCTGACGCTCGATCGCGATGTCGTCACCGGTGAGTCCATCATCGCGGACAACAACTACCACTACTGGATAGAACGTGGCCCAGTACTCAGTAAAGAAGGAACACACGAGGGAGAAACGCCGTCGGATCGAGTTCGTGGCGCGGAAAACCGTTTAGAACTGTCCGGATCGACTCTGCTCGACATGCTGCGCAACGACTATTCCAACCCAGTAACCCTGCATCAGAGCAAGGCATTGATGCGGATGCTTATCAACCACTATTTGGGCGACCAAACGCTCAACACGCGACAACTGCTGAGGGACTTGCAAAATCTATGACGCACCTGAGCGTAAATCTGAACAAGATTGCGTTACTGCGCAATTCCAGGTCACTTGGCATACCCAGCGTTATACGGGCAGCGGAAATCGTCCTGAACGCCGGTGCACACGGCGTGACCGTGCATCCGCGCCCGGATCAGCGCCACATTCGGGTTGGTGATGTTCATGATTTGTCGCACCTGCTCAAGCAGCGATCCGATGCCGAGTTCAATATCGAAGGAAATCCATTTGAGGGACTGCTGGAGCTCGTAAGCGTGGTTCGCCCGCATCAGTGCACGTTGGTGCCGGATGATCCCGCTGCCTTTACCTCGGATCATGGATGGGATATCAAGCGCGACGGCCATAGCCTCAGACCGGTAATAGAAAAACTGCACGCGTGGGGTGTACGCGTCAGTCTTTTCATGGATCCCGTGCCTGACGACATGCAGTTGGTCCGGGCGCTGGGCGCGGATCGCATTGAACTGTATACCGAGCCCTATGCGGCCGCGTATTCAGGTCCCGACGAGTCCGATATTGCGTCAATCTACGCGGCGGCGGCGCGCGCCGCCCAGAACGCCGGGCTGGGCGTAAACGCGGGACATGATCTGAATCAGAGCAACCTGCCGCAATTTCTGGTTGCGGTGCCCAATGTTCTTGAAGTATCCATAGGGCATGCCCTGATTGCCGACGCGATAGAATCCGGGTTGGCTGCAACGGTGAGCAATTATCTGTCGGCAATTGCCGGGGATTCCGGCACCGTGAAGGGTGTGCGATCATTTTGAGATTCAGGCGAAAATAATGCAACCCATGGTATCAGAAGGATATTTTTCTCAGCATGTGGCTATAAGCGACGAAAAGCACTTCGTCTGCGCATGCGTTGTACTGGAAAAACAATTATGACTGCGCTTCAGTTGCCACTGGGCGCGGTCATGCTGGATGTAAGCGGTCCGGCATTGACGGACGAAGACCGTGCGCGGCTCAGGCATCCGCAGGTTGGTGGCGTTATACTTTTCGCCCGCAACTGCATGTCGCCGCAACAGGTCGCACGCCTGACCAGTGAAATCCATGCACTTCGTCAACCGCCGCTATTGATTGCCATCGACCAGGAGGGGGGCCGGGTTCAGCGGTTGCGTGATGGTTTCACCATTTTGCCCACCATGCGCGAACTGGGGAGGATCTGGGACCGCGATACCAAGCTCGCGATTTGCATGGCGCGCCAGGTCGGTTACGTGCTGGCCTCGGAACTGCGCGCCCATGGCATCGATTTGAGTTTTACTCCGGTGCTCGACGTCGATCACGGCAACAGTAGCGTCATCGGCGACCGAGCATTCCACAAACTGCCTCGCGCCATCGGTTCGCTCGCGTTGAGCCTGGTTCGCGGCCTCGCGCAAGGCGGCATGTCCTCGGTAGGCAAGCACTTTCCGGGTCATGGTCATGTTAAGGCCGACTCGCACCATGAGATACCTGTTGATGAAAGATCATTTGATGAGCTTGATGCAGCGGATCTTCAGCCGTTCCGGCATTTGATTGAAAATGGGCTGGGAGCCATCATGCCGGCGCATGTCATTTATCCAGCGATTGACAGCCATCCGGCGGGGTTTTCACGCATTTGGTTGAAGAGCATATTGCGCGCTCGGATGGGTTTCGACGGCATGATATTCAGCGACGACCTGTCTATGGAAGGTGCGAGCGTCGCGGGTGGGATTACGGAGCGCGCCTCGGCCGCCTTGTCCGCAGGGTGCGACATGGTGTTGGTATGCAACAATCCGAAGGCGGCCGATCAACTGCTCGCCGAGCTCAGATTTGAAATGCCAGCGGTGGCATTGGCACGCCTTGCCCGGGTGCATGGCAAGGGCGGGCCCGAGTCTCCGGCTAAGCTGCAACATGACAGGGCATACCTCGATGCAGTTGCCGATGTACGCGGCATCGGTTTCAACGATGGAGAACTCCCGTTGTCCCGCTAACATATTGCGATCACTACACGCAGCGCTTGCACATGGCATGAGCAATTGCCGCCGATGAAATTTTCTTTTTCGTGCCAGGCCTGCCCGAGGCTGTCAGCTTTTCTTGCTGATGTAAGGCAGGTTCACCCTGACTATCACGCGCGACCGGTGGCGCCATATGGCGACACCAATCCGAAACTGCTGATCGTAGGGCTCGCGCCCGGCATGCATGGCGCAAACCGCACCGGCCGGCCATTCACCGGAGACCATGCAGGTATTTTGCTCTATCAGACGCTGCACAAGTTTGGATACGCAACCGCCAGCCTGTCAGTTCACACCGATGATGGACTGAAGCTGAATGGGTGCCGTATCACCAACGCGGTCAAGTGCCTGCCGCCGAAGAACAAACCTGAGCTTTCAGAAATCAGGCAATGCAACGGTTATCTGAAGAGCGAACTCAACGCCTTGGCGGCCGGCGCCGCCATACTTGCGCTGGGTACCGTTGCACACTACTCCGTATTGCTTGCGATGAACCTCAGGAAATCCGAATTTCCGTTCACCCATGGCGCCCGACACGAACTGCCCAGCAAACTGGCGCTTTACGACAGCTATCACTGCAGTCGATATAATACTCAGACAAAACGGCTGACCGAGGCCATGTTTGTTCAAGTATTTTCCACCATCGCCGAACATTCGAACGGTACCAACGCGGGCGCCGGCCTTGCGCCTGATATTGAATCCGGCAAAAGTCGAAGCAGGTCGCGTGCTCACCAGTACTAAAAATTCAAGATGGTGTTCGACGCCCAACAGATAGTCGCAGGTCTGCCGCATTTGCCCGGCGTCTATCGCATGCTGAACGCGGAGGGAGCAGCGTTGTATGTCGGCAAGGCGCGCGATCTCAAGAAGCGCGTTGCATCTTATTTTCAGAAGCAGTCCGGACTTTCGCCGCGCATTCAGTTGATGCTGGGGCAGGTGAGTTCACTGGAAACGACCGTCACGCGCTCGGAAGCCGAGGCGTTACTGCTCGAAAACAATCTGATCAAGTCATTGAGCCCGCGCTATAACATCCTGTTTCGTGACGATAAATCGTATCCCTATTTGATGCTTACCGGTCACGCCTTTCCGCGTCTCGCGTTCCATCGCGGCAGTCTCGCGCCGCAGCACAGATACTTTGGCCCGTTTCCAAACGCCGGTGCGGTGCGTGAGAGCATACAGTTGCTGCAGAAAGTTTTTCGGATACGCACATGCGCCGACAGCGTATTCGAAAATCGCACGCGCCCATGCCTGCTCCACCAGATCCGACGCTGCACGGCGCCGTGCGTCAATCTGGTCAGCGCCGAGGTTTACACGGAGGACGTAAAAAATGCCGAGTTGTTTCTGCGCGGCAAGGATGACGACGCGATCGAACGGTTGATTACTCGCATGTCCGCCGCCGCCGATCGCCTGCACTATGAAGAAGCGGCGACCATACGGGATCAGATCGGCGCATTGCGTAGCGTGCGGGAAAAGCAGTTCGTCACCAATCACATGGCGCGTGACGTCGATGTTATCGCGTGCGTGATCGAGAAGGAAATTGCGTGCCTGAATCTGGTGATGATCCGTGGCGGCCATCACTTGGGCGGGAAGAACTTTTTCCCCAAGAATGCCGACGGTCACGATATCCACCAGATCATCGAGGCTTTCGTGAGCCAACACTACCTGAACTGTGACGTTCCCTTGAGTATCGTGGTCAGCATGACGCATGAAACGGACGGCATGGAATCGATGCTTTCCGAGCGCGCAGGCCAGCGGGTTCAGATCGTGGCGAATCCTGCAGGCGAACGCAGAGTCTGGTTCGACATGGCGCTGAAAAACGCGCGGATGGGTGCCTTGCAGCAACTGAGCCTGCAGGTTACCCAGGGTGCGCGCCTGCAGGCGCTTCAGCAGGTGTTCAACAATGAGGCCATCCAGCGCATCGAATGTTTCGACATCAGCCACACCATGGGGGAAGCGACAGTAGCGTCGTGTGTGGTTTATGATCAGTCGACGATGCAAAAGTCAGAGTATCGCCACTTCAACATAGACGGAATCAAGCCGGGCGACGACTATGCCGCGATGCGGGAGGCGTTACGTCGGCGCTACAAACGCGTGGTAGCGGGGGAGGGCAAGCTTCCTGACCTCGTTTTAATCGATGGCGGAAAGGGACAACTGGCGGTGGCCTGTGAGGTATTCGCGGAGATCGGCCTTGGCGATGTGACACTGGTGGGTGTTGCGAAAGGAGAAGGGCGCAAACCTGGCTTGGAACAACTGATCATTCCAGATCGCCCAAACCCTATACAATTGGAGCCTGAGCATCAAGCCTTGCACTTGATTCAGCAGATTCGCGATGAGGCCCATCGTTTTGCCTTACACGGACATCGCGCGCGTCGCGGAAAAACGCGCAAGTCATCGACGCTCGAAAAAATTGACGGGATCGGTGCCAAGCGCAGACAACGTCTGCTGGCTCGCTTCGGCGGATTGAAGGGATTGACCTCGGCAAGCGTGGACGATCTCGCCCAGGTAGATGGTATAAGCCCAGCCATGGCCAGGCGCATATATGATGAATTGCATTGAAACCAGGTCCGCACCATGCCAATGAATATACCGAATCTGCTGACGTGGTTGCGCATCGTGCTGATACCACTGTTCGTCGGGATTTTTTATTTCGAAAAGAGCTGGGTATCGCTGCCGAACCAAAATTTAGTCGCAACCGTTCTTTTTACATTGGCGGCAGTCACCGACTGGTTTGACGGCTGGCTGGCACGCAAATTAAACCAGACGTCCGCGTTTGGCGCGTTCCTGGATCCGGTCGCCGACAAATTGATGGTGGCCGCCGCGCTGATCGTGCTGCTCCAGTTAGGCCGTCTGGACGCCATTATCGCGCTAATAATAATTGGACGCGAAATCACCATTTCGGCGCTGCGCGAGTGGATGGCTCAGATAGGAGCCTCGCGCAGCGTAGCAGTCTCGCTAGTGGGCAAGATCAAGACCGCATCGCAAATGATCGCAATTCCCATGCTGCTGTACGACGATCCCATATACGCCTACGAACCGCACATATGGGGAACCTGGCTAATTTACGTGGCGGCTGTGCTGACCCTGATTTCCATGTTCTATTACCTGAGAATGGCCTGGCCCCAGATCAATAATCGCCTATAAAACAACAGGTAGCACGGCATGTTTAATTTGACCCGGCGCACACAAAAACATATAATGCTGTTTCGTTTAGTGCGGGAATAGCTCAGTTGGTAGAGCGCAACCTTGCCAAGGTTGAGGTCGGGAGTTCGAGCCTCCTTTCCCGCTCCAGTTTTCGGGAAAGCGAAGTAATTTCCGGATCCGACGCGAATTTGGAATTGCGTCTGAAACGGGACTTCGTTTTCCCGTTTTTCTTTTCACGGCAACACACCCGGCGGGGTGGCAGAGTGGTTATGCAGCGGCCTGCAAAGCCGTGGACGCCGGTTCGATTCCGACCCCCGCCTCCATACATGGTCAATATCTCCGTGTCGCCGAATTTTATTTCTTGGATCCCAGGAATGGGAACGTGCGCCCAAACTGTGGCAAGTCAGGCACAATATGCGGGAGCGTTATCGGCCCGGATGGTGAAATTGGTAGACACAAGGGACTTAAAATCCCTCGACCTTAAACAAGTCGTGCCGGTTCGATTCCGGCTCCGGGCACCAGATATCAGGCGCGCAAGTCATATTCGAATTGTCGGACATCTTCGAATGAATTATGGTGGTCCGTATTTCAATTTTCATGACAGGCTAGTGGCAGCATGATCGTTTTCAACTTAACCTGCAGCAACGCCCATAAGTTCGAAGGCTGGTTTGGATCAAGCGCGGACTTCGATCAGCAGCAGCGCTCCACGATGCTGAACTGTCCTGTATGCGGGTGCACCCAAATCAACAAGGCATTGCACGCTCCCTACGTCAATACCGGCAGCACACAGCGAACTGAAAAGGATGAACATCGGGCGCAGGCGAGGGAGGTTGAGAAACAATATACCAACGTCGCACGCGAAGTGGCGCAGATCGTGGAACACCTGATCGCCAACACCGAGGATGTGGGCAATGCTTTTCCCGAGGAAGCCCGTAAGATTCATTACAAAGAGACACCCGAGCGCAAGATACGAGGCAACGCTTCCCACAACGAAGTCAAGGAGTTGCGCGAGGAAGGCATAGACGTCATTGCGTTGCCCATACCCAAGCACCGCCTCAGCAAAACTCATTGACCGAAGTGCGGGCGCGCCCCGGGTTGGCGCACGGATGGTCATGACGGTGCGGAACTGAAATGGCGGCTGTATTTCTGATTTTTGCAGCGGCATTTGCGGCAAGCGGATTCCTTGCAGGCAATGCCTGTGCGCAGTTGCACGCCGTGCCGATTACCACGCCGGACACTCTTTATCAGATGGACCGATACCGCGTGGTTGCCCCGCAGGGCAAGGACTGGTTCGAGCTCAAGCGGGATACATACTACGTCTATTTTGGCAAGAAAATAGCGTCACGCACTCATTCATTCATCGCGACCGCGATTTCCACCACTCTGAATGAAAAATTTTCCAGCCTGGAAGCGTTTCACGAGTTCGTCGCAAACTCGTTGTCCCTGCGTGGCGATGATCGCCACACGGTCATTGAGAAACGCGCGCAACTGGACAGCGGTCTCGGCAGGTTCTGCGTGCGACACTACACCAAGGCGGAGGATCGAAATGCGCTTTTCGCAAGCGGGAAATCGCTGTCGGTAGTGACACATGGCGTCAGTTGCCTGCATCCGGACAATCCCGCGCTTTCCGTTGACGTGAGCTATTCGGAGCGCGGGTTGCCTGAGGAGATCGGATCGGCGTTTCGCGAGGAGGGCGAAGGCTTTCTGCAAAGCCTTAGATTCTCGCCACGATAAACGGGTGGCTCTAAGCCAAACCAGTATGGTTGTTAGTCCGCCTGGGGTTTGATATTTGCGCGTTTGATGATGTCCTCGTATTTGACGATTTCGGAGCGTATGAAACCGGCAAATGCCTCCGGGCTGCTGCCCTCCGGATCAAAACCGGAACGTACGAATCCGTCCCGGATTTCATTGTTTTGCATGGCTTTGGCAATTTCCGAGCTGAGAAGATCTGAAATGTTTCTGGATATGCCGGGCGGACCCAAAAGACCGTACCATGAACCCGTGTTGTACCCGGGAAGCGCTGCCTCATCGATAGTCGGTACGTCGGGAAGCGAAGAACTGCGTTTCAGCGTCGAAATGCCGATCGCCCTGACCTTGCGTGCGCTGATCTGCGCCAGGACACCAGGAATTGAAGAGAACAAGGCGTGTACTTCGCCGCTCAACATTCCGATGATGGACGGCACTCCGCCCTTATACGGGACGTGCACCATGCTGGTATCGGTCTTGAAATTCAGAATTTCCATACCCAGGTGCGTGACAGTGCCGTAGCCTGCCGACCCGTATGCCAATTGTCCCGGCCGGGCGCGGGCAAAGCTCACCAGTTCCTTCACGGTCCTCACTGGTACCGACGGGTGGACGACCAGTACGGACGGCCCCATGGCAACTAGGCTGATTGGAGCGAGATCTTTTTTGATGTCAAACGGCAGATTGATGAACAGGCTGGGGAACGCAATGGTGGAACTCGCCATGAACAACGTGTATCCGTCAGGCTGTGATTTTGCCACCATGCCGGCAGCGGTGTTACCGGATGCGCCAGCCCGATTCTCGACTATCACCTGTTGCCCCAGCGCATCGGTGAGTTTTCTGGCAATCGCGCGCGCAGAGACATCGACCGCCCCCCCGGGTGCGTACCCTACGACTATCCTGACCGCTCGAGTGGGGTAGGGTTGTGCGTACGCTGGCGCGCTCGGCTGAATACCGAGGATCGCCAGGAGAAACAGGAACTGCCGCATATCTCCGCCTCGATTGCGACTACGACGCGCGGATCGCGATCTCGTCGCCGTCAATGGCGAACTTTGTGCCGTATTTTTGCGACAGATCGGTGAGCAGCGTTACATAGTTGCCAGCTTGGCCGATCGGAACGCGGCTGGGCTGCATGGTCGCATCGGGTAGCACAATGGGGACAAAGCTGAAACGGCTTATCTGCTTGGTCTTGGGATTTATATGGCCTTTTACGATGACCGACTCCGAACCGAAATTAGCACCTTCACCGAAGCTCATTACCAGATTGCACAAGCTGTAGCAGATCAGCCGGTTCTTGTAGAGTTCCATGCCCTGCAGTCTGTGCGCGTGGTGTCCCATGACCAGATCAGCGCCGGCGTCTATGGCGGCACGCCCCATGTCTTCCTGATAGTTGAGCACGAAAAAAGGCGCCTCTTCTATCCTTATGCCCATTCCAAATGCATTGGCATACCGCGTGAGTCCCCAGTGCCAGCTGACAACAACCAGATCAGCCTGTTCTTTGGCTTTTTTGACGTCTTCGCGCATCTGCTCGACATCGCGGCGGTCCGGGGTCGTAATGATCCGCGGCGGTACGCCCGGCGCATAACGAATGCTGCCTGGAATTTCGTATGCGGTATTGACGGTCACCGTGCAAAGCCCGGGCTTGCTGGGCCCGGCCGGCGAAGTGCCCGGTATGAAGCTCGACGTGTAGGAAAGAAACGCCAGTTTGATTCCGTCGCTCTCGAGTATGGCGGGTCTGCGCGCTTCCGCGATATTGCGCCCGCCACCGGCCCACGCAACCCCAGCCTTATCAAGGTTATCTATAGTTTGTATAAGACCCGTCGCGCCCAAATCCATGGTGTGATTGTTGGCCAGCGCAAGGGCATCAAAGCCTGCACGCTTGAGCGCAGGCGCGACCGACAACGGCATTTTGAACACGGCGCCACCGGTTCCCGCTTTGCTGGCATCGACTTCGCCGCCGTCACAAATCGGGCCTTCGAGATTTCCCAGCGTGAAGGCGCCATCCTGAAGAACGGGCGCTACATCTTCCATCCAGGAATACAGGTCCGTGCGTTTCGTGGTTATGGGTACGACATTGTGTATGCGCGGATAATCATCCGGCATGCCAATGAATATGTCACCAACGGCCATTATGGTCGGTTCTTTTGCCACGAACATCCCTCCCGATTAGTAGATTAAGCAGCCTCGGATAAGAATAAAGGCCATGAACCCGGAAGTCTAGCAGACCTTGCCGAACTTGCGGTGCAACGAATATTTCGTTGCACCGGTCTTTCATCTAAAATGGACGGATCATTCGACTCAATCACTACATTTCCGACAGGATCGCCGCATGGAAACGCTGACCGATAAAATCATTGCAAAAAAAGACAGGCATATAGGCTGGATTGTTTTCAACAACCCGGCGCGTCGAAATGCCGTATCACTGGAGATGTGGCAGGCTGTGCCCAAAGTGCTGGCTGCATACGTCTCGGATCCGGAGATCCGCGTCATTATCCTTAAAGGAGAAGGCGACAAGGCATTCGTCGCAGGCGCCGACATTTCGCAATTCAAGGAGAAACGCTCCAGCCCGGAATCGGTGATGGAGTACAACGCGGCTGCAGATAATGCAACCAAAGTCCTGCAGGAATGTTCGAAGCCGACCATAGCCATGATCCGCGGATATTGTATAGGCGGCGGAACGGCAATTGCAGTCAGCTGTGACATACGCATTGCCGCAGACGATGCCCGTTTCGCCGTGCCCGCGGCAAAACTCGGTCTGGGCTATCGGTATGCGGGCGTGAAACGCCTGACAGACATCGTGGGCCCATCTTTTACCGCGGAGATATTTTTTACTGCGCGCCAGTTTAATGCGCAGGAAGCATTGCAGATGAACCTCGTTAACCGCGTGGTCGTTGCCACCGAGCTCGAGAAATACACGCTGGATTACGCCGACGCCATAGGAAACAATGCCCCGTTGACCATGGCGTCGGTCAAACGCTCCATCATCGAGTATCTCAGAAATCCGGAAGAACGGGACTTGGTCGCGTGCCAGAAAATGGTCGACGACTGTTACGCAAGCGACGACTATAAGGAAGGTCAGGCAGCGTTCATGGAAAAGCGCAAACCGGTATTCAAGGGGCGCTGACACCCAGCCTCCTGAAAAGGCAACGGCATCAGGCGATGCGTCGCACCTCGTATGCACAGGCGGACATGCCGATAGTGATGAACCGTTGCTTGATCGAACGACCATGCTGCTCTGATATATAATATTCGGCGTGCCTGATGCGATATTTGCGCGCATTTCATCTGGCTTGGTGCGCCAAGGGAAAGCTTACGTGCGAAACTTGTTGCGAAATGAGCGAGCCCGGCTTGTACCCGCGTATGCGCCTCATCCATGTTAATTGAACTCCCGGCGACGGCGAAAAAGGCAGGATTCCAATGACACTCGATGTTAATAGATCCGATTTGACGATAGGGATACTGGGGGCCGGCGCCATGGGGCGCGGCATCGTCCAGGTTGCGGTCAGTGGCGGGATCAACGTCTTGTTAATGGACGCACAGCCTGGTGCTGCTGAAGCAGCACGTGATTTCGTCGCCAAGATGCTGGCTCGCGCCGTGGAAAAAGGCAGCACGAGCCAGAGCGATGCTGCAACGGCGGTGGGCCGCATCAAGGTTGTAAATACGCTGGCGGATTTCAAGCCTTGCCACATGGTGATCGAGGCCGTAGTGGAAAATTTGGACGTCAAACGTCAGGTATTCGGTGAACTGGAAGGTATCGTTTCTCCCGAGTGCATCCTCGCCACGAATACGTCGTCGCTCTCGGTCACAACCATAGCGGCCAAACTCAAATTGCCCGAACGCTTTGCCGGGTTTCATTTTTTCAATCCCGTGCCACTGATGCGGCTCGTGGAAGTCATTTCAGGGCTGCTCACGGCGGAGTGGGTAAGTGAGGCACTGGTGGGCATAGGCAAGCGCATGACGCGCGAGCCGGTTCGGTGTTCGGATGCGCCGGGCTTTCTGGTCAATCAGGTGGGACGGGGGTTCAACCTGGAAGCGGCGCACTTGGTCTATGAAGGCATTTCGACTTTTGTCGATGTCGACCGCGTGATGCGCGATGTCGGCGGATTCCGCATGGGGCCGTTTGAACTGATGGAACTCACCGGACTGGATGTCACGCATCCGGCATCCGAACTGATTTACAGCCAGTTTTTCCAGGAACCTCGATTTCGCCCGAATCTGATCATGCGCGCGCGCTATGAGGCAGGGGTGCTAGGGCGTAAGTCCAAAAAGGGCTTTTATAACTACGACGCAGACATGAAACCCATCGTTGCCGCGGAACCGGCGCCACCGACGGTACGTCCCGACAGTGTGTGGGTGAGCAAGGCCGAGCCTGCCGGTCACGCGACGCTGACGGCGTTGCTGCAGAAACTGGGCGCATCCCTCGAGAGCGGGACCAGCCCCAGCGGACGGGCTCTATGCCTGGTGACGCCGATAGGTGAAGATGCCACAACGTGCGCGGTTGAGCAGGGGCTTGATCCCAAGCGCACAGTCGCAGTCGATACCCTGTTTCCGATGGTAAAACGCCGAACTATCATGGGAACTCCGGTGACGGACGTCGCGTATCGCGATGCCGCGCACGGCCTGCTGGCCAGCGACGGAATACCGGTGACCGTATGCAGGGACAGCCCTGGATTTATCGCGCAGCGCATCATCGCCATGGTCGTCAACATGGGTTGCGCAATCGCGCAAAGCCGGACGGCGACGCCATCCGATATCGATAAGGCGGTGACGCTGGGGCTGAATTATCCCAATGGGCCGCTCAAGTTTGCAGACGTGCTGGGCGTCGATCGCATACATAAAGTGTTGTCGACCATGAACCGCATATACGGAGATCCACGTTACCGCCCCAGCATCTGGCTGACGCGCCGCGCCAAACTTGGAATCTCCGCACTGACACCCGAATCCTGATTTCACCAACGAGGAAAATCATGCTGAATGCCTATATTTATGAAGGTCTGCGCACGCCTATCGGTCGTTATGCGGGCGCGCTCGCCAAAACCCGGCCGGACGACATGCTTGCGATCGCGATCAAGGCGGTGATGGCCAAGACCAAGTTCAAGCCCGAGCAAATTGAAGATATCGTGGTAGGGTGCGCCAATCAGGCCGGCGAAGACGCACGTTGCGTCGCGCGCCACGCAGGTCTGGTCGCGGGGCTGCCTATCGAAATTCCCGGCACTGTGCTGCAGCGCAATTGCGCCAGTGGCCTGGGGGCGCTGGTGTATGCAGCTCACTCCATCACCGCAGGCGAAGGCGAGGTATTTCTGGTCGGTGGAACGGAAAGCATGAGCCGCGCACCGTTTGTATTTGCAAAGAGTGAGCATCCCTTCGGACGCGAAATGCGGATTTTTGATAGTACCATAGGCCCGCGGTTTTCCAATCCCAAGCTCGACAAACAATTCGGTAATGAACAAATGCCGCAGACCGCGGACAATTTGGCACGTGATTTTGAAATCAAGCGCGAGGAAGCGGACACGTTTGCGGCATGGTCACAGGAAAAATTTGCCACGGCCAAGGGGGAGGGCTACTTTGCCGGAGAAATTACACCAGTGGAAATGCCACCGTCACGCAAAGGTCCTGCCCCGGCTTTCGCTGACGACGAACACCCCAGGCCCGGAACCGATGTTGCGACCCTGGCAAAGATGAAAAGCTTATACGAGGGTGGCGTTACCACCGCTGGAAACGCCTCGGGTGTCAATGATGGAGCGATCGCCATGACGGTTGCCAGTCTGGCCGCGGGAGAAAAAGCAGGTTCCAAACCTATCGCGAGAGTCATTGCGAGCGCAGCGGCGGGCGTACCGCCGCGCATCATGGGCATAGGTCCGGTCGCCGCGTCGAAAAAGGCTTTGGCGCGCGCGGGGCTCGATATCAAGGACATGGACGTCATAGAGATCAACGAGGCGTTTGCCGCCCAGGTACTGGCGTGCCTGAAGGGCCTGGGTGTGTCGTTTGACGACAAGCGTGTCAATCCCAACGGTGGCGCGATCGCGGTCGGCCATCCTCTGGGGGCATCCGGTGCACGGATCGCACTGACCGCCGCGCGTCAACTCCAGCGCAGCGGTGGGCGGTATGCGTTGGTCAGCCTTTGTATAGGCGGCGGGCAGGGATTAGCGGTGATTCTGGAACGCGCCTGACTTTGGTTAGGGATAGCTGATAGCTGGGAATCTCCCTAAGAGAGCGGGGGCATTCCCACTATCGTTAAGTACCGATCTGCCCAAGCAGCCTGCCTACACGTAGGCTTTTGTTTCACTAATGCCTATAACCAACTGATCAAAATGGGAAATTCATCGCAAGTTACCCTGACGGGTGGAAAGTTCGACTGGGCCGATCCGTTCCTGCTGGAGAACGAATTTTCCGCGGATGAGCGCTTGATACGCGACACTGCGCGCCAATACGCCCAGGAAAAACTGATGCCCCGTATTGTGCAGGCGAATCGCACAGAGTCCTTTGACGTGGAAGTGATGCGTGAAATGGGGGCGTTGGGCTTCTTGGGCGCCACGCTGGAAGGTTATGGTTGCGCCGGGATCGGATACGTCGCGTATGGACTCATCATGCGTGAGCTGGAGCGCGTAGATACGGCCTATCGGTCGGCGTGCGGGGTCCAGAGCGGCTTGGTTATGACGCCTATCTTCGCGTACGGGTCCGAGGCGCAGCGGCAGAAATATCTGCCTAAGTTGGCGACGGGCGATCTTATCGGATGTTTTGGGCTGACCGAGCCGGATCATGGGTCTGATCCCGGCGGCATGAAGTCGCGTGCACGGAAAGTCGACGGTGGCTATACCCTCACCGGTACCAAACTGTGGATCACCCATGCTCCGATAGCACATGTGATGGTGGTATGGGCAAAGGACGACGCCGGCAAGATTCGCGGATTCATCCTTGAACGCGGAATGAAAGGCTTGAGCACTCGCAAGATCGAGGGCAAACTTTCGGTTCGCGCTTCGCCGACCGGTGAAATCGTCATGGAGCAAGTGTTCGTGCCGGAGGAAAACCTGCTTCCCAACGTTTCTGGGCTGACTGGACCGTTTGGCTGCCTGAATAATGCGCGGTTTGGTATCTGCTGGGGCGCCATGGGGGCGGCGGAGTTCTGCTGGCATGCGGCCCGGCAATACGCCCTAGATCGCAAGCAGTTTGGGCGGCCGCTCGCCGCTAACCAGTTGATTCAGAAGAAGTTAGTAGACATGCAAAGCGAAATTGCGATCGGCCTGCTTGCCTGTCTGCATATCAGCCGGCTGCGTGATCGGGGAGAAGCAACGCCGGAAATGGTGTCCTTGATGAAAAGGAATTGCGCTGGCAAGGCCTTGGACATTGCACGGATGGCTCGTGACATGCATGGCGGCAACGGCATCTCGGATGAGTTTCACGTCATGCGCCATGTCTGCAACCTTGAGACTGTGAATACGCTGGAGGGTACGCACGATATACACGCGCTGATACTCGGGCGAGCTCAGACCGGGTTGTCCGCGTTCAATTGAGTTTCGATAGAAATTTATAACAGGCTATGCGGGAGTTTTTGTGAATTATTTAAATGCATTTAAACAACAGGATATGCGAATGCTCTTCGTGAGCAACTTTAGCTTCTTAGCACAATGTATTATTTAACATAATATACATTATACGCTAAATTAACCAATACATTTTAAACCATGACATTTTAAACCATGGGATCTGAATCTGCACCACAACCGCCTGCCGTGGAATGGCGCCCAAAATTCGAAAACCGTAAAGAAATCAAATGTATCTAATGCTGGCCGCTCCCAACGACTTTACTCAAAACGTCGGCAACCTCGGTTTGCTTAAACGAACGGGCAATCGCGAGCGCATCCAGTCCGGCGCCTGTCTCCATCCTCGGATTCGCACCATTCGCCAACAGAAATGAGACCAGCTCGCGACGCCCTTCACGCGACGCCATCATTAACGCGGTATACCCATTGGTGGCTGTCCCGTTAACATTAGCGCCGTGGTCCAGTAGCAGTTTACATATTTCAACTTTCCCGCTGACCGCTGCATAAATCAATGGCGTCCACCCATCGTGATTAGATTTTGCACCATTATCAATGAGTTGCCTAACAACGCTCGTGTGCCCCCCTAGCGCTGCAAGCATCAATGCTGTTTCACCGAGTGCGTTGGTCGCGTCTATCCTAGGCCTTGCCGCCAGGAGCGACCGGACTGCTTCCTCCGCGCCACTTCTGGACGCATTCATTAACAACGAGTTGCCATCCTTGTCGGTGGTATTGACGTCAACGCCACGTTTTAGCAAATCATTAATTGCGCCAACGTTAGAGCGTTTGATCGCCTCCAGCGTATCCTCGTAGGCTCCCGCCAGAACTGCTTGGAATACCAAAATCAAAAGCAACCCAAATCCTATCCTTATGCCTGACATTAATATTCCACTATAAAATATTGAATAATTGATTAAAGTTTGAAGTCGTTTCGCGCGCAATCTGGTCGTAATGCAAGTTCTTGAGTTTGGCAATTTCCTCGGCCACAGACTTCACGTAGCCGGGTTGATTCAACTTCCCGCGAAACGGAATCGGCGCCAAATACGGCGCGTCGGTTTCTACCAGAAGTCGATTTAGGGGAACCCTGCGCGCGACTTCCTTAATTTCTTTTGCATTCTTGAACGTGACTATCCCCGAAAACGAAATATAGAACCCCAGTGCCATTGCCGCTTCCGCGACTTCCCAAGTTTCGGTAAAGCAATGCATGACGCCACCCGCCTGCCCGGCGCCCTCTTCCCGCATGATGCGCAATGTGTCGACGGCAGCCTCGCGTGTATGAATAATCAAAGGCTTACGGCAAGCCCGCGCTGCCCTGATATGCGTTCTAAAGCGTTCCCGTTGCCACTCGAGGTTGCCCTTCAACCGGTAATAGTCTAGCCCCGTTTCACCGATAGCGACAACCTTAGGATGCCCTGCCAACTCGATCAGTTTCGCGATGGAGGCCTCAGAGGCACCTTCGTGATCGGGGTGGACACCCACCGAAGCAACCAGATGGGGGTGTCTCTCCACAAGCGCAATTATCCGAGGGAAATCCTCAAGACATACCGATACGCACAACGCGCGTTCGACCCCATTCTCGTGCATGAGCGCGAAAACCGACTCGATTTTGTCGGAAAACTCTGGAAAATCAATATGGCAATGAGAATCAACCAACATGAGAGGCACCGTGTTCAGTCGATTTCAATAGCCTGCAGTAAGACAATAGCAGGTCTTCAATAAACAAACGTGTGTTGAGCGGATGATGGACTACACGTTGCCACCCCAACAGCGTGCGGTGGAGTCGCAGTATTTCAACTGCCCGCAGCGGTGTCGCTATGCGGGCTAAAACCATTGAAAAATCGGGGTTAAATCGAACCGCCCCCCCTGATTTGATGCAGACAAGATCATAGGTCCAACGTTGCAGCCAGCCCAGCACCCGGCTGACCGGAATATCCTTAACCTGCTCGGCAGCCCCCAGACCGTCGACAGCCGATTGCGCAATAGCGCCCAGGAACAGCTTGCGTTGCCCCCAAAATTCGTCATCCGCTATCGTGCGTGCCGTGAGTGGTGCATTGCTGGCCTGCGCCAGAGCGAGCCCGGGCTCAGCCACCCCCTGCTCCGTAAGCCATTGTTCCGCAATAGAAAGGGACGGCGTGGGCAGGGCAACCTGTTGACAACGGCTGATGATGGTCGCTGGCAACTGGCTGGGCTTGTGGGTAATCAGCATGAAACGCAGGCCAGGTGGAGGTTCCTCAAGATTTTTTAGTAAGGCATTCGCCGCGCTTACGTTTAACGCCTCCGCAGGACAAATCACTACGGTTCTGCCGTGGTGATTATGCGCACTGAGATTGATGAAATTTTGCAGTTCCCTCACCTCGTCTACCGCGATGTGTTGGCTGGGTTTACGCTCGCTGGAAGCCGGCGCCGCATCAACGGCCGGTCGCAGTGCTTCGGGCTGTATCTCGCGGTAGTCGGGATGTGCGCTGGCGAAAAACCAGCGGCAACTCTGGCATGCCTCGCAGGCTGCCCCGTTTGTTTCCGGGTTTTCGCACGCCAGGGACTGGGCGAGTTTGCGAACAAAATCCAACTTTCCGATGCCTAGGCGGCCTTTGAAAAGCAGGGCGTGCGGCAACTGCGACTTGCGTGCGAGTATTTCGGCCCACGCGCTGGCATGCCATGGATATACCGTTACCGACATAGCTCCTGCGCAATCATGGCCAGTTCCTGTTGTATCTGTTCAATATCCCGGCTCGCATCTATGACGCGTATACGGGCTTGCGCTTCGAGCGCGCGCTGCAGGTAGCCTTGCCTTACGCGTTGAAAAAATGCCTCATGCTCCTGTTCGAATCGATCAGGATGCCGGATTTTGCTGGCACGCCGGCGTCCGACTTCAGGGGGCAGATCGAACAACAATGTCAGATCCGGCTGCAGCCCGCCCTGAACCCATTGTTCGAGAATTTCCAGCCTGCGACTATCCACGCCGCGTCCGCCCCCCTGATACGCAAAGGTCGCATCGGTGAAGCGATCGCAGATTACCCAGGATCCGCGCGCCAGCGCCGGCGCTATGACCTTGTCGATATGCTCGCGTCGAGCCGCAAACATCAACAGTGCCTCGGTATCGAGATGCATGGCTTGACTCCTGTCGAGCAGAATCTGGCGCAACTTTTCTCCGAGTTCCGTGCCGCCAGGTTCACGTGTCATGCAAACATCATGCTTGCGCTCGCGCAGCACCGCAGCGAGCCACGCACAATGCGTGCTCTTGCCCGCACCATCTATCCCTTCCAGCGTAATGAATTTCCCGCGCGTCATATTTAGCGATTTCCCCGCCGTTGATATTTTGTCACGGCGCGTTCGTGTTCGGCGAGTGTACTGGAAAAAACCGACGTTCCATCTCCGCGAGCAACGAAGTACAGTGCATTGGCCTGCGGTGGGTTGAGTGTCGCCTGCAGCGCGGCATAGCCGGGAATTGCAATGGGCGTAGGCGGCAGACCCGTGCGGGTATAGGTATTGTAGGGTCCATCAGTCAACAAATCTCGTTTGCGCAGATTGCCGTCGAACTGGACGCCCAGACCATAGATCACCGTTGGGTCCGTCTGGAGCTTCATAGAGATCCTGAGCCGGTTTATGAACACGGCGGCGACCAGCGGCCGCTCGTCGGCGCGTCCAGTCTCCTTTTCCACGATCGATGCGAGGATCAACGCCTGGTAAGGATTTGCCAGGGGAAGTTTCTCGGCGCGTGCATTCCACAGCGTCGCGAGTTGGGACTGCATGACACGATAGGCGCGCTGCAATATCCTGGAATCGCTGTCCCCCCCTGCAAAATAGTAGGTATCCGGGAAAAACAACCCCTCCGGGGAGGGGCTATCAATTTCCAGGTGTGCCATTAGCTCCGCGTCCGTTAGGCCGCGGGTTTCGTGTCTAATGCCGGGGTGAGCATCGAGTGCCGAGCGTATCTGCGCCCATGTCCACCCTTCGATGAACTTTATTCGATCAGCGCGATAATCGCCGGACGTTATCATACTCAGCAACGCGTACGGCGTCATGTTGCCGGTGATTTCATAGTTGCCTGCCTGTATACGCGCGCCATCCTGCCGTAAGCGAGCCAGTATTTCAAAGTGCCACGGCGAATTCAGCGCACCCGCGGCTTGTAAATGGCGCGCCACGCTGCGCAGGCTGCTCCCATGCTTGAGGCTGAACTGCAAAGGAAACTGCCGTATCGAAATGTCGGAACAGGCGTAGCCGATCAGCCATGCCACAATCACAAGCGGCGGCAAGGCAAGCACCAGTAACCAGCGCGCCATCGGACGCCTACTATTTCTGCGCATTGCTCAACCAGCTCCTGACCCTGGCTGTCATCAAACCCTTGCGCCAGGTCCTGCCATCCAGCGCAACAATCTGCCATACGCCTATGACACTGTTCAACACGAACAACTCGTCCGCGCCCAGCACATCAGATTTGGAGAGGTGCGAAATATCGGCACGAATGCCATGAGTGCGTGCAAGTTCCAGCGTAAGATCACGCATCACGCCAGCGACCCCGCATTGCGCCAAGTCAGGCGTCATCAGTTCATTCGCTTTGACTGCAAACAGGTTGCTCATGGTGCCGCAGATCATGTTGTTACTGGCGTCCAGCATTAAACCCTCGGCGATGCCGGCGTCGCTCCACTCGGAGCGCGCGAGTACGTGCTCGAGCCGGTTAAGATGCTTGATGCCTGCAAGCATGGGCTGCAGCGCAAGGCGTGTATCGCATATACGCGCCTGGACGCCTACCTCGTAGTAATTCCTTGGGTAGTCGGGTAACGGTGCGCTCGCAACGATGCGTTGCGCCGATACCGTACCGGGTATGGCATAGCCTCGGGGACCGCTACCGCGAGTGATGATTATCTTGATGACGCAGTCGGGTTCGTGCGTGGATATTTCGGCCATATCCCTTTCCAGCAATATAGCCGCCGGACAAGGCAGTCTGAGCGCCTTGCAATCCGCAGCAAGCTTTGCGTATTGCCTGCGCCATAGTACGGGCTGGGCGCCGCGCATAGTCAGGGTTCTGAACACGCCATCGCCATACGCCAGACCACGATCGGTAACGCATATCGTGTCGCCTATCACGCCATTAATCAGATTCATGGCATTGGCGACGTGTATGCGGTATCTGAATACCGGCAAAATGCAAGGGCGTCAGATTGCGCGGAAAACCAGACTGCCGTTGGTACCCCCGAATCCGAACGAGTTCGATAAAGCGATCCTGATTTTCATCCGGCGCGCTGTGTTCGGGACATAATCAAGATCGCACTGCGGATCCTGGCTGTCGAGATTGATGGTCGGCGGCGCAATTTGCTCATACAGCGCGAGCGCGGAGAATACAGCTTCAACGCCGCCTGCTGCCCCGAGCAAATGTCCTGTCATCGATTTGGTCGAACTTACCGCGAGTTTTTTTGCATGATCGCCAAAGCAGCGTTTGACGGCAATCGTTTCGGCAATATCGCCTAGGGGCGTGGACGTGCCATGGGCATTGATGTAATCAACCTCATCCAGGTTGACGCCGCCATTGCGCAAGGTATTGGCCATGCAGCGCGATGCGCCTTCGCCGTCTTTGCAAGGGGCTGTAATGTGATGGGCATCCGCGCTCATGCCGTAGCCCGCAAGTTCACAATAGATACGCGCACCGCGTTTTCTCGCGTGTTCGAGTTCTTCGAGCACCAGCACTCCGGCGCCCTCCCCCAGCACGAATCCGTCGCGGTCCTTGTCCCACGGGCGACTGGCTTGTTCCGGTGCATCGTTGCGACCTGACAACGCCCGCGCCGCGCAAAATCCCCCAACACCCAACGGTGACACCGTGGACTCCGCTCCGCCGGCAATCATGACGTCGGCATCGCCGTATTCGATCAGGCGCCCGGCTTCTCCTATGCAGTGATTCGCAGTCGTGCAAGCCGTCACCACTGCCAGGTTGGGCCCTTTAAGACCGTGCATGATGGACAGCTGCCCTGAAATCAGATTAATGATGGTGCCAGGCACGAAAAACGGGGAAATCTTGCGCACGCCGCCCGCCAGCATCGCATTGTGCGTCTCCTCGATCAAAGGCAATCCGCCGATTCCGGAGCCTATGCAGACGCCGACCTGCTCGCGCACTTCCCGGTCGAGATCTATGCCGCTGTCTTTCAGGGCGTCAATGCCGGCAGCAAGGCCGTAATGGATGAAGGTGTCGAAGCGTCGGGCTTCCTTGGGCGCAAGCCACTTCGCGACCTCGAACCCCTTGACCTCACCTGCGATCTGGCTCGAATAAGTGCCTGCGTCGAAACGTGTTATACGGGTGATGCCGGACTTGCCGGCAACGATATTCGACCAAGCCGTGCTGACACCTATCCCGACCGGAGAGATGATGCCTAGTCCTGTAACTACTACTCTGCGTCTTGCCAATGGAATTCCGCAATCCGGAAAGTGGGGTTACTTATTTAGATGGGCATTAATGTAGTCGGTCGCCTGCTGCACCGTGGTGATCTTTTCGGCCTCTTCGTCGGGAATTTCGCATTCGAACTCCTCTTCCAGCGCCATGACCAATTCCACGGTGTCCAAAGAGTCCGCGCCGAGATCGTTAACAAAGGACGAGTCGGTCTTTACGTCGGCTTCATTGACGCCCAACTGTTCAGCCACGATTTTCTTGACGCGTTGCTCTATGTTTTCCATTGATATTCCCTTCTTGAGTGGAGCTAAAATTTACAACCCGCGTATTGTACCAAATCCGGCTACCGTTACCTAGCCGGAAAATATCTGGTTCAGTCCATCAGCATTCCACCATTTACGTGCAGAGTCGCGCCCGTGATATAGGAAGCGGCTGGCGAGGCCAGAAATGCCACCGCCCCGGCAATATCGGCTGCATCGCCGAGGCGCCCGAGCGGAATCTGGCCGATCAGGGTGCTGCGTTGTTTGTCATCAAGCGCGCTTGTCATATCGGTATCGATAAACCCCGGCGCCACGCAATTGACCGTAATGTTGCGGCTGGCGATTTCCCGCGCCAGCGATTTGCTGAAACCTATCATACCGGCCTTGGCAGCGGAATAATTGCATTGACCTGCATTGCCGGTAATTCCCACCACCGAAGTGATATTTATGATCCGTCCAGCGCGTGCTTTCATCATGGAACGGAGCGCCAGCTTGGACAAACGGTAAACGGATTTGAGATTGGTGGACATGATTTCATCCCACTCTTCTTCTTTCATGCGCAATAGAAGGTTGTCGCGCGTAATGCCGGCGTTATTGACCAGTATGGCGACATTTCCCAGGTCTTTTTGCAGCACGGCAAATACCGTCTCGACTTGATTCAAGTTGTTGACATCCAGTACGTAACCTTCTCCTCTTAACCCTGCGGCTGCAAGATATTCACCGATTGCAGCCGCGCCGGGCTCAGTGGTGGCCGTGCCGGCGACGATCGCGCCCTGCCTGCCCAACTCAAGCGCAATTGCCTTGCCTATGCCCCGTGTCGCTCCCGTAATCAGCGCAACTTGTCCAACTATGCTCATGCGATCCTCATTGATTCGATAGCCTGTGCGAGCGCAGCTGCGTCGGAAATCGCAATGCCCTGCAGGCTGCTGTCTATGCGTTTCGTCAACCCCGCCAGGACCTTGCCTGGGCCACATTCCGCAACATGGGTAACGCCTGCGCGCGCCAGATGCTGTATGCATTCAACCCAGCGTACGGGACTGCACGCCTGGCGCGCCAGTGCGTCCTTGATGGAATGCGCGTCGTTCACAAACGCGACGTCGACGTTGTTGAGCACGGGGATGGCCGGCGTTTTGAAAGTTACCCCATCCAGATACTCTGCGAGGCGCTTGGCGGCTGGCTTTAGTAGCGAGGAATGAAATGGTGCACTGACGGGCAACATGACAGCGCGTTTGGCACCTTTTGCCCTGGCTGCCGCCGCTCCACGTTCCACAGCGGCTTTGTTGCCGGCGATTACCACATGGCTGGGTGCATTAAAATTTACGGCTTCAACGATCTCGCCCTGTGCAGCCTCTTGGCACGCGACTTTCACCGCGTCGTCATCCAATCCCAGAATCGCTGCCATGGCGCCCGTACCGGACGGGACCGCTTCCTGCATCGCCTGCGCGCGAAATCGCACCAGCGGCAGCGCTTCGCGAAAAGATACGACACCGGCCGCCACCAGCGCGGTGTATTCGCCGAGGCTATGTCCCGCAACCACGGTTGGCAGTGTTCCGCCGGCGGCCAGCCACGCCCGATAGACCGCAGTTCCCGCCGTCAACATCAACGGTTGCGTGTTGACGGTGGAATTCAGATCCGCACTGGGTCCCGTGCTGGCCAGTTGCCACAAATCCTGTTTGAGAACTTCCGATGCTTCATCAAACGTGTCGCGTACGGGTCTGGACTCGGAAAAACTCTGCATCATGCCGATGCTCTGCGAACCTTGCCCCGGAAATACTATCGCCAGCTTCATATTTGTCGAATTACCACCTTATAAGAACCGCGCCCCAGGTAAATCCTCCCCCGACGCCTTCGAGCAGGACATGGTGACCCGACTGGATACGGCCGTCCCGCACCGCCTCGTCGAGGGCAAGCGGTATGGATGCCGCCGACGTATTTCCATGACGATCGACCGTAACGACGACCTTGTCCATGTTCAACCCGAGTTTTTTCGCGGTGGACTGGAGAATGCGTATGTTGGCCTGATGCGGGATGAGCCAGTCGATCTGGGACTTCTGCATATTGTTGTGCGCAAGGGCTTCTTCCACGATGTCGTCCAGCACTTTGACCGCGAATTTGAATACCGCATTGCCTTCCATGCGCACAAAAGGACTGCCCTGCACCTTGCCGCCGCACACCGTACCGGGAACGGAAAGAATTTTCTGGTGGCTGCCATCAGCATGCAGATGGCATGACAGTATACCCGGCGTATCGTCCGCCTTGAGCACCACCGCTCCGGCGCCGTCGCCGAATAACACGCAAGTGCCTCTATCCTTCCAATCGATAATGCGTGAATAAATTTCGGCACCTACCACCAGAGCATGCCGAACCTGGCCGCAGCGCATGAACTTGTCGGCGACGGTCAGCGCATATATGAAACCGCTGCATACGGCCTGCACGTCGAAAGCCGGACAATGTTTGATCCCGAGTTTGGCCTGCAGTATGCACGCTGTACTCGGGAATATCATGTCCGGCGTCGTAGTTGCGACGATGATGAGATCGATATCCTGTGGGGTAATGCCCGCGGCGGCAATGGCTTTGCTGCTCGCGGCGAACGCCAGGTCGCTGGTGCATTCGTCATCGGCTGCCACATGGCGTTGACGAATTCCCGTTCTCGTATAGATCCACTCGTCGGATGTATCGACCATGGACTCGAGATCGCGGTTGGTCAGAACTTTGGCTGGCAAGTACCCGCCCGTGCCCACAATGCGCGTATGCGTCACGCGACAGCCTCGTGCAATATCGAAAGGCGCTCGCTGATATGTGCAAGCACGCATCCGCGGGCTTCAGCCGCGGCGCGCTCTATGGCGATCTTGAATGCAAGCTGGTCCGCCGAACCGTGACTCTTGATGACGAGCCCGCGCAGTCCCAGTAAGGTCGCACCGTTGAAATACCGGGGATCCACACGCCGTTTAAAAGCATTCAGAACCGGCAACGCCACCAGGCCTGCAAGTTTGGTCAACACGTTACGGTTAAATTCCTCGTGCAGATATGTCTTGAGCATGCGAACCAGACCCTCGGACGCCTTGAGCGCGACATTGCCCACGAACCCGTCGCACACGACGACATCCGTCGTGCCCTTATAGATATCGTCGCCTTCCACGTTACCGTAGAAATTGAGCCCGCTCGCTCGCAGCAACTCGGCGGCGCGCTTTACCACTTCGTTGCCTTTTATGTCTTCTTCCCCAATATTGAGCAGCCCTATGCTGGGCTGCTCTTTATGTTCGACCGAGCTTACCAGCGTCGCCCCCATCACCGCGAATTGCAGCAGCTGTTCGGCCGTGCAATCGACGTTGGCGCCGAGATCAAGCATGAAGGTTTTACCCGATATGGTCGGCATGACCGAGCAGATAGCCGGGCGCTCAATATCGGGCAGTGTCTTGAGCACAAATCGGGAAATCGCCATCAACGCGCCCGTATTTCCGGCACTGACACACGCCTGCGCCGTGCCGTTCTTCACCAAATTAATTGCGACGCGCATCGAGGAATCTTTCTTTCCTCTGAGCGCCGCCGCAGGAGACTCATCCATGGCTATTGCCTCACCTGCATGGTGAACGGTGAGACGCGACTGCTGCATTGCCCCTAGTGCGCGCAGCTCCGCCATGACCGCGTCCTCGAGGCCCACCAACACGACCCTTACGTCGCTATTGCCGCGCAGACAGTCGAGCGCAGCCGGCACTGTCACGTTCGGTCCGTGGTCGCCCCCCATGCAATCAATGGCGACTGTTACGTCCATCGACTCTCCATATATCCATGCACCGTGCTATAGCCACGACCGACGGCGGCCGTGGGTGCAGTCGGACATCCGAGTTCTGTTCTTATTCGTCTTTGGACTTTACGACTTTTTTCCCGCGGTAAAATCCGGTGGGACTTATGTGGTGACGAAGATGCGCCTCTCCGGTAGTCGGCTCAACCGCAAGTGCAGGATTGCTGAGAAAGTCATGCGAGCGGTGCATTCCGCGCTTTGACGGTGATTTCTTGTTTTGCTGAACAGCCATTTATTGCTCCTGTAGTATCAATTTTGAACCGTGTCTTGCCTTAACCGCGCAAGCGTCGCAAATGGTGAAACGCGCAGCTCATTCGCGGTTCCCGCTGCCGCGTTGCATTGCCCTTCCGGGTGCCGGGGGGCAAACGGAACAGCAAGCAACACTTCGTCCTCAACCAACACCAGCGCGTCCGTCTCGGCGCTCGCTGGTATGCCATCCAGATCCTCAATCGCGTCGCCCTCTGCAGAGCCTGCATGAACCAATACCAGCAAACTCGACTCTGAGCTAATCAAAAAAGGCAATTTGCCCAGGCAGCGCTGACATTCGAGGTGCAGTTCCCCCTCGACTGAAACCTTGACGACCGGCCGCTGCAGTGCGTCAAGATCTCCGGTCAACCGGTAGCCTAGGCTGCCAGTATGGTCAAACAAACTGTCAGCCAAGCGCGACAGTCGCACGACTTCGACCTTGCCCAGCAGTTCCTGCTTTGTGCGTGCAAATTCCAGGCTATCAAAGATAGTCACGGCCACCATCACCAAGGCACGGAATTCCGCCGCCGATCTGCCATGCAGGCAGATTCCGCAGCACCAGTCCGTGCAAATGTTAATCGACCATGATAGTATTTTTGGTTCAAAATGTCAAAATCAGGCTCCATAAAATCTATTATCGGCAGGGACTTACCTTGACTTTCGTATTGAAATGCACAGCTCGCCCATGGCTTGAGCGTATACCCATGGGCAACGCCTGCATTTCGACCGCGCCAGGAGCACGATTCCGACTCCCGGGCACGAGAAATGGGTAGTACTGCACGTGGTATGCTACCTAGCCCACTACTGATACTGGCTTCCTCTTCGAAGTATCGGCGTGAACTGCTGGAACGCCTGAAACTTTCATTTATCAGTGTTGCGCCCGAAGTGGATGAAAGTCCTCTGACGGAGGAAGGGCCCCGCGAATTGGCTCTGCGGCTGGCCTGCGCCAAGGCCCGCGCGGTGCGGGCTAGGCACCCAACCGCACTCATCATCGGAAGTGATCAGGTCGCTGTAGCCGCAGACACCATACTACACAAACCGGAAACATTCGAAAACGCGACGAAACAACTCAAAATCATGCGAGGCAAGGCCGTTTCGTTTCACACCGCGCTTTGCCTGCTGAGTGCTCGCAGCGGGCGAGTTCAATGCGAGGTGAACACCGTGGTTGTCCATATGCGCGACTATGATGACGCGCAGATCGAGCGTTACCTAAAGACCGAGGAGCCCTACGATTGCGCGGGCAGTGCGCGCATCGAGGGCCTGGGAATTGCCTTGGTCCGGCGCATTGAGGGTGACGATCCCAGTGCCTTGATCGGCCTGCCACTGATCAGTCTGTGCAATATGTTGCGCGCCGAAGGCCTAGCCCTGCCATGACGGCGACTCCCGGCGTGCTGCACTTGATCCCGATTACCCTGGGCGACGACCAGAATGCGCTCACGATGCTGCCGGCATCAACGCTCGCAACCGTGGTCGTGCTTGACTACTTCGTCGTTGAAAACGAGAAAAGCGCACGCCGTTTCCTGAAGTCCGCTGCACATCCGCGTCCCATGCGCGAGCTTGATATCGAGCGCTTCAACAAGGACGACAACGAGGCGCGCGCGACGCAACTGCTGCAGCCGGTGCTTCAAGGGCGCAGCGCCGGCGTGCTATCAGAAGCCGGTTGTCCCGCCATCGCCGATCCCGGCGCACTGCTGGTTGCCGCGGCACATCGGTGCCATATCCGGGTCGTGCCACACGTCGGACCCGCGTCATTGTTACTCGCGCTTATGGCGTCAGGCTTCAATGGACAGCAGTTCGCTTTCCATGGTTACTTGCCGGTGCCTAGGGATCAGTGCGGCAAAGCGCTCCAGGCCTTGGAGGACGCGTCGCGGGCCAACGATGTCACCCAGATATTCATAGAGACACCGTACCGCAATGACGCCATGCTGGCGACGTTACTGGAAATCTGCCGGCCGGAAACCCGGTTATGTGTTGCCAGCGACCTGACGCTTGCAACCGAAGCTGTGCATAGCATGGCCATATCGGAATGGAAAAGCACGAATCACGTGGTCGGCAGAAGACCGAGCGTGTTCGTGCTTTACGCCCGCTAGCGATCAGCGCAACTGCGCGCCGCCCACCGCCGTGGCTTTGACTAGCGACTCCGCCAAGGTCGCACCAAATTTTCGCGCCACCCGTTCGGCAATGTTTTCACGTGGCGTAAAATCCACCACGTCCTCCGCCTTGACAACGTCGCGCGCGACCGATTCCACATTTCCCAATGCGTCGGCCAGCCCCAATTCGATGCTTCTGGGCCCTACCCAGATCAGGCCGCTGAATATTTCGGGCGTTTCCTTCAGTCGCTGCCCGCGGCCGGCGCGCACGACCGTGATGAATTGTTCATGTATGTCCCCCAGCATTTTCTCCGCGAATTCCTTATGTGCGGGGTTGATCGGTGAAAAAGGATCCAGAAATTTCTTGTTCTCGCCGGCAGTCAAGGCGCGACGGTCTACCCCAAGCTTGTCCATGACTCCAGTGAATCCAAAGCCATCCATCACCACGCCTATGGACCCGACTATGCTCGCCTTGTCGACAAATATTTTGTCGGCGGCAACCGCCACGTAATAGCCGCCTGAGGCACAGATATCTTCAATGACCGCGTACAATGGTATGTTGGGGTACTGCGTGCGAAGACGCTTGATTTCGTCGTTGATATAGCCGGCCTGCACAGGGCTGCCGCCGGGACTGTTGATGCGCAGTATGACGCCTTGGGTATTGGTGTCCTTGAACGCCGCCTTCAATCCGAAGGTAACGTTATCCGCGCTCGCCATGCCATCCGACGCGATGACGCCGCGCAGTTCGACCAAGGCGGTGTGTTTCCCCGGCGACGACTTATGATCACCGTGTTTGATCCAGTTCATGCCGACAAACAGGACGAGAAAAAGGTATCCCATTACGAGGCCCTTGAATAGCATGCCCCAGCGTCGTGCCGCGCGCTGCTCGGCGATTGCTGCGAGCGCCACTTTTTCCAATATTTTGCGCTCCCAACCCTCGCCCAAACTGCCAGGATCCAAATCAGCCATGGTGATTTCCGCTTTCGGTCAGATAAATGTTGCCGTCATGCTCGTACACGTGCAGCGGGATCAGGCTGTCGCCCTTGCACGGTCCCATCGTGCAGTGTCCGGTGTCCGGTTCATAGGTCGCCCCATGTACGGAACACATCAAGTATAACCCGGAATCATCGAAAAAATCGCCTTCCGGCCAGTCCATTTCAACCGGTATGTGTGCGCAGTTATTGATATAGCCATGAACCTTGCCGTCATATCGAATTACGAATCCAGGCTCATCGCGTCCTCGATGATGGATGACAAACTTGACCCCTTTGCCGCCTTCGGCCAGGGCCGTACTTGCGCAGATTATGCGTGTAGGCTGATCCATTGCCACAGTTCCCGCGGTTGATCGATGCAGGCGAGCGGGCTCAGCTCCATGAGTTGCTCACGCGAGTGCGCCCCATAGCTTACGCCCAAGGCCGCCACCCCGGCATTCGCAGCCATCTGCATGTCATGCGTGGTATCGCCTATCATCAGCGTGCCCGAGGCGGCTACCCCCAATGAGCGTGTCAGTTCATGCAACATTCCCGGATGTGGTTTGCCGCCTGACTCCTCGCCGCAGCGCGTCGCATGGAATACTTCCGCCAGTCGCGTTCTTGCCAGCTCGCGATCAAGCCCGCGACGGCTCTTGCCGGTCGCCACGCCCAGCATGTAACCCGCGCTTTTCAACTCACGTAGCGCGTCCTCGGTGCCTGCAAAAAGCGGAGTTTCGGGACTTAAACGCCGAAAATGGCTGCCGTAGTGCTCCGCGATACGCGTATACTCAGACGGATCGATGTCGGGAAGTAGGTGTGCCAGCGAATCGTGCATGCTCAATCCTATGATATACCGCGCACGCTCTTGGTCTGGCACAGGCATGTGTAAATCTAGGCACGCCGCCTGCAGCGACTGCACGATGATGCTTGTGGAGTCCATCAACGTGCCATCCCAATCGAATACCAGCAATGCAAAGCGTGCGCTCATGTCAGTGTTTCGAGGAACATTTTCAATGGTAACGGCATTGGGGCTTCAAGAGCCACTACATCGCCGTTTGCAGGGTGTCGGAACACCATACGATGCGCATGCAGAAACATGCGCTTCAGACCCAACTTGGCGACGCGGCGATTCAGTTCGAAATCCCCGTATTTGTCGTCCCCGGTAATGGGAAAACCAAGGTGCGCAAGATGCACCCGAATCTGATGAGTGCGGCCGGTTTTGAGCTCGGCGCGCAGGAGGCTGTAACCGGTCCATGTCTGTTGCAATTCAAAAATTGTATGGGCACTCTGGCCTTCCGGATCGACGCTAACGCGTCTTTCGCCGGATGCCAGTACGTATTTTCTCAAGCCCAGCCGCACGATCTGCTTGTGATTCTTCCATAGGCCGTTGACCAGGGCCAGATAATGTTTATTCACGCGCCCTTCCCGCAACTGTTCGTGTAACCCCGTCAGTGCGACACGCTTTTTGGCGAGCAGCAGCAAGCCAGAGGTGTCGCGGTCCAGTCGGTGGACCAGCTCAAGAAACCGCGCGTGCGGACGCTGCGAGCGCAGTTGCTCTATGACACCAAAACTCACCCCGCTCCCGCCGTGCACCGCCATGCCCGATGGTTTGTCGAGCACCAGCAGATGCTCGTCTTCGAATATAACCGCCTGCTCCAGGCCGGCATTGAAAGGCGGAGTGCTGCGTGCCGGCTGCTCCGCGATGCGTACCGGCGGGACTCGAAGCAGGTCACCGGTTTTTAACCGGTAGTCGGCGCCTATGCGGCCGCTGTTGATTCTGACTTCGCCGCTGCGCAAGATTCGGTAAATATGGCTCTTGGGCACGCCCTTAAGCAGTCTTAGCAGGTAATTGTCGATACGTTGCCCGTGCGCATCCTCGGCAACCAAATACCTGTTCACGGAAGTTTTGCCTAAATCATTCATTCTGCTTATACTATTCGCTGGTTGGCAATTTTTCGGAGCATTTTTGTTCCGGTCTCAGGCTGTATACCGCGGTTAACACCACCGGGACGTCGAAGACGCGTGGCTCAGCGCCAAGCAGTTGATAACCAAGTGGGAATCGCCATCCGGATCGTATCCCGGCACTGGCGACGACCAAACACAAGCCGATGGTTAATGTCGCTCACCACAATAAGCAGCGATGGTAGTCGAAACGCGCTCAAAGCACACGCAACTTTACAGCAGCAGAGACCGGCATTAAGGTCACGGTGCGATTTGCCGGTTGGCCAAACGGTGCTGCAGCGATAATAAATTGAACGGCAAACCGCGAAAGTCATTTTTGACGAGTCAGTACAGACATGATCAGGTTCGTGAACGAATGATTCAGTAGTCGTGTCCGGCGCCAGCGCCTGACGCGAGTTTGCCCATCCCGTGACATTGAGCGCGGGAGAAGAAAAAATGAAACGAATGTTGTTCAACGCAACGCAGTCCGAAGAACTGCGTGTTGCGATAGTAGACGGTCAGAAACTGCTCGACCTCGATATTGAATCCGCGGGCAAAGAGCAGCGCAAAAGCAACATATACAAGGGCGTCATAACCCGCGTAGAGCCTAGTCTGGAAGCCGCCTTTATAGACTACGGCAATGAAAGACATGGTTTTCTCCCCTTCAAGGAGGTGGCGCGCGCCTATTTCAAACCGGACATCGACGTCGCCCGTGCGCGTATACAGGACGCGCTACACGAAGGCCAGGAGCTCATAGTCCAGGTCGACAAGGACGAGCGTGGCAACAAAGGCGCCGCGCTCACCACCTTCATTAGTCTGGCCGGGCGATATCTGGTCCTGATGCCGAATAATCCGCGCGGTGGCGGTGTCTCGCGGCGCGTGGAAGGCGAAGAGCGCGCCGAACTGCGGGAGACGATAGATCAGCTAGAGGTTCCGCAGGGCATGAGCGTCATCGCGCGCACTGCCGGCATAGGCCGCAACGTCGAGGAACTGACGTGGGATCTAAATTACCTGCTCCAGCTTTGGCGCGAAATAGAGAATGCTTCCACTGGTCAAAGCGGCGCCTTTCTGATTTACCAAGAGTCTAGCTTGGTTATCCGGGCGATACGCGATCACTTTCATCAGGATATCGGCGAAATCCTGATCGATACGGCGGATATTTATGAACAGGCGCGGGCTTTCATGGGCCACGTCATGCCGGGTAACGTCAACCGTGTAAAACTTTACAATGACGACGTGCCTCTGTTCTCGCGTTTTCAGATCGAGCACCAGATCGAGACCGCCTTTTCGCGACAAGTGACGTTGCCCTCGGGCGGTGCGATCGTGATCGATCACACCGAGGCACTGGTTTCGATCGATGTCAACTCCGCCCGCTCCACCCGGGGCGCGGATATCGAGGAAACCGCCTACCGCACGAATCTGGAGGCTGCGGACGAAGCCGCGCGCCAATTGCGACTGCGCGACCTTGGCGGGCTGATCGTAATCGATTTTATTGACATGGAAAGCGCCCGCAACCAGCGCGAAGTTGAAAATCGATTGCGCGACGCGCTGCGCGTGGACCGTGCACGCGTTCAAACCGGCAAGATATCGCGCTTCGGCTTAATGGAGCTGTCGCGCCAACGTCTGCGTCCCGCACTGGCGGAAGGCAACCATATACCATGTCCGCGCTGTCATGGTACCGGACACATCCGCGGCATAGAATCGACCGCGCTTCATATCCTGCGCATATTACAGGAGGAAGCCATGAAGGAAAATACCGGTGCCGTCCATGCGCAGGTCCCGGTCGACGTCGCCACGTATCTGTTAAATGAGAAGCGCGCTGAATTTCATTCGATAGAATCGCGCCTCAAAGTGAATGTGGTATTGATACCCAACATCCATCTGCAGACACCGAATTACACGGTGCAGCGGTTCAAGCATGAGGAACTGAACCAAGCCGATGTTTCGCCACCGAGCTATGAAATGGTGGCTATGCCGGAAAAACTCGAAGCCCAACTCCCCTCTGCGCAAACCGAACCTGCCGCGCCGCGCCAGGAAGCAGTCGTGAAGGGTATTACACCGTCGCAACCGGCTCCTATCGTTGTGGAACAACCTGCTGCATCAGCCGAGCTACCGGCACCGGTTCCGGCGTCGGAGCCGTCCATCATCGGCAAGATTTTCGGCTGGTTCAAGCGCGAGCAACCCGCTCCTGCGGAGGCCGTTCAAGCGCCGGCGCCACGGGAACGCGGCGAACGCGGTGCCCGCCCCGAACGCGGTCAGCGTCGTGGGAGACCCAATATGCAGCAGCGACGTGATCAGCGGCGTGACGAATCGCACGACGGCGCAGCGCCAACGCCGCAGAATGGCGACGGCGCGGTCAGCAACCGTCCCCATCGTAACGAGCCACGAGGACGAAACGAGGCACGGGAGCCTCGCGAACCGCGTCCGCCGCGTGAACCACGCCGCGAAGGCCAGGCGCCGCGCCCGCCCCGCACGGATCATGCCGAGCCATCAACGGAAGGCAGCGAACTTCAGAATCCGGCGCGCGAACAGCCGCCCCGCCGTGATGGCGAGCCACGCGGCGAAGGTCGCGGTCGCAGACGCCGCGGACGTGGCGGACGGGAGCGCGGTGAACGCGGAGATCGTCCCGAGGGGCCAGAGCACCAGGCGAGCACCGGATCTCAGGAGCAGCAACTCCCCTCCTCCGACGCTAGGAGCGAGCCGGCTACGCAGGCCGGCGCGCCAGTGTTTTCGGCTGCTGATACCGCGGTTCCAAATTCGAAGATGGAAAGTTCGGTCGCGGACGTTTCCTTCTCGACCATGGAGTCCCAGGCACGAGCACCGCAAATGGCTGTGGATGCTTTCGTGCAGCCCGTCCCTACGCCTGCGCCCCGCGTCGAGGAACGCAAGGTCGAACGCCCGGTCAGCCAATCGGCCGCCCCCCCTGAGCCACAATACACTAGGCCCGAACCGGTTGCGACAACGCCAATACAGTTGCCTCCGGATCTTCAGTTGGTTGAAACCAATCCTGAAAAGCTGCGCAGTGCGGTAACCAAGGTGCAAGCGCCACCGCGTCCGCCACGCGTGCGGACTGCGCCTTCTCCAGTCAGCAACGAGCCGCTGCAAAAAATCGAAACCAGAAAGTAGGCTCAACAGGGACGCTTAAAATGCCGGGTATCCCCCGGCATTTTTTTCGTACAAACAGATAGTTATCTGTCTGTTCCGATGAATAGGCGTTGCTTGAGGCGCTTAAGTTTCTCGCGGTATTCCGCCGCCCGCTCAAACTCCAGATTTTTTGCCGCCGCCAGCATATCCCGCTCCACGCGCTTGATTTCACGCGCGAGATCCTTCTCGCTCAATGCATCGTAAACCGCTTCGGCCTGAGCGGCTTTGAGGTTGGATTGCGCATTCTCGGCGTCATACACCCCATCGATCATGTCACGTATGCCCTTGACGATGCCATGAGGCGTAATGCCCATCTTCTTGTTATGTGCTATCTGTTTGTTGCGCCGTCGCTCAGTTTCACCGATGGCGCGAGTCATAGAATCAGTGACCCGGTCCGCGTACATGATCGCTTTGCCATTTATGTGACGTGCCGCGCGACCTATGGTCTGTATCAGCGACCGCTCCGATCGCAAGAAGCCTTCTTTGTCGGCATCCAGGATAGCAACCAGTGATACTTCCGGCAGGTCCAGGCCCTCGCGCAACAGATTGATTCCCACCAGCACGTCGAACTGTCCGAGGCGTAAATCGCGGATAATTTCCACGCGCTCGACGGTATCAATGTCCGAGTGGAGATAGCGTACCTTGACCCCGTGCTCGGAGAGGTAGTCCGTAAGGTCCTCGGCCATGCGCTTGGTCAGCGTGGTTACCAGAACACGTTCGGTTACCGCCACACGCTCATTGATTTCGGATAACAGATCGTCGACTTGCGTGGTGGCGGGGCGCACTTCGATCTGGGGGTCTATCAACCCGGTTGGGCGCACGACCTGCTCCACGACCTGCGCCTGGTGTGTGCGTTCGTATTCGGACGGTGTCGCCGAAACGAACACACACCGTTTCATCATGCCTTCGAATTCATCAAATCGCAGCGGCCGGTTGTCCAAGGCCGACGGCAGCCGAAATCCATAATTGACGAGATTCTCCTTGCGTACCCGATCTCCCTTGTACATGCCTCCGATCTGCGGAATCGTGACGTGACTTTCGTCGATAAACATCAGCGCGTCTGGCGGCAGATAGTCGATCAGCGTCGGCGGTGGTTCGCCCGGCTGGCGTCCCGATAAATGTCGGGAATAATTCTCTATGCCTTTGCAGAAACCCATCTCGTTCATCATTTCGAGATCGAATCGCGTGCGCTGCTCGATGCGCTGGCATTCCACCAGCCGGTTCTCACGCTGATAGCATTCGATACGCTCGCGAAGCTCGTCCTTGATGGCCTCGATTGCACGCAACGTGGTTGCACGCGGCGTTACGTAGTGACTTGACGGATACACGGTGAAACGTGATACCCGCTGCAATATATGCCCAGTCAACGGATCGAACACCGACAGCGATTCAATCTCGTCATCGAACAGGCTCAGTCGCAGCGCCGTTTCGGAATTTTCTGCCGGAAAGATGTCGAGCACGTCGCCGCGCACTCGAAATGTTCCACGCTTGAATTCTATATCGTTACGTTCGTATTGCATCTCGCTCAGCCGCTGGATGGCATCGCGTTGCGTAAGCTTGTCTTTCTCGCGCAGATGCAAAATCATGTCATGATAGTCGGACGGATCGCCTATGCCATATATCGCGGATACGGTGGCGACGATGATGGTGTCACGCCGCTCGAGCAGCGCCTTAGTGGCCGACAACCGCATCTGTTCGATATGTTCGTTGATGCTTGAATCCTTCTCTATGAACAAGTCACGCGACGGCACGTATGCCTCGGGCTGATAATAATCATAGTAGGAGACGAAGTACTCGACAGCGTTTTCCGGAAAGAACTCGCGCATTTCAGAATACAGCTGTGCGGCGAGCGTCTTGTTCGGCGCCATGACGATGGCGGGGCAACCCAGGCGGGCGATAACGTTCGCTACGGTATATGTCTTGCCCGAACCAGTCACCCCGAGCAACGTCTGGTAAGAAAGGCCATTTTCCATGCCCTCGGTGAGCTTGCGTATGGCCTCCGGCTGGTCGCCGGCGGGCTCAAAGCGCTGGTGCAGACGGAAAGGGCTGCCGGGAAACGCCGCGACATTTTCCTGCCCCGCGGCGGGAACATCAGGCTTGGTTACGGAAACTGCCATGGGAATGTAAATTGCGTAAGAGAACCTTGAATTTTCCCATGGCGACACCATACATCGCCAGTTTATTCATGTATTTGGGGTTAATCCTGTTGCGGGCTTCAGGGACCGGCGCGAGACGGGTAAAATACCCGCGCATTCTACCTATCCCACCCTGTTTGAACTGACAAACGCTTACGCGTATCCAACACATGAGTTCCTCACTGCTTGCCGCCGTCGAAATGGCACCCCGCGATCCGATACTGGGTGTTACCGAAACTTTTCTCGCCGACTCCAACCCTAGCAAGGTCAATCTGGGCGTAGGTGTTTACTACGACGATAACGGCAAGGTTCCTGTTCTCGAATGCGTACGGCGCGCGGAACAGCAGATTGCAGCGACACCGCTGGCGCGGAGCTATCTGCCCATAGACGGGCTGCAGGCCTACGACAAGGAGGTGCAGAAACTGGTATTTGGTGCCGAGTGTACGGCACTGCGCAGCGGCCGCATCGTCACGGTGCAGACCCTGGGCGGCACCGGAGGCCTTAAGGTTGGGGCGGACTTCCTGCGGCGTCTAAACCCGTCGGCCCAGCTTTGGATCAGTGATCCGAGCTGGGAAAACCACCGTGCGCTGTTTGAATATGCCGGCTTTACCGTCAATGCCTACCCCTATTATGACGCCACCACGCATGGCCTGAATTTTGACGCGATGATTTCCGGATTGAAAACGCTACAGGCCGGATCGGTCGTAGTGCTGCACGCCTGCTGCCACAATCCGACCGGTGTCGATCTATCGCCGGCCCAATGGGACAGCGTCATTGATGTGGTCAATGTGCGCGGACTGATGCCCTTTCTGGACATGGCATACCAAGGATTTGCCGATGGTATCGACGCGGACGCGTTCGCGGTGCGGCGCTTTGCCGAAAAGTGTCCGGTGGTGTTCGTTTCCAGTTCATTCTCAAAATCGCTATCCCTCTACGGTGAACGCGTAGGCGCACTGAGCGTCGTCGCCTCAAGTACGGAGGAAGCGGCGCGCACGCTCAGCCAGTTGAAACGTGCAATCCGCACCAACTATTCCAGTCCCCCCACCCACGGCGGACAAGCCGTAGCGTCCGTGCTGGCGACGCCGGAACTGCGCACACTTTGGGAATCCGAGCTGGGACAAATGCGCGACCGCATCAAGCTGATGCGCAGCCGTCTCGTAGACGCAGTACGCACGCTGCGCTCTGATTTCGATTTAAGTTTTGTGGTGCAGCAGCGCGGTATGTTTTCCTATTCAGGCCTGACCAAGGCGCAAGTGGACAAGCTGCGCACTGAACACTCCGTCTATGCCATCGACAGCGGCCGCATCTGCGTCGCCGCTCTGAATTCGAAGAATATTCACCATGCGGCGAAGGCGATTGCGAGCGTGCTCGGCTAGGGATGAGGAATGAGGAATGAGGAATGAGCAGTTAGATATTACGAATTGCTTAGCGTTTTTTCTCCTCTATTTTTCCGAATAGGTTGCTGGTCCAGCTACCGACCTTGGCGCCAATTGAAGTGCCCAGACCCGGACCAAGCACAGCGGTGCCCACTGCCGCGCCGGCTAGAAATTCTCCCGTAGGATATAGCGCCGGCGAGTCCACAGTGCCGGCAACATTCAGTGGCACACCCGTGCTGGCGCCGAGTGCCTTGACCTCGGCGCTGATGCGTCCGGAAAGTTTTTTGGGGGGGAGATCGTGACATTACCTTCCGCCGCCAATGCGCCCGAAGCGATCTTGAGTTGTGTAAGCCTTATCGCGCCACGCTCCATATTGACTAGACCGGACAACTGATCGAAGTTGGTTTCGCCGCCTTTTGTACCCTGCTTGATCAGACTGGTGGCGGCCTGTTTGATGTCCATGCCGTAAAGCACGCCGTTGTCCACACGAAATGGCGTGTCCAGGCGCAGCGCGTTCGCCAGTTGTCCAGGTTCGTTTGCGACCGCAGAAAATACAGGCTTGGCATTCAGTTTTCCACTTACTTTCGTGCCGGACTAAAGCAACGGCACGAGCTTCTTCAGTTCAACCCGGCTCACGTCGAAACCGCCCCGCACCCGAAAGCCTTTTTGCCAGCTCACGGTCGCTTGCCCCATTACGGTACCGCCGTACAGTTTCGCGCTAATCTCCTTAAGATCCGCGTCAGTACGTGTAGCTACGCCTTTGATGTTCAGTTCGTCGAACGTGTCTATTCAGCCCGATCGATGCACATATCTCCTGTAGCCCGGAAGCAGTCCGCAGAACGTATCCCGGGGAAAAGCACCGCGCATTGAAGACGCGTGAGTTCCTGCACCGGTGCGTCCCCGGAATACGGCCATGATAAAGCCATGGCCTTCTTCAGGGCTACGTTCGGGACGAATGGGAACGAAGGCAATGAACGGGCAATTCTTTTCAAAGGAATTGGTGACTGTTCAGGCTGAAGCAGGGATTGGTGATTGTCCCATGAAGGTCAGACGCAGTACTTCGAACAGATTATGGCCCTGCTTATGCATGGTAACGAGATAGGAGCGAATGATGCAGAAGTTCTGCGCGCCCTTAAGCGTGCGAAAGCATCCAGAGATTTTCTGCTTCACCTTAAGCATACGGATGGCACGCTCGCC